>NZ_CP084742.1:3709411-4018529 GCF_020520285.1 Pseudomonas sp. L5B5
GGTCACGGTGGACAGCTTCAGCGTGGCCGGGATCAACGACCACATCACCCCCTGGGACGCGGTGTATCGCTCGACCCTGCTGCTGGGCGGCAACCGGCGCTTCGTGCTGTCCAACAGCGGGCATGTCCAGAGCATTCTCAACCCACCTGGCAACCCCAAGGCCAACTACGTGGAAAATCCCAAGCTCAGCAGCGACCCCCGGGCCTGGTACTACGATGCCAAGCATGTCGATGGCAGTTGGTGGAGCCAGTGGCTGGCCTGGGCCCAGGAACGTTCCGGAACGCAGCGGGACAGCCTGAGCGTCCTCGGCAACCCGACCTATCCGCCGATGGAAGCCGCGCCGGGCACCTACGTGCGGGTGCGCTGAAGACACCTTGCCCCGCGGCTGGCAGAGCCGCCCCTTTCAATGGACCGACAAGAAGTCAGGATGAAAACCCGCGACCGGATACTCGAATGTGCCCTGCTGCTGTTCAACCAGAAGGGCGAGCCCAACGTCTCGACCATGGAGGTGGCCAATGAAATGGGGATCAGCCCCGGCAACCTCTATTACCACTTTCATGGCAAGGAGCCACTGGTACTCGGCTTGTTCGAGCGCTTCCAGAACGAACTCACGCCCCTGCTGGACCCGCCCGCCGACGCCCGGCTGGCACCGGAAGACTACTGGCTGTTCCTGCACTTGATCGTCGAGCGCCTGGCCCACTACCGCTTCCTGTTCCAGGACCTGTCCAACCTGGCCGGGCGCTTGCCGAAGCTGGCCAAGGGCATCCGCAGCCTGCTCAATGCCCTCAAGCGCACGCTCGCGGCGCTGCTGGCACGACTCAAGACGATGGGACAATTGGTCAGTGGCACCCAGGCCCTGGGGCAACTGGTGGAACAGATCACCATGACCCTGCTGTTCTCCCTGGATTACCAGCGGATTCTCGATCGCGAGGGAGAGGTACGCCTGGTGGTCTACCAGATCATGATGCTGGTGGCGCCGCATCTGCTACCGCCGGCCAAGCTGGCCACCGAGCAGATGGCGCTGCGCTACCTGGACGAACATCCGTAGAACGATTATCGCCGGCCCATGAAAAACGCCCGGTCTTCGCAGGCCGGGCGTTCGTGTTGTCCTGATGGATCAGGACTGGCTGCTTGGCGCCGGGCTCGGCGCGGCAACCGGGGTGGCCGTCGGGGCTGGCGCTGCGACGGAATTCGCAGAACTGGCCGAGGCTGCCGGGGCTGCAGTTGCAGGCTTGGCCGCCGCTGCAGGTTTGGCTACGGGCTTGGCTGCGGGTTTCTTGGCTACCGGTTTTTTCGCGGCGGCAGGCTTCGCAGCTGGCTTGGCGGCCGGTTTGGCTGCTGCGGGTTTCGCCGCAGGTTTGGCCGCTGGCTTCGCTGCAGGCTTGGCTGCGACAGGCTTGGCTGCCGGTTTGGCCGCAGGCTTTGCAGCGGCGGTCTTGGCTGCTGGCTTGGCTGCTGGTTTCGCAGCAGCCTTGGCTACCGGCTTGGCTACCGGCTTGGCTACCGGCTTGGCAGCAGGCTTGGCCAGGGGTTTGGCTGCTGGTTTGGCGGCAGCGGTCTTGGCCGCGACCGGCGCAACCTTGGCACCTGTGAGTTTTTCAATCTGCCGGGTCAGGGTATCGACCTTGTCATGCAGGACCTTCACTTCATTGCGGCTCGGTACACCCAGACGCGAAATGGCACTGTTCAGGCGCTTGTCGAAAGCCCCTTCCAGTTCATCCCACTTGCCCAGGGCACGATCCTTGACGTCACTGATGCGCGACTTGGCCGAGTTCGCGGAGTCTTTGGCGGCATCGACTTTCTTGCCTACTACGGTCTTGGTCAGCTTCTCGGCTTTCTCGCCATCCTTGACCAAGGATTCGAAAAGCTTGCTGCCGTCAGAGTCGATTTTCGAGTACACGCCTAAACCAGCAAGCCAAATTTTACGGGAGTACTCTTCGACTTTCCCGATCCACGAGCTGCCTTCTTTTTCAGTATTCTTTTTACCAGCCATCCCGTTCTCCTTAATGTTTACGCGCGACACGTTCGAGCAATGCAGTCAGCTCATCGAGCTTAGCAGAGAGTGTCTCAACGTCATGTTTAGACGGAATGCCGATACGATTCAAGGCACTGGCGACGCGCGTATCAAAAGCCTTCTCGACTTTATCGAGCTGCACTTCGACCCGGCCTTTTAGAGTGCTGACATCCCCTTTGACGCTATCGATCTGACTGTTGGCCGCCTCAAGTTGTTCAGTCACAACTTTTTTGCCTTTCTTTTCAACGGATTGACCAGCCTTGATCAACTCCTGGAAGTAATCGCTGCCTTCCTGGCCGACTTTGGCATAGGCGCCCAGACCAGCTAACCAGATCTTGCGAGCATAGGATTTGACTTCGCTCAGAGCAGTCGATTGAACATCAACTTTTTTCTTCAGGATTACTTTGGCCATGGTGCACCTCACGCGCAGAAGGATTGAGGAACTGTCCTCGGAAAGAGAACCTGAGGCACAACCTAGAGAGAAAAATTAGAATCGGCACCCTAACGAATGCAATAAAACAGTGTTCGTCCCCTGGGGGAACGGCTTGCCGGCGAGCACACTCGAGCACCCTTGCAGTGCCCCGCAACCCACCGGCACAGGATCAGGCCAGTGCCTTGTCCAGGGCCTTTTCGATTTCCGACTTGATGGTGCCGCTCATGGCCGACATCAACAGGCCCAGCTCCACATCGACCCTGATGGAGTCATCGCCTACATGCACCGCGCCTTTGACTCCAGAGCGCTTGAGGTTGAGCGTATCGCCCGCCCACTTTGGCTCCAGGCCATATTGATCGGCGAGTTTCTGCGCCAGTTTGTCGGCTTTTTCACGGGCCGCCTGCTTGCCCAGGCCATGGGCACGTTCAACACTAATACGGGCCATCTAAGGACTCCTGCTGTTTCGGGACTCGCCTGGAGCATCTCGACCCTGAGTGCGTCAAAACGTCCCGGCGGATCGCTATCTTACATTCAGGCTTGCCAAGACAAAGACAGTCACCGGCATTAGAATGTCCCGCATTCTCTTTTGGTGACAGCGATATGACTGATCAGCGCAAAGGCAGCGATGCCGAACCCACCACTCACTTCGGCTTCAAGAACGTTCCCGAGAGCCAGAAAGCGGAAAAAGTCGCCGAGGTGTTCCACTCGGTGGCCGCCAAGTACGACCTGATGAACGACGTGCTGTCCGGCGGCATGCACCGCCTGTGGAAACGCTTCACGATCGAGCTGTCGGGCGTGCGCCCGGGCAACCGCGTACTGGACATTGCCGGCGGTACTGGCGACCTGACCAAGCGTTTCTCCCACCTGGTGGGCCCGACCGGCCAGGTCGTGCTGGCGGACATCAACGAGTCCATGCTCAGGGTCGGTCGCGACCGCCTGCTGGACCTGGGCGTGGCCGGCAACGTCGAATTCGTCCAGGCGGATGCTGAAAAGCTGCCCTTCCCGGACAACCATTTCGATTGCGTGACCATCGCCTTCGGCCTGCGCAACGTGACCCATAAAGAAGACGCCCTGCGCTCGATGCTGCGGGTGCTCAAGCCCGGCGGCCGGCTGTTGGTGCTGGAGTTCTCCAAGCCTACCAACACCCTGATGTCCAAGGTCTACGACGCCTATTCGTTCGCCTTCATGCCCCTGGCCGGCAAGCTGATCACCAATGACTCGGAAAGCTATCGTTATCTGGCCGAATCGATCCGCATGCACCCCAACCAGGAAACCCTGAAGTCGATGATGGTCGAGGTCGGTTTCGACCGCGTGACCTACCACAACATGACCGCAGGCATCGTCGCCCTGCACCGCGGCATCAAGCCCTGATGCTGCTCAGCGGCCTGCTCGCCAGCGTCGAGACCGGCATCAATCGGGTGCTGCGCCTGGACAGCACGGCCTTGCCGCGTCTCAAGCACCTGACCGGCAAGGTGATCGCCGTCGACTGCCAGAGCCCGGCATTGCAGTTGTTCATCTTGCCCAGCGATGAAGGCCTGATGCTGGCCTCCCAATGGGCCAGCGACCCTGACTGCACCCTGCGCGCACCGGCCTCGAGCCTGGTGCGCCTGGCGCTGAGCAAGGACAAGACCGGGGTGCTGCACAGTCCTCAGGTGGAGCTGGAGGGCGACAGCGGCGTGCTGCTGGACCTGGCGGCAGTCCTCCAGGACCTGGAGCTGGACTGGGAGTACGAGCTCTCGCGCTGGCTCGGCCCGGTGGCCACCCAGCTGTTCAGCGGCCATGTGCGCAGCCGCGCGCGCTGGTACCAGCAAGGCTTCGCCAGCCTCAACCAGAACCTCGCCGAATTCCTCGCCGAAGAATCGCGCAGCCTGGTGGGCCAGCGCGAAGCCGAGGCACGCTTTCGTGAACTGGACCAGGCCAAGCTCGACCTGGAACGACTGGAGGCGCGTATCGAGCGCCTTTCCCGATCCCTTGACCCAAGCGATAACGCATGAAGCTGCTTGCCGTCCGTCGTCTATTGCGCATCCAGCGTGTCGTGATCCGCTACCGCCTCGATGACCTGCTGTTCGATCTCCCCCTGCCCTGGTTTCTCCTGGCCCTGCGCTTCGTCCTGCCCTGGCGCTGGTTCCCGCGCAAACAGCTGGAACTGAGCCGCGGGGCACGCCTGCGCCTGGCGTTGCAGGACCTGGGGCCGATCTTCATCAAGTTCGGACAGATTCTATCCACTCGCCGCGACCTGTTGCCGGAAGACATCGCCGACGAGCTGATGCTGCTGCAGGACCGGGTACCGCCGTTCGACTCGCAGAAGTCCGTGGCCCTGATCGAAGAACAGCTGGGCAAGAAGATCAGCGACGTGTTCAGCCGCTTCGACATCGAACCCCTGGCCTCGGCCTCGGTGGCCCAGGTGCATGCCGCCAAGCTCAAGACCGGCGAAGAAGTGGTGGTCAAGGTGATCCGTCCCGGGCTCAAGCCGATCATTGCCCAGGACCTGGCGTGGCTGTTCATCCTCGCCCGGGCCGCAGAACGGGTCTCTGCCGACGCGCGCCTGCTGCACCCGGTCGACGTGGTCAGCGACTACGAGAAAACCATCTACGACGAGCTCGACCTGCTGCGCGAGGCGGCCAACGCCAGCCAGCTCAAGCGCAACTTCGAAGGCTCGCCACTGCTTTACGTACCCCAGGTCTACTGGGACTGGTGCCGGCCGAAAGTGCTGGTGATGGAGCGCATCTACGGCATCCAGGTCACCGACCTGGCAACCCTGGCCGACCAGCGCACCGACATGAAGATGCTCGCCGAACGGGGCGTGGAGATCTTCTTCACCCAGGTATTTCGCGACAGTTTCTTCCACGCCGACATGCACCCGGGCAACATCTTCGTCAGCACCGTGCAGCCCTGGAGCCCGCAGTACATTGCCATCGACTGCGGTATCGTCGGCAGCCTCACCCCGCAAGACCAGGACTACCTGGCGCGCAACCTGTTCGCCTTCTTCAAGCGTGACTACCGCCGCGTGGCCCAGTTGCACATCGATTCCGGCTGGGTTCCGGCGGAAACCAAGCTCAACGAATTCGAGGCGGCGATCCGCACCGTGTGCGAGCCGATCTTCGAAAAACCGCTGAAGGACATTTCCTTCGGCCAGGTGCTAATGCGCCTGTTCCAGACGGCGCGGCGCTTCAACATGGAAGTCCAGCCACAGCTGGTGCTGCTGCAGAAGACCCTGCTCAACATCGAGGGCCTGGGCCGCCAGCTGTACCCGGACCTGGACCTGTGGAACACCGCGCAACCCTTCCTGGAACGCTGGATGCGCGAGCGAGTCAGCCCCAAGACCGTGCTCGGCAATATCCACAGCCAGATCGAACAGCTGCCGCACCTGGCCAACATGACCCGCGACCTGCTGGAACGCATGTCGCAGCCCCACGCCGCCGACCCTCCCGCGCCCTGGCACCGACGCAAGGACGACTGGTTCCTACGCCTGCTGGGCACTGCCCACCTGGGCGGTGGCGCGATCCTGGCTGCCGGCGGCCCACTGCACGAGCTGGGACACTGGCCCGCTGGCATCATGATTGCCGTGGGTTTGTATCTGATCGTTCGCCGATAGCCAGTGGCGCGACCTGCTGGCAAACTGTCGAAATCGCCGAGGCGTCACCAGCGGGTCGAGCCCGGTAGTCGGAGTCGAAAATGAAAGATTGGCTGGACCAGATCAAATGGGATGCGGACGGCCTGGTGCCGGCCATCGCCCAGGATCACAAGACCGGGCGCGTGCTGATGATGGCCTGGATGAACCGCGAAGCCCTGGGCCTGACCGCAACCGAGAATCGCGCCATCTACTGGTCACGTTCCCGTGGCAAGCTGTGGCGCAAGGGCGAAGAGTCCGGGCATGTGCAGAAGCTCCATGAAATGCGCCTGGACTGCGACGCTGACGTGATCATCCTGATGGTCGAGCAGATCGGCGACATTGCCTGTCACACCGGCCGTCACAGCTGCTTCTACCGCGTCTACGAAGATGGCGAGTGGAAAACCGTCGAACCGGTCCTCAAGGACCCGCACGCGATTTATTCTGCAGGACACTGACATGAGCGATACCCTCACCCGTCTGGCCCAGGTACTGGAGGAGCGCAAGAACGCCGCTGCCGACAGTTCCTACGTGGCCAGCTTGTACCACAAGGGCCTGAACAAGATTCTGGAAAAGGTCGGCGAAGAATCGGTGGAAACCATCATCGCCGCCAAGGACGCCGCCGCCAGCGGCGATTGCAGCGATGTGATCTACGAAACCGCGGACCTGTGGTTCCACACCCTGATCATGCTGGCTCAGCTGGGGCAGCATCCCCAGGCCGTGCTCGATGAACTGGACCGCCGTTTCGGCCTGTCCGGACACGCAGAGAAAGCCTCGCGTCCGTCCGCCTGAACAACTTTCTAAGAGGAAACGCAGCATGGGCATTTTTGACTGGAAACACTGGATCGTCATCCTGGTGGTCGTGGTACTGGTATTCGGCACCAAGAAGCTCAAGAACCTGGGCACCGACGTCGGCGAGTCGATCAAGGGCTTTCGCAAGGCCATGAACGACGACGAAAAGCCTGCCGAACCCGTGGTGCCACCAGCGGCGCAGCCTGTGCCACCGGTCCAGCCGCAACAGAGCGCACCGCTGAACCAGCCGCATACCATCGATGTGCAGGCGCAGAAAGTCGAAGAGCCGACCCGCAAAGACTCGTGAGCACTGACTAATGTTTGGTATCAGCTTCTCTGAACTGCTGCTGGTGGGCCTGGTGGCCCTGCTGGTGCTCGGCCCCGAGCGCCTGCCCGGCGCCGCGCGCACCGCCGGCCTGTGGGTCGGGCGCCTCAAGCGCAGCTTCAATGCGATAAAACAGGAAGTTGAACGGGAAATCGGTGCCGACGAAATCCGCCGGCAGCTGCACAACGAACACATCCTGTCCCTGGAGCAGGAAGCGCGGAAGATCCTCGCGCCGACCCAGCAGCAACCGGCTCCAGTGGAACCTGTAGCCGAGCAGACGATTCACGCGCCAGGCGCCGCTCCGGTAGCTGACGCGACGCCAGCCGGCGAAATGCCCGTTCCCGTACCGTCCGCACCGACCCCGGCACCGACCGCAGAGCCCGCAGCCCCAGTGGCAACACCCGCCACCACGGCCCCCAACGACTCCACCTTGCCGCCGCGAGCACCATGAGCGATATCCCAGAGAACGACCAACACATGCCGCTGGTGTCGCACCTCACCGAGCTGCGCACCCGCCTGCTGCGCTGCGTAGCGGCGATCTTCATCATCTTCGCCGGCTTGTTTGCCTTCACCCAGCAGATCTACACCATCGTCTCCACACCGCTGCGCCAGTACCTGCCGGCCGGCGCGACGATGATCGCCACCGACGTCGCCTCGCCGTTCCTCACGCCATTGAAGCTGACCATGATGGTCTCGCTGTTCCTGGCGATCCCGGTGATCCTGCACCAGATCTGGGGTTTCATCGCCCCGGGCCTGTACAAGCATGAGAAGCGCATCGCGGTGCCGCTGCTGGTGTCGAGCATCCTGCTGTTCTACGTCGGCATGGCGTTCGCCTACTTCCTGGTGTTCCCGCTGATCTTCAAGTTCTTCGCCGCGGCCACTCCCGCCGGCGTGGAGATGATGACCGACATCACCAGCTACCTCGATTTCGTCATGACGCTGTTCTTCGCCTTCGGCGTGGCCTTCGAGATCCCGGTGGCCGTGGTCCTGCTGGTGTGGATCGGCGTGGTCAACGTGGCGTACCTGCGCAAGATCCGCCCCTACGTGATCATCGGCTGCTTCGTGGTGGGCATGATCCTCACCCCGCCGGATATCTTCTCCCAGACCCTGCTGGCCGTGCCCATGTGGCTGCTGTTCGAGATCGGCGTGCTGTTTGGCGGGCTGATCAGCAAGCGCGGCGAGCACCCGGACGATAAACCGGCCGACGACCACAACGACCAGCCGCCAGCGACCCAAGCGTGAACCTGCTGCTTCTGGAAGAGGCCGACTTCATCGCGGCCGACCGGGTGGTGCTGCGCGACCGGCGCCTGGTCCACATGCAGGACGTGCATCGGGTGGCGGTGGGCGACAGCCTGCGGGTCGGGCGCATAGGTGGCTTGATGGGCAGCGCCCAGGTACTGCGCCTGGAAGCCTGCGAGGCCGAACTGCAAGTGACCCTCGACCAGCCGCCGCCGGCCAAGCTGCCACTGACCCTGGTGCTGGCCCTGCCCCGCCCGAAAATGCTTCGCCGGGTATTCCAGACCGTGGCCACCATGGGCGTGCCCCGCCTGATCCTGGTGAACAGCTACCGGGTGGAAAAAAGCTTCTGGCAAACCCCGTTCCTTGAACCCGAGGCGATCCGCGAGCAATTGGTCCTCGGCCTGGAACAGGCCCGCGACACCGTGCTGCCCGATGTCCTGATCGAGAAACGCTTCAAGCCCTTCGTCGAGGACCGGCTGCCGGCCCTCAGCATCGGCACCCTGGGGCTGGTAGGCCATCCCGGCCAGTATCCGCCCTGCCCTCGCGGCCTGGACCAGGCGGTGACCCTGGCCATCGGCCCCGAAGGCGGCTGGATCCCCTACGAGATCGACCTGCTGGGCAAGGCCGGCCTGCAACCGGTGCAACTGGGCGAACGCATCCTGCGGGTCGAAACCGCGGTCACCGCCCTGCTCTCGCGACTGTTCTGAGCCCTGGGGTGCGTGCTGGCCCCGCGGTCAGCCGGACCTCACGGTCGTAATGGCAACTAGCCATTCAAGCTACAGAATCCGCCACTCCCGCCGATAGCCTATGGTTAAGCGCACATTGCTAAAAGGGAGTTCGCAGAATGTACCGTTGGCTAGCCAGAAACCTGGGAAACGTAAGCGTCAGCCTCAAGCTGGGTATCGGCTTTGGCCTGGTACTGCTCCTGACCCTGCTGATCACTGCCACTGGCTGGACCGGCCTGAGCCGCGTGATCGACCGGGGCGACAAACTGGGCAATATCTCCGTTATCTACGCCCTGACCAAGGACCTGCGCATCGCCCGTCTCACCTACGAGATGAGCCGTGGCGAACACGGTCCGACAGCGGTCAACGACTACCTCAAGCAACTCGATGACGGCCTGCGGACCGCTCGCACACAACTGCAGCAGCCGGAAAGCATCGCCATGATCGACCAGCAACTGGGTGCCGTGGCCGAATACCAGAAAGCCTTTGCCGACATGACACGTGCCACCACCAGCCGGGAAGCCGCGAGGTCCCAGCTCGGGGCTACCGCGGACAATGCCGTGCTCCGGGTCGCCGAGGTCGAGAAGTCGTTGCTGCAAGGCGACAGCGTGGCGCAGTTCAATAACGTCATCGACCTTTCCAAGCTGATCCAGCAAGCGCGCTTCCAGGTCCGCGGCTACACCTACAGCGCCAAGCCCGAGGCCAAGCAGCCAGCCCTGGATGCCATCGACAACGCCCTGAACAACCTCACCAGCCTGCCTTCGCGCCTGCCCGAACAGCACGTTGCCAACCTGCAGCAGGCCAGCGATTCGCTGAAAGCCTACCGGATGGCCGTCAGCGCCTACAGCGATGCCGAAGAAGCCAGCGCCGCTGCGCTCAAGCGCATGGCCGCCCAGGGCGACCGGCTGATGGACCTGAGCCAGCAACTGACCACGGCCCAGACCACCAAGCGCGACAGCGATGCAGCTCAAGCCAGGAGCACCCTGCTGATCGCCACGCTGCTGGCACTGATGTTCGGCCTGATCGCTGCCTGGGCCATCACCCGGCAGATCACCCAGCCGCTGCAGCAGACCCTGAAAGCCGCCGAACGCGTGGCTTCCGGGGACCTGAGCCAGAACCTCGCCGTGGACCGCCGCGACGAACTGGGCCAGCTGCAAAAAGCCATGCAACGCATGACCCTGGGCCTGCGGGAACTGATCGGCGGCATCAGCGACGGGGTGACCCAGATCGCCAGCGCCGCCGAGCAACTGTCGGCGGTCACCGAGCAGACCAGCGCCGGGGTCAACAGCCAGAAAGTCGAGACCGACCAGGTCGCCACGGCCATGAACGAAATGGCCGCTACGGTGCAGGAAGTGGCCCGCAACGCCGAGGAAGCCTCCGAGGCGGCCGTAGCGGCCGACCAGCAGGCCCGCGAAGGCGACCGGGTGGTGAACGAGGCCATCGCCCAGATCGAGCGCCTGGCCAGC
This sequence comes from Pseudomonas sp. L5B5, assembly GCF_020520285.1. NCBI lineage: Bacteria > Pseudomonadati > Pseudomonadota > Gammaproteobacteria > Pseudomonadales > Pseudomonadaceae > Pseudomonas > Pseudomonas sp. L5B5. Next base: position 3,720,016 of record NZ_CP084742.1, read on the forward strand.
GAAGTGAGCCATTCCACCGAGGCGATGGGTCATCTCAAGCAGGAGAGCGACAAGATCGGCAGCGTTCTCGATGTGATCAAGTCGGTGGCCCAGCAGACCAACCTGCTGGCCCTCAACGCCGCTATCGAGGCGGCCCGGGCCGGTGAGGCCGGCCGCGGCTTTGCCGTGGTGGCCGATGAAGTTCGCAGCCTCGCCCAGCGCACCCAGCAGTCGACCGAAGAGATCGCCGAGCTGATCGTCGGCCTGCAAAACGGCACCCAGCAAGTGGCCAGCACCCTGGATACCAGCCGCAACCTCACCGAAAGCAGTGTCGAGTTGACGCGCCGGGCGGGGGGTTCGCTGGACAATATCACCCGCACCGTCTCGGCGATCCAGGCGATGAACCAGCAGATCGCCGCGGCAGCGGAGCAGCAGAGCGCGGTGGCCGAAGAGATCAACCGCAGCGTATTGAATGTACGCGACGTGTCCGAGCAAACCTCGTCGGCCAGCGAGGAAACCGCCTCATCGAGCGCCGAGCTGGCACGCCTGGGGGTTCACCTGCAAAGCCTGGTGGGACGCTTCAAGGTCTGAGTCGTGTAGCCGCTGCCCCGGCACTTCGTATGGGCGCGCAGCGGCCGCCCATACGCAGTGCCGGGGCAATCGCTGGAAGGCCCTGCGGGCCTTGTCGCGGCCTCGCCAGCTCGGCAGCGGCCACAGGGTCTTACAGCACCTGGCGCAGGAACGCCTGGGCTCGCGGGTCCTGGGGCGCACTGAAGAACACGTCGGGCGCGGCATCCTCCAGCAACTTGCCGTGATCGAAGAACAGCACCCGATCCGCCACTTCCCGGGCAAAACCCATCTCGTGGGTCACGCAGACCATGGTCATGCCTTCAAGGGCCAGGGTCTTCATCACGTCCAGCACCTCGCCGACCATTTCCGGATCCAGGGCTGAAGTCGGCTCATCGAACAGCATCACCTTGGGTTCCATGGCCAGGGCCCGGGCAATCGCCACCCGCTGCTGCTGGCCACCGGAGAGCCGCGAGGGAAACTCGTTGGCCTTCTGCGCAATACCGACCTTTTCCAGCAATGCCAGGGCCTTGGCCTCACGTTCCTGCTTGCCGCGCTTGCGCACTACCTTCTGCGCCAGGCAAAGGTTTTCCAGCACAGTCATATGGGGGAACAGGTTGAAGTGCTGGAACACCATGCCCACCTCACGGCGATAGGCGTTCACATCGGTCCTGGGATCGGCCAGTTGCAAGCCATCGATGCTCACCGAGCCGGAATCGAAGGCCTCCAGGCCATTGAGGCAGCGCAGGAAGGTCGACTTGCCGGAGCCGGACGGGCCGATGACCACCAGCACCTCGCCCTTGGCCACCTGGGTGGTGACGTTGTCCACCGCGCGCACCACCTGGCCACGGGTATCGAATACTTTTACCAGATCGCGGACTTCAATCACTTTGCGCGAGCCTCCGCTCAAGCCGGCTGGCCATCTTCGACAGCGGCAGGTTGATCAACAGATACAGGGCCGCCACGCAGAACAGGATCTCGAATGGCGAAAACGACGTGGTGATGACTTCCCGACCGCTCTTGAGCAGCTCGGTGATGGCGATCACCGACACCAGCGAAGTGTCCTTGACCAGGCTGATGAACTGCCCGGCCAGGGGCGGCAACACCCGCTTGAACGCCTGTGGCAGCACCACATGGCGCATCGACTGGCCGGCACTCAAGCCCAGGGAGCGGGCGGCTTCGTTCTGGCCGCGGGCGATGGACTGCACCCCGGCACGCACGATTTCCGCCACGTAGGCACCGGTGAACAGCGACAACGCGGCGATCCCGGCGAACTCCCGGGACAGGTTGAGCACCGTGCCAATGAAGAAGTAGAAGATGAATATCTGCACCAACAGTGGTGTACCCCGCACCAGCTCGACATACAGAGTCGACAGGTCACGCAGGGTCGGGTTGCTGGACAGCCGGCACAGACCGGTACCCAGGCCGATCAACAGGCCCAGCACGCCAGATACCACCGACAGCCACAGGGTGGTCCACAACCCCCACAGCAACGGCCCTGCCGCCCAATGCCGAGTCACACCGATGACGTCGCCCTCGGCCACGTCATCGCCGCTGGCCACCTGCAGGCTGCTTTCATCGACGCTCAGGTGCTGTTCGGCGCCAGAGTCGCCCTTGAGGGTGACTTCAGCCTTGCCGCCCTTGCGCACCACCTCGGCGACGGTGGAAATCTCCGCCGCGCGCTGGGACTCCTCGGCCTGATAGGCAAAGTATTGCGGGACGCGATTCCAGCGCCATTCGTAGGACATCAGCGAGGTGGCGTAATACAGCGCGCCAGCCAGGCCGACCAGCACCAGCACGGTCAACATGTGCCAGGGCCATTGGGCTTTGTTCTGTTTCATTGGGTTTGCGGATTCCGAATGCTGGGTCGCCAGGGACGCCGCCTCAGCGGGCAAGCGTCGCTCCTACATGGATTGCACAAGTCTGTAGGAGCGAGGCGTGCCCGTGAATGGGGCAACCCGGTCTGTCTGAACGGGGGTTATTCCATGTCCTTGAGCCACTCGGTGCTCTTGAACCACTTGTCGTGGATCCGGTCGTAGGTCCCGTCTTCGTGGATCTGGTGCAGGAAGTTGTTGATGAAGTTGATGCTGTCGTAGTCACCCTTCTTCAGGCCGAAGGCCAGCGGCTCATAGGTGAACGGCTTGTCGAGGAACGTAAGCTTGCCGTTGCCGACCTTGCCCACCGCCACCACGTTGTACGGAGCGTCGTAGATGAACGCATCGGCCTTGCCGTTGACCACGTCCAGCACCGCTTCCTGCTCGTTGTCATAACCGTGGTACTTGGCCTTGGCAATCAGCTTCTTGGCGACCATTTCCCCGGTGGTACCCAGCTTGGAGGTGATGCGATAGTCGGCGCTGTTCAAGTCCTTGTAGGACTTGATGGTGCCTTCCAGCTCCTTGCGAATCAGCAGGGTCTGGCCGACCACGATGAAGGGCTCGCTGAAGTTCAGGCGCAGGTTGCGCTCCTGGGTCAGGGTCATGCCGCTGCCGATCATGTCGAACTTGTTGGTGAGCAGGGCCGGGATGATGCCGTCATAGCCGGTGGAAACCATCTCCAGCTTGACCCCCATGGACTTGGCCATGGCCTTGAGCAGGTCGACTTCGAAACCGATGATCTCGCCGCGCTTGTTGGTCATCTGGAACGGCATGTAGGTCGGGTCCATGCCCACCTTCAACGATCCACGCTTGACCGCGTCGTCGATGGCGCCGGCCTGTGCCGTGCTGACCGCCAACATGGCTGCGGCGCCAGCCAGCAACAGCGAAAGATACTTCTTCATCTCAAGTCCCCTGAAAGCCATTTTATTGTGGTGTCTGCGCGTCGCAGTCCCTTGTTGGCAAACCTTCGGATACCAGGTCGTGGTCGATCACGCACAGAAATTTGCGGGTGCGATGCTAACGCACTCGGGTATTTGCACAAGGTTTTTGTTGTAGGACAAGGGCGGCGGGGATGAGCGCGGAGCACAAAGCAAAACGCCCTTGAGCATGGACTCAAGGGCGTTGGCTTCAGGCCGGTTGCGGTGCCGCGATCAACGGCTGCAACGGCAGCAGCGGGGCATGGGGATCGGCGGTCACCGACTGGCGCCAGGCACCCAGCCACTCGGCATGGCCCTCGCTCCAGACCAGCTGGTGCAGGCGACCCAGGGCCACCGGATCGCTCAACAGCGCCAGGCGCTCGCTGTTGTTCAATGCACCTGGACCGCCCTTGAGCGCATGACGCACCCGCTCCTGGCGCAGCCATTCGATCGGCTCGGCCTGGGCATGGCGGGAAGTGGCCAGGGCACAGGCCAGGGCATTCTGCTGCGGATCCACCACGGCCCGGATAAAGCCGTCGTTGAGCGCATGCCAGCGGTTCTCGTGGGTGTACTGGTCGGTGGCCAGCAGCGCCTGGGGCGGAGAGTATTCCTCGGGAATCAGGAACAGCTTCTCATCACGGGACTTCAGGCCCAGGCCAACCCGGCTGGAGATCACCGACACCGGGATCGACAGCATCAGCGACCCGACGATCGGCACCAGCCACCACAGGAAGCTGGGGTTCAGCCAGATCACCAGCAGGGCCCAGCAGAAACCCAGCAGGGTCTGTGGACCGTGGCGGCGCACCGCTTCGCTCCACGGGGTGGAGTCGTCGTCACGCTGCGGCGAGTTCCAGGTCGCGGCCCAGCCGAGGAACGCGGCCAGCACGAAACGGGTGTGGAAAATCATCCGCACCGGCGCCAGCAGCATGGAGAACAGCATCTCCAAAAGCATCGACACGGTAACCTTGAACTTGCCGCCGAACTCCTTGGCACCCTTGGCCCAGATCAGGATGATGCTGAGCAGCTTGGGCAGGAACAGCAGCACGATCGTGGTGGAGAACAGCGCGATGGCCTTGTCCGGGTGCCACTGCGGCCACAGCGGATACAGCTGCCGGGGCTCGAGGAAATACTGCGGCTCCATCAGCGTATTGACCGCCAGCAGTGCCGTGGACAAGACCAGGAAGAAGAACCACAACGGCGCCGACAAGTAGGACATCACCCCGGTGAGGAACACCGCGCGGTGCACCGGGTGCATGCCCTTGACCAGGAACAGGCGGAAGTTCATCAGGTTGCCGTGGCACCAGCGACGGTCGCGCTTGAGCTCGTCCAGCAGGTTCGGTGGCAGCTCTTCGTAACTGCCCGGCAGGTCGTAGGCGATCCACACGCCCCAGCCGGCGCGGCGCATCAACGCGGCTTCGACGAAGTCGTGGGACAGGATCGCACCGGCGAATGCCCCCTTGCCCGGCAACGGCGCCAGGGCGCAGTGCTCGATGAACGGCTTCATGCGGATGATCGCGTTGTGGCCCCAGTAGTGGGACTCACCCAGTTGCCAGAAATGCAGGCCGGCAGTGAACAGCGGGCCATACACACGGGTGGCGAACTGCTGCATGCGCGCATACAAGGTGTCCATGCCCGAAGCCCTGGGCGCGGTCTGGATGATCCCCGCGTCCGGCGTGGCCTCCATCAGGCGTACCAGGCTGGTCAGGCATTCGCCGCTCATCACGCTGTCGGCGTCCAGTACCACCATGTACTTGTAGTCGCCGCCCCAGCGACGGCAGAAGTCGTCGAGGTTGCCGCTCTTGCGCTTCACGCGGCGGCGACGGCGGCGGTAGAAGATCTTGCCGAAACCCTTGGTCTCGCGGCAGACATCCAGCCAGGCCTGCTGCTCGGCAACGCAGATGTCGCTGTCGTTACTGTCGCTGAGGACGAAGAAATCGAAGCGGTCCAGGTCACCGGTGGCCGCCACCGACTCGAAGGTCGCGCGCAAGCCGGCGAATACCCGGGGCACGTCTTCGTTGCAGATCGGCATCACCAGCGCGGTCCGCGCATTCTCGGCGATCGGCTCGTTGCCGGCGCTGGCGCCGGAGATGCGGTACTTGTCGCGGCCGGTCAGCAGCTCCAGGAAGCCCATCAGGGCGGTCCAGAAACCTGCCGAAACCCAGCAGAACAGGATGCCGAACAGAATCAGGATGCTGGTCTGCAAGGCGTAGGGCAGTACCTGTTGCGCGGTCTGCATCAGCGGCTGGTGCGCCACCTCTTCCAGGTCGACGAAGGACCAGCCCTGGTACGGCATGATGCCTTTCATGTACCAGCCGGCGACGATGGTCTGGCCGAGCATCAGCACCAGCAGGATGTAGCGGCGGATCGAACCGACGGTACGCCAGCGGGCAGCCGGCAGCACACGCTCGTCCTGCGGTGGTACGGGCGGGTTGGTGCGCCCGGTCAGGCGCCGCCAGCCACGCACCAGGATATTGGTACGCCACGGCTCCGGCACGACCCGGGTGCGCCGGATCGGCGGTGCAGCCTTGAGGCAGATGCGGCCCTCGGCGTCGACGGCCAGCATCTGGGCATCACTCAGCTCGTCTGCGGTGCTCAGGGCCAGGCGTTCGCCCACCGACGCCTGGGCGGCATCGGCGGACTCATCGAAAGCCTTGGACGACAGGCGCTGGTGCAGTTCGCTGAAGGACTGGCAGTTCGCGAGTTCCGCGCGCTGCTGGTCCGACAGGGGCAAGTGGGCCAGGTACTCGGCCAGAGACTCTGGCTGTAGTTGAGAGTTACTCATCGGCAGGCAACTGGTAGCTCCAGGTCTCGGTCAGGACTTGTTCCGTCTTGGCCGGTTCCGGTGTGGCTGGGGCCGCGTCGGCAGCAGGCTGCTTGGCGTCTTTGTGATCCTTGTCCTTGGCGTCCTTGTCCTTGGCAGGCTTGGCGTCCTTGGCTGGCTTGGCTTCAGCCTGCTTGGCCGCCGCAGCAGCGGCTTCCTTCTCCTTCTTCTCCTGTTGCTTGGCGGCGATCTTGTCGGCCTTGGCCACGGAGGAGCTGGAGTTTGCGGTAGAAGCCTTGGCCGGCTCGGCTGCCGGAATGTCGCGCACCAGCGCCGCACGCAGCTCGGTGGCCTTGCTCGGGTCCTTGACCTTCAAGCGCAGGGTCAGGCGCCAGCCTTTGGTTTCCGGGTTGTAGCGAACGTTGTTTTCCACCAGCTCGGCGTTGTCACCGACGCTGACCTGGCTGCGAACCTCGGCGCTCTCGGGCAGGGCTGCCAGGGACGGGCCTTCGAAGTCCACCAGGTAGGCAACGCTGCCATCGGGCTGGCGAATCAGGTTCGATTGCTTGACATCACCGGTAGAGCGCAGGGTCTGCTGGACCCAGGCGCTGTCGGGGGAATGCAGGGCCGCTTCGTCCATGGTCCAGTGCAGGCGGTAGGCGAAGTCCAGTGGCTGGCCCGGCTCAGGCTGCTTCTCGGGGTTCCAGAACGCCACGATGTTGTCGTTGGTTTCATCCGCGGTAGGGATCTCCACCAGGTCGACGGTGCCCTTGCCCCAGTCGCCCTTCGGCTCGATCCAGGCGCTTGGGCGCTTGTCGTAGCGGTCGTCGAGGTCTTCGTAGTGACTGAAGTCACGACCGCGCTGCAGCAGGCCGAAACCACGCGGGTTCTCCACCGAGAAGTTGCTCACGGCCAGGTGTTTCGGGTTGTTCAGCGGACGCCAGATCCACTCGCCGTTGCCGGCATGGATCGACAGGCCGCTGGAGTCGTGCAGCTCGCGGCGATAGTTGAGGACTTTCGACGGCTGGTTGGCGCCGAACAGGTACATGCTGGTCAGCGGGGCCAGGCCCAGCTTGCCGACCTTGTCACGCAGGAACACCCGGGCCTTGACGTCGACGATGGTGTCGGCGCCCGGGCGCAAGGTCAGGCGATAGGCGCCCGTGGCTCGCGAGGAGTCCAGCAGGGCATAGATCACCAGGTGCTTGTCGGTAGGCTTGGGTTGCTGGATCCAGAACTCGCTGAAACGCGGGAACTCTTCCCCGGACGGCAACGCGGTGTCGATTGCCAGGCCACGGGCGGACAGGCCATAGACGTGGCCCTTGCCGACGACGCGGAAGTAGCTCGCGCCCAGCATGGTCATGATCTCGTCCTGCTTGTCGGCCTTGTTGATCGGGTACAGCACGCGGAAACCGGCATAACCCAGCTTCTCGGTGGCTTTTGGATCGAACTTGAGGTCACCGAAATCGAAACGGTTGGGATCGTACTTGATCTCGGAAACGGTATTGGCGCTGATCTCGTTGATCTTCACCGGCGTGTCGAAGTGCATGCCCTGGTGATAGAACGACAGCTTGAACGGGGTCTTCTGATCGGCCCATTCGGCTTTTTCGGTGAGGAAGCGGATTTTCTGGTAATCCGCGAACTTCATGTCGCGGAACTCGGTTGGCAGGTTACTGCGCGGAGCCTCGTACTTCTGCCCGGCCAAGTCCTTGGCCTTCGCCGATACGTCATCCAGGCTGAATGCCATGAGTTGGCCAACGCCAAACAGGCAGACCAGCGCAGAGCCCGTCACCAGTGCGTTTCGCAACCTTTTGGCAAACAAGTTTGGTGCATTACAGGGACTAACAATCACGAGCAACCCTCGCCGAAAACAGATCAAAAAACCAACGGCCAGCTATCTACATGCCAGGTTGGCGAGCATTGTTCCGACTCCGAAGGGGCTAAATGATTCCCCAAACGGCCGTGGACAAGTCTCTACTTAAGTCAAAATGGACCAACGAACGCTGATCCCCGTAGCGCGCGATTATCTAGTAGGCCGCGTTACAACGCATCAGGGGCAACAAAGTATTTATCGTGAAAAACAGCAGTTTCCGGCCGAAATCGGCGGAAAAAGATGTTTCAGGCACTTTCAGGTCTGTAACAGGAAGGTGACTGGCCCGTCGTTGACCAGATGCACCTGCATGTCCGCACCGAAGCGCCCTGATGCCACTTTGCCATGCAACTGTTGCGCCTTCACTAACAAGTAGTTGAAAAGCTCCTCGCCGAGGGCCGGTGGCGCCGCCGTGGAAAAGCTCGGGCGCAGGCCGCTCTTGGTGTCTGCCGCCAGGGTGAACTGCGAGACCAGCAGCAAACCGCCCTGCACATCGGCCAGGGACAGGTTCATCTTGCCTTCGGCGTCACTGAACACTCGATAGTTAAGCAGCTTATGCAGGAGTTTGTCGGCGCTGGCCCGAGTATCCCCCGGCTCCACCGCCACCAGCACCAGCAACCCCTGGTCCACCGCGCCGACAATCTCGCCGGCCACTTCCACCCGCGCGCCGGCCACGCGCTGCAACAGCCCCTTCATGCTTCTTCGGGCGGCAGGTCGAGCAGGCGCCGGGCCATCTGGTCGGTGGCTCGCACCAGCGCGTCGGTAATGCCCGGCTCGGACGCCGCATGGCCAGCATCGCGAATCACCTGCAACTCGCTGTTGGGCCAGGCCTGATGCAGCTCCCAGGCGTTGTCCAGCGGACAGATCACATCGTAGCGACCATGGATGATGACCCCCGGCAGATGGGCGATCTTGCCCATGTCGCGAATCAGCTGGTCGGGTTCGAGGAAGGCATTGTTGGTGAAGTAGTGGCACTCGATCCGGGCGATCGACAAGGCCCGTTGCGGCTCGGAGAAACGGTCCACTACCAGCGGGTTGGGCCGCAGGGTCGCGGTGCGCCCTTCCCAGCCGGACCAGGCCTTGGCCGCGTGCATCTGGGCGATCTGGTCGCTGCCGGTCAGGCGCTTGTGGAAGGCGCTGACCAGGTCATGGCGCTCCTCCAGGGGAATCGGTGCCACATAGTCCTGCCAGTAGTCGGGGAACAGGCGGCTGGCACCGCACTGGTAGTACCACTGGATCTCCTGGGGACGGGCCAGGAAGATCCCGCGCACGATCAGGCCAAGCACGCGGTCGGGGTGGGTCTGTGCATAGGCCAGGGCCAGGGTCGAGCCCCAGGAACCGCCGAACAGCACCCATTTGTCGATGCCCAGGTGCTCGCGAATCCGCTCCAGGTCAGCCACCAGGTCCCAGGTGGTGTTGTTGTCCAGGCTGGCGTGCGGGCTGGAACGTCCGCAACCGCGCTGGTCGAAGGTGACGATGCGATACAGGGTCGGGTCGAAGTAGCAACGGCTCGCACCGTCGCAGCCAGCTCCCGGGCCGCCATGAAGGAACACCACCGGCAATCCTTCCGGTGAACCGCTTTCGTCGACATACAGCACATGGGGTTCGTCGACGGCCAGATCGTGCCGGGCATAGGGTTTGATCTGCGGGTACAAAGTCTTCATTACGCGCTCCGTGGAGGTCGGGGTCATCCCTGAAGGGACTTCATTCATGCTGCCGTCCGGCATCATAAACCCGAATTACGCAATGAGCATGTCCTTGAGAAAAATGGGGTTGTTGGCCAATGCCGGTCCCTTAAGAGCAAGCACTGTACTGGTGGCGAGGGAGCTTGCTCCCGTGTGACCGGCCGCGGCTCCGGGGGGGGGTAGCGGTCGCATTTTTGGGGATGCTGCGCGCGCCAGCGGGGGCAAGCTCCCTCGCTACAGGTTATTTTTCGTTCGCTCTAGCGCTTAGCTGATCGGCATTGGGATTGATGGCCCCATTTTTCATCCTGGGCCACGCCCGATCCAAGCCCTTGGCAGACCGTGGAGAGCCTGCAAGAGCGACGATCGGGCACCCCGCCGGTCAGCGGCCGTAGCGCTCCCGGCCCCAGGTCAGCAGGCCCTGCAGCAGCGCCTTGAGCACCACCTGGGTTGGCGTCGCCAGGTCTTCGCGGTAACGGAAGGGTTCGAACTCCTCCATGTAGGTGCTTTGCGCCAACTCCAGCTGCACCGCATGCACATGCTCGGCCGGGTTGCCGTAATGGCGGGTGATGTGCCCGCCCTTGAAGCGTCCGTTGAGCACGTGGGTGTAGTCGCCGTGGCCGGCACAGATGGCTTCCAGGCGCCCGGCCAGTTGCGGATCGCAGCTGGCGCCGTTGAAGGTACCCAGGTTGAAGTCCGGCAACTTGCCCTCGAACAGGTGCGGGATCAGCGAACGAATGGAGTGGGCATCGAACAGCAACGCATAACCGAACTCGGCCTTGAGCCGCGCCAGCTCCTCGTTCAGGGTGCGGTGGTAGGGCCCCCACACCTGCTCCAGGTACTGGTCACGTTCTTCCTTCGACGGCGCCAGGCCCTCGAGAAACAGCGGCTCGCCATCGAACAGCGTCGCCGGGTACAGGCCGGTAGTGGCACCGACGTACAGCGGCTTGTCGTCGGAGGGCCGATTCAGGTCGATGACGAAACGCGAATATTCGGCCGCCAGCACGCTGGCTCCCAGCTCCCGGGCAAACTCGTACAACCTCGGGATATGCCAGTCGGTGTCCGGCAGGCTCTGCGCCTGGGGCACCAGGCCGGCAGCCACCGCCGGGGCCAGGCGGGTGCCCGCATGGGGCATGCTGATCAAGAGCGGCACCCGGCCTTGTTTGAAACTCAGAACCTTTTCCACAAGCCTTCTCCTACACAGTCACTTCGACGCCGTGGCGCACGACGCGTTTTTCCAGGTCGCCGCCCAGCCAGTAGGCCAGGTCGGCGGGACGATCGATCTGCCAGGCGACGAAGTCCGCCACCTTGCCCACCTCCAGCGAGCCATGGGTCTTGTCCATCCCCAGGGCCTTGGCGGCGTGCAGGGTGACCCCGGCCAGCGCCTCCTCGGGAGTCATGCGAAAACAGGTGCAGGCCATGTTCAGCATCAGGCGCACCGACAGGGCCGGCGAGGTCCCGGGATTGAGGTCGCTGGCCACGGCAATCTTCACCCCGTGCTTGCGCAGGGCATCCATGGGTGGCAGCTGGGTCTCGCGCAGAAAGTAGAAGGCGCCCGGCAACAGGACCGCCACAGTGCCGGAGGCAGCCATGGCGATGGCGTCGCCCTCGGTCATGAATTCCAGGTGATCGGCGGACAATGCCTGGTAGCGGGCCGCCAGGCTCGAGCCGTGCAACGACGACAGTTGCTCGGCGTGCAGCTTGACCGGCAGGCCAAGCGCCTGCGCGGCAATGAACACTCGCTCGACCTGGGCCGGGGAGAACGCCAGGTATTCACAGAAGGCGTCCACCGCGTCCACCAGCCCCTCGGCCGCCAGGGCCGGGAGCATCTCGCTGCAGATATGCTCGATGTAGTCGTCGGCACGCTCGGCGTATTCCGGTGGCAGGCCATGGGCCGCCAGGCAGGTGCTGCGCACGCTGACCGGCAGCTCCTCGCCGAGCCGACGGATCACCCGCAGGATCTTGCGTTCACTGGCCAGGTCCAGGCCATAGCCGGACTTGATCTCGACGCTGGTGACGCCGTCGCGCAACAGGCTCAGCAGGCGCTTGCGGGCGCTGGCGAACAGTTCGTCCTCACTGGCCGCCCGAGTTGCCCGCACGGTACTGGCGATCCCCCCACCGGCCGCGGCGATCTCGGCGTAGCTCACCCCTTGCAGGCGCTGCTCGAACTCGCCACTGCGATTGCCACCGAACACCGTGTGGGTGTGGCAGTCGATCAGCCCCGGGGTCACCCAGGCGCCCGCCAGGTCGTGGACCTGGTGGAAGTCGGTGGCCGGCAGTTGCTCACGCCGGCCGATCCACTCGATGTGCGCCCCTGACGTCACGATGGCCGCATCCTCGATGATCGAGTAGCTACCCTGGGCCATGCTGGCGACGTTGCAGTGTTGCCAAAGAGTTTTCATCCAATGCCTCCATTAATGATCAATAGGTAAAGAAGAAGCGCCACCGAGTGGCCGCGCCTGTATGGCCACCGGTTTGACCCAGAGCTTGTAGGCCACCACCAGCAGGACGATCCACACCACCCCCACCAGCAGCGCACCCTGGGTTTTCGGGAAGTAGCCCAGGACCCCGAAGATGAACAGCATGAAGGCAATCGCCGCTGCCGGAGCCCAGGGCCAGAACGGCACCTTGAACTGCAACTGGGCCACCTGCTCGGCGGTCATGGAACGGCGCATGGCCACATGGGTCAGCAGAATCATCAGCCATACCCAGACCGTGGCGAAAGTGGCCAGGGACGCGATCAGCAGGAAGATGTTCTCCGGAATCAGGTAGTTCAGCACAACCCCGATCAGCAGGGTCACGGCCATCACCACCACGGTCATCCATGGCACTCCATGCCTGGAAATCTGGGCAAACCCCTTGGGCGCCTGCCCCTGCTGGGCCAGGCCATACATCATGCGTCCAGCACCGAAGATGTCGCTGTTGATCGCCGATACCGCCGCCGAGATCACCACGATATTAAGGAGGGTAGCCGCCGAGCTGATGCCCAGGCTGTCGAAAATCTGCACGAACGGACTGCCCTGGGTGCCGATCTGTGGCCAGGGGAAAATGGCCATCAGGACCAGCAGGGTCAGCACGTAGAACAGCAGGATGCGCACCGGTACGGCGTTGATCGCCCTGGGAATGACCCGTTTCGGATCCTGGGCTTCGCCAGCAGTCACGCCGATGATCTCGATGCCACCAAAGGCAAACATCACCACCGCGAAAGAAGCGATGACCCCGCCTATGCCATTGGGCATGAAACCGCCGTTGACCCAGAGGTTGCTGAACCCGGTGGCGTGCTCCTGGCCCGCGCTCTCGATGCCGAACAGCATGATGCCAAGACCACCGAGGATCATCGCGACGATGGCCCCGACCTTGAGCAGCGACAACCAGAACTCCATTTCGCCAAAGACCTTGACGTTGCACAGGTTCAGCCCACCGATGAACATCACGATGGACAGCACCCAGATCCAGCGCTCGACCTCCGGAAACCAGAAGCCCATATAGATGCCGAAGGCGGTCACATCCGCCAGGCAGACGATCAGCATCTCGAAGGCATAGGTCCAGCCCAGGATGAAGCCCGGCAATGGCCCCAGGTACTGGCTGGCGTAGTGTCCGAAAGAACCGGACACAGGATTGTGCACGGCCATCTCCCCGAGGGCGCGCATGACCATGAATACCGCCGCGCCACCGATCAGGTAGGCCAGCAACACTGCCGGCCCGGCCATCTGGATGGCCGAGGCGGAACCATAGAACAGCCCGGTGCCGATGGCCGACCCCAGGGCCATGAAACGTATGTGGCGAGCCGTCAGGCCGCGACGTAGTCCTGTCTCTTGTGATTGCATGTGTTCGTCCCTTTTATTGTTATTGGACAGCCACCGCGCGTGACGGAGCGCGGTGGCTGAAGCAGACGTTCCGCGTCTGGCTGGAAGGTAGCCCGCGGCCACCTTCCGGCCTTACAGGCTCGGCAACAGGCCGGCGGGCAACAGTGCGCTAAGGCAGCGCGAGGCCAGCAAGTCACTGGCGGCATTGATGTCCGGAGCGAAGAAGCGGTCCTTCTCGTAGTAGGCCACCTGCTCACGCAGGGTGGCGCGGGCCTTTTCCAGGGCCGGCGAGGTTTTCAGGCCTTCGCGCAGGTCCAGGCCCTGGCAGGCCGCCAACCACTCCACGGCGAGGACACCACGGGTGTTCTCGGCCATTTCCCAGAGGCGCTTGCCGGCGGCCGGCGCCATGGAAACGTGGTCTTCCTGGTTGGCCGAGGTCGGAATGCTGTCCACCGAGTGCGGATGGGCCAGGGCCTTGTTTTCGCTGGCCAGGGCCGCGGCGGTGACCTGGGCGATCATGAAGCCGGAGTTGACCCCGCCATTGGCCACCAGGAACGGCGGCAACTGGGACATGTGCTTGTCCATCATCAGCGAGATCCGCCGTTCGCTCAGGGAGGCGATCTCGGCGATGGCCAGGGCCATGTTGTCGGCCGCCATGGCCACTGGCTCGGCGTGGAAATTGCCACCGGAAATAACGTCACCTTCGGCGGCAAACACCAGCGGGTTGTCCGACACGGCATTGGCCTCCACCACCAGCACTTCGGCCGCCTGGCGGAACTGGGTCAGGCAGGCGCCCATCACCTGGGGCTGGCAACGCAGGGAGTACGGGTCCTGGACCTTGTCGCAGTTCTGGTGCGAAGCAGACACCTCGGTGCGTTCCCCCAGCAGCGCACGGTAGGCCGCGGCCGTATCGATCTGCCCGCGCTGGCCACGAGCGGCGTGAATCCGTGGGTCGAACGGCGAGCGCGAACCCAGCACGGCTTCCACCGTCAGGCCGCCACAGACCAGAGCGCCGGCGAACAGGTCTTCGCCTTCGAACAGACCGCGCAGGGCGAAGGCAGTGGACACCTGGGTGCCGTTGAGCAGCGCCAGGCCTTCCTTGGCGGCCAGGGTCAGCGGCTTGAGGCCGGCGACTTCCAGGGCCGCAGTGGCTTCCAGCCACTGCCCCTTGTAGCGTGCCTTGCCCTCGCCCAGCAGCACCAGGGACATGTGCGCCAGTGGCGCCAGGTCACCGGATGCACCCACCGAGCCCTTGAGTGGAATGTGCGGGTAGACCTCGGCATTGATCAGGGCGATCAGGGCATCGATCACCTGGCGGCGGATCCCCGAGAAACCACGGCTCAGGCTGTTGACCTTGAGCACCATGATCAACCGCACCAGGTCGTCGCTGATGGGCTGGCCGACACCGGCGGCATGGGACAGCACCAGCGAGCGCTGGAGGTTTTCCAGGTCGGCGCTGGCGATGCGGGTGGAGGCCAGCAGGCCGAAACCGGTGTTGATCCCGTAGGCGGTGCGGTTCTCGGCGAGAATCTGCTCGACACAGGCGACGCTGGCGTCGATCTGCGCCGAGGCGCTGCCATCCAGGGTCAGGGTCAGCGGCTGCTGATAGACGGTCCGCAGTTGGGCCAGGGTCAGTTGGCCGGGAATCAGGTTTAGCGCAGTCACATTCATGCTCCTTTTGAGAGTTTTGTAATAACTACCAGTCGCTCCGGAAGCTTCCGTTATCCGTCGCCACCCACACAGTCGGGCAGGTGGCGCCTTGGCACGCTGGCTATGGGAAAAGCGTTTTATTGCAACTTCGGAAAATGCCTGTTCAGCAACGCCGGCTCCTTGAGCAGCGTCGCCGCACTGGCGATGTCGGGGGCCAGCCAGCGATCCTGGTGGTAGGCAGGAACCCGCTCGCGCAACAGGCTCCAGGCAAGCCCGGTGCCGGCGCCGAAGCGTTGTTCCTTGAGGAATTCGAAGGCCTGGGCGGCCAGCAGGTACTCGATGGCGAGGATCCGGGTGCAGTTTTCCAGCACCTGGTGCAGCTTCAGCGCGGCATTGGTGCCCAGGCTCAGGTGGTCCTCCTGCAGGCCCGAGGTCACGTAGTTGTCGAGCACCGCCGGCTGGGCCAGCTGGCGGTTCTGTGCACACAGCGACGCGGCGACGTACTGCACGATCATCATGCCGGAATTGACTCCGGGCTCGCTCACCAGGAATGCCGGCAGGCCGCTGACATGAGGGTTGATCAAGCGATCCAGGCGGCGCTCGGCGATGGAGCCGATCTCCGCCATCGCGATGGCCAGCACATCGGCCGCCAGGGCCACCGACTGGCCATGGGGATTGGCCTGGGATACCACCCGATAGTGCTCCGGAGTCCCCAGCAGCAGCGGGTTGTCGGTGGCCGAATTGAGCTCGGTCTGCACCTGTTTCGCCGCATGGGTCCATTGGTCCCGGGCGGCGCCATGCACCTGGGGAATGGAGCGAATGCTCAGGGCGTCCTGGGTCCGGATGCCCTTGCTGGCGGCGATCACCTCACTGCCGTCGAGCAAGGCCAGCAGGTTGCCGCCCACCAGCTGCATGCCGGGGTGGGCCTTGAGGGCGATGATTTCCGGGTCGAAAGCGGCAATCTGGCCACGCTGGGCCTCGAAGCTCATGGCGCCGATCACGTCTGCCCATTGCAGCAGGCGGCTGGCATCGGCCAGGGCCAGGCAGCCAAGGCCGGTCATGCAGGGCGTACCGTTGACCAGGCACAGCCCGTCCTTGGCACCCAGTTGCACCGGTTGCAGCCCCTCCTCGGCCAGAGCCTGCTCGGCGGCCACGATGCGTCCGCGATAACTGACCAGGCCAACCCCGAGCAAGGCAATGCCGATATGGGCCATGTGCGTCAGGTAACCCACCGAACCCTGGGACGGCACCTGCGGGGTGATTCCGCGGTTGAGCAGGGCCAGCAGGGCCTCGACCACCTGCCGGTGGATGCCGGACTTGCCATGGCTGTAGTTGATCACCGCCGCACAGAGAATGGCCCGGGTCTGCTCGTCGGCCAGTGCCGGCCCGACCCCGCAAGCGTGGCTGAGCAGGGTATTGCGTGACAGCTGGCTGAGCTGGTCGCCCTCCAGCAGCACGTTGCACAGGGCCCCCAGGCCCGTGCTGATGCCATAGGCCCGCTCTCCGTTCTCCACCACCTGGCGGACAATGGCCTGGGCATTGTCGATCCGCGCCCAGGCCTGGGGCGCCAGTTCCAGCGGCGCTCCGTGGCGGGCCACGGCGACCACATCCTGCCAACCCATGGGGGCGTCGGCGACAACGATCGTTTCAGCCTGGGACATGCCCCACCTCGTACTCCGTGATGCTGTGATGTACCGCTGCCAGAACCTTCATGCGGTGGCTGCCCGGCGCTGGACAAAGCGGTCGACGTACTCGTCGGCCGGCGAATGCAGGATCTCCCGGGGCGTTCCCACCTGGATCAGGCGGCCATCCTTGAGGATCGCAATGCGGTTGCCGATGCGTACCGCTTCGTCCAGGTCATGGGTGATGAAGACGATGGTCTTGTGCAGGGTCTTCTGCAGCTCCAGCAACTGGTCCTGCATCTCGGCCCGGATCAGCGGGTCGAGGGCGCTGAAGGCTTCGTCCATGAGGATGATGTCAGTGTCCGCGGCCAGGGCCCGTGCCAGGCCGACCCGCTGGCGCATGCCACCGGAGAGCTGGTGCGGGTACTTCTTCTCGTAGCCCTTGAGGCCCACGGTGCTGATCCAGTGCAGGGCGCGCTCGGTGCACAACTCCTTGCTCTCGCCGCGCACCTTGAGGCCGTAGGCGACGTTGTCCAGCACATTGCGGTGCGGCAACAGGCCGAAGCTCTGGAACACCATGCTGATCTTGCGCCGGCGGAATTCACGCAGGGCCTGCATGTCGTACTGCAGGATGTCTTCGCCATCGACCAGGATCTGTCCGCTGGTGGGGTCGATCAGGCGATTGAAGTGGCGTACCAGGGTCGACTTGCCGGAACCGGACAAGCCCATGATGACAAAGATCTCGCCGCTGCCGATGGACAGCGACAGGTCGTTGACCCCCACCACACAACCGGTTTCGGCCAGCACCTGCTCCTTGCTGCGTTGCTGCTGGATCAGTCGCAGGGCGTCCTCGGCACGGTTGCCGAAGATCTTGAAGACATTCTTCACTTCGATCTTGCTGACCTGCGTGCTCATTTGCTCACCTCATGGCGTGGCCGACCGTAAGCCTGGGTAATGCGGTCGATCACCACTGCAAGAATCACGATCGCCAGGCCCGCCTCCAGGCCACGGCCTACGTTCAGGGTCTGGATCCCCACCAGCACGTCCTCGCCCAGGCCACGGGCGCCGATCATCGAGGCGATCACCACCATCGACAGGGCCATCATGGTGGTCTGGTTGATCCCGGCCATGATGCTCGGCAGCGCCAGCGGCAGTTGCACGCCGAACAGCTGCTGCCAGCGGTTGGCGCCGAAGGCGTTGATCGCCTCCATCACCTCGCCGTCGACCTGGCGGATTCCCAGGTCGGTGAGGCGAATCAGCGGCGGCGCGGCGTAGATCACCGTGGCGAAGATCGCCGGCACCTTGCCCAGGCCGAACAGCATCAGCACCGGGATCAGATACACGAAGCTGGGCATGGTCTGCATGATGTCCAGCAGCGGCATCAGCACCGAACGCAGGCGGTCGCTGCGAGCCGAGAGGATCCCCAGGGGAATGCCGATCAGCACCGAAATCAGGGTCGCCACCAGCATCAGCGCCAGGGTCTGCATCAGCTTGTCCCACAGGCCGACGGCACCCACCAGGAACAGCAGGCCGACGATCACCGCCGTGGTCAGCCACTTGCGGGTCGAGTGCCAGGCCACTACGCCGACGATGCCCAGCATCAGCCACCAGGGCGCCATGCGCAGCAGGCCTTCGAGGTTGACGATGGCCCACAGCAAGGTGTCGGAGATGTGCCGGAACACGTCGCCATAGTTGGTCACCAGCGAATCGACCCAGCCGTTGACCCAGTCGGCGATGGAGAACGTGAAGCTTTCTGGAAACATGGGAAATTCTCGATCAAGGGAGGTTTTGGTCCAGCTTGCGGCGACCCGCAGGCCGCCGTAGAAACCAGACCTACAAGGCAGCGTCGATTTTCCTGGCCGCTTCGTCGCTCACCCAGGCATGCCAGACCTCAGGATGTTCCTTGAGGAAGGCTTTCGCCAGTTTCGGCGACTCGATGCGCTCCTTGGTCATGCGCGCCAGGTTCTGATTGAGCAAGTCGATCGGCAGGTTGACCTTGGCCAGTACCTCCACCAGTTCCGGAGCCTCGTCGTGGAAGGTCCTGGACAGGCCGACCTTGATGCTCACGCTCTTGTCGACACCGGCCTTTTCCTCCAGCTTGACCACGTCCACCTGGCCCATGAGCGGGGTCGGCGACCAGTAGTAGAACAGGATCGGTTCACCGCGCTTGTAGCTCGACAACACCGCAGCATCCAGGGCCGGGCCGGTGCCTGGGCGAAAGTTGGTATAGCTGCTTTCCAGTCCGTAGCTCTTGAGCATCGCGCTGTTGTCCAGCTCGCAGGTCCAGCCGGCCGGACAGTTGTAGAAGCGTCCCTTGGCCGGCTCTTCCGGGTCCTTGAACACGCTGGCATACCTGGCCAGGTCGGCGACGTTCTTCAGGTCCGGGGCCTTGGCCTCGAGCTTGCGCTTGGCATCGCCCTCGATCACATAGCGCGGCACATACCAGCCTTCGACGGCCCCGACCACCGGCGCCCCGACGCCAACCACCTTGCCGGCCTTCTCGGCCTTGTTCCAGACCTCGCTGCGGCCAACCCACTCTTCGGCGAATACCTGGATGTCATTGCTGCCCAGGGCGTTTTCCATGGTGATGGAGTTGCCCGGCAGGCTGTCGGTCTTGCAGTCGTAGCCCTTCTCCAGGACGACCTGCAGGACGTCGGTCAGCAACATGCCGCTTTCCCAGTTCAGGCCAGCGAACTTCACCGGCTTGCCCGACTCGCACCAGCCGGCCGCCTGGGCACCGGAGGCGGCCAGCAGGCCCGTGGACAGCAACGTGGTCAGCAGGGTCTTGTGCATTTTCATTACGTGACGCTCCTAAACATGAGTTGGCTTACGGCAGTCAAGAGGCATCCAGCCCTGTCCACGTCCAATAGGACTCACACCGCGGCGGCGCGACGGGTCCCATCGATCTGTTGTTCGCTCGTTTCGTCCAGCTCTGGCGGCAGGATCAGTTTTTCGGGTACCGCACCGTGCCACTTCCTGGCGCAGACGTAGTACAGCGCCGCAGGCACCACCAGGCCAATGATCCAGGAGATGTCCACGCCGCCCAGGGCCTCGACCAGCGGCCCGGTGAAGAACTTGGTGGAAATGAACGGCAACTGCACCAGCACGCCGATCACGTAGACACTGATGCCCAGGACATTCCAGCGACCGTAGCGGCCCTTGGGGTCGGCCAGCGCAGGCACGTCGTAGTTCTCGCGGGTGATGCAGTAGTAGTCCACCAGGTTCACGGCGCTCCACGGGGTGAAGAAGGCCAGCAGGAACAGGATGAAGGACTTGAATGCCCCCAGGAACGAATGCTGGCCGAGCAGGGCGATCAGGGTCGCGGTGCCGACGATGACCAGCACGAACACCAGCCGCTGCAGGCGCGTCACCTCAAGGTGACCACGAAAGCCGCTGATGATGGTGGCGATGCACATGAAGCTGCCGTAGGAGTTGAGCGTCGAGATGGTGATCTTGCCGAAGGCGATGCTGAAGTACAGCAGCGCGGCAGCGGCGCCGCTGCCACTGAGGCCGACGATATAGGCCACTTCACGTCCGGCGAACTGCCCATTGGCCATGGCTGCGGCGAACACGCCGAGAATCATCGCCACCTGTGCACCGATCACCGAGCCGGCACCCACGGCGAGGAAGGTCTTCACCGAGGAGGTCTTGCTCGGCAGGTAACGCGAGTAGTCGGCCACATAGGGACCGAAGGCGATCTGCCAGGACGCGGCCAGCGACACGGCCAGCAGGAAGCTCGCCCAGCTGAAGTGGCGGATCTCCAGGAGCGCGCCGACGTCGGTCTGGCCCATCAGGCGGCTGAACAGGTAGACGAAGGCAATGATGCCAATGACGCTGGCGACACGGCCAATGAAGTGGATGACCCGATAACCGAGCACGGTGACCAGGACGATGACGCTGGCGAAGATCAGAATGCCGACACTGTCGCTGACGCCGAACAGCTGGCCCAGGGCCTGGCCGGACAGCACCGTGCCGGTGGCGGTGAACCCCAGGTACATCAGGCACACCAGGACGATCGGGATCGCCGCACCGTAGACACCGAACTGTACCCGGCTGGAAATCATCTGCGGCAAGCCGAGCTTGGGCCCTTGTGCCGCGTGCAGGGCCATGACGCCACCCCCCAGCAGCTGGCCGACGAACAGGCCGATCAGCGACCAGAACACATCGCCGCCCAGCACTACCGCCAGGGCGCCGGTGACGATGGCGGTGATCTGCAGGTTGGCGCCCAGCCACAAGGTGAACTGGCTATAGAGTTTGCCGTGGCGCTCGGCTTCGGGAATGTAGTTGATCGAGCGCCGCTCGATCAGGGGTTTGGAGCTATCACTGGCCGTGGACATCGTTATTGTTCTCCCGGGGGATTCTTGTCATGTCGAAGCTCTGCTACACGGACCGAGCCGTCGCCCTGCAAGGTGCGACGGCTCCCTCCCTGGTCCTGGCGGCGAACCGCCGGGGTGCTACTTGCCGGTGATCATCGGCAGGTTAAGGCCTTGCTCCTTGGCACAGTCGATGGCGATCTGGTAACCGGCATCGGCGTGACGCATGACGCCGGTGCCCGGGTCATTGGTCAGTACGCGGGCGATCCGTTCGGCAGCCTCGTCGCTGCCGTCGCAGACGATGACCATCCCCGAGTGCTGGGAGAAGCCCATGCCGACGCCACCGCCGTGGTGCAGGGAAACCCAGGTCGCGCCGCTGGCGGTGTTGAGCAGGGCGTTGAGCAGTGGCCAGTCGGACACGGCGTCGGAGCCATCCTGCATCGACTCGGTTTCACGGTTCGGGCTGGAGACCGAACCGGAATCCAGGTGATCGCGACCGATGACGATCGGCGCCGACAGCTCGCCGCTGCGGACCATTTCGTTGAACGCCAGGCCCAGCTTGGCGCGCTGGCCCAGGCCGACCCAGCAGATACGCGCCGGCAGGCCCTGGAAGCTGATGCGTTCGCGGGCCATGTCCAGCCAGTTGTGCAGGTGGGCATCGTCCGGGATCAGTTCCTTGACCTTGGCGTCGGTCTTGTAGATGTCTTCGGCGTTGCCCGACAGGGCTGCCCAGCGGAACGGACCGATACCGCGGCAGAACAGCGGACGAATGTAGGCGGGGACAAAACCCGGGAAGTCGAAGGCGTTGGCCACGCCCTCTTCCTTGGCCATCTGGCGGATGTTGTTGCCATAGTCGAAGGTCGGGATGCCCTGCTTCTGGAAGTCGAGCATGGCCTGCACGTGCACGGCCATGGACTGCTTGGCGGCCTTGACCACGGCAGCCGGTTCCGTCTGGGCGCGGTCACGGTACTGCTCCCAGGTCCAGCCGGCCGGCAGGTAGCCGTTGAGCGGGTCGTGGGCGCTGGTCTGGTCGGTGACCATGTCCGGGCGCACGCCCCGCTTGACCAGTTCAGGCAGGATTTCTGCCGCGTTGCCCAGCAGGGCGATGGAGATCGCCTTGCCTTCGGCGGTGTACTTGGCGATACGTGCCAGGGCGTCGTCCAGGTCCTTGGCTTGCTCGTCGACATAACGGCTGCTCAGGCGGAAGTCGATGCGGCTCTGCTGGCATTCGATGTTCAACGAGCAGGCGCCGGCCAGGGTCGCGGCCAGTGGCTGGGCGCCACCCATGCCGCCCAGGCCCGCGGTCAGGACCCAACGGCCCTTGAGGGTGCCGCCGTAGTGCTGGCGACCGGCCTCGACGAAGGTTTCGTAGGTGCCTTGGACGATGCCCTGGCTACCAATGTAGATCCAGCTGCCGGCGGTCATCTGGCCATACATGGCCAGGCCCTTGGCATCCAGTTCATTGAAGTGTTCCCAGCTGGCCCAGTGCGGCACCAGGTTGGAGTTTGCGATCAGCACGCGCGGGGCGTTGGAGTGGGTCTTGAACACGCCGACGGGCTTGCCGGACTGCACCAGCAGGGTTTCGTCATCATTGAGCTGGGTCAGGGCCTCGACAATCTTGTCGTAGCATTCCCAGTTGCGCGCAGCGCGCCCGATCCCACCGTAGACCACCAGTTCCTTGGGATTCTCGGCGACTTCCGGATCGAGGTTGTTCATCAACATGCGCAGCGGCGCTTCGGTCAGCCAGCTCTTGGCGGTCAGCGTATTGCCACGTGCAGCGCGAATTTCAACGTTCCGGTATTTGGTGAATTTGTTGTCAGCCACGGAAAACCTCCTCGACGATGTGCTCAAGGTGCGAAGAGGAAAGTGACGACTCTTACGCACACATATTTACTTGTACATACAAGCATATGCAATCAAGCGGCCAACTCTGCCCGCACATGCTCGCGGGCCGTTTGAAAATCCCAGGAGGCCTTGCAGGACGGGCCTCTCATCGCACCGAAAAAAATTCGTTGGTCACAGCCACTGCCCTGTACGGCTGTTACCAGCCGCGGAATTTGCGCCGTTATGGGGCCTTCGGTAACAAATGGGTGCGCGCAAGAAACAGCCGTCGTCACTGGAACGGGCAAGGCCTGGCCACCTCGCCCGAGGGGACGAAGTACCGATGGAAAAAGAGGGTAGTCAAAGGCGGGAAGCCAACAGGCCAGGCCCTGGCCTGTTGGTGCCGGGGGATCAGATGCCGGTGAGTTCGATCACGCAGCAACGCCCTTCGAGGGCGATTTCAAGCACGCCGGCATTATCGTCCAGGCGCAGGCAGTCATGATGTCCCAAGGCCTGTACCGAGGCGCCGCAGACTTCTACCCAGGCCTGTTCGACAGCGCTGAACACCAGCACGGTGTGTGCCTGGGTGAAGAAACGCTGCTGGCCCTCGAACCATTGCAGACGCGCCACATAACGTTCGGGGCTGTAGATCAGGTTGAAGTCACGGATCGCACCGTCCAGCAACGTGCAGTCAACCTGGCTGGCACCACTGAACGCAAAGGGGTCCAGGGGCAGCAGCGGCCGCACATCCTGGCCATCCACACAGAGCTGCATGCCGGCGCCCTGCAGCACGGTAATGATCCTCTGGTACCCGGCAAAGCTGGAGAAACCACCGGATTCGCCGATGTCGGCAATCGACAGGCGCCAGCCGAACCCTTCCAGGCCGGCCCCGGCATCCCGGGTGATTTCCTCCGTGCTGCCGCCACCGTTCTTCCAGGGCATGCGCGGATAGTCGGCGGCACGTAACAGGCTGGATCGGATCATTTGTGAAAGCGTCCTTCGAGGCGGTGGCGGGAACCGGGGTGGATCAGCCTCGCGGCGGTCACAGGCTGGCGCCCGGACCAGGTGCGGCGGCGGATCAGCAGGCAAGGCTCGCCGCGTTCGATCTGCAGGAGCCTGCATTCTTCAGGCTCGGCGAGGATCGCCTCGACCACATGCTCGCCCTCGGTCAGGGGCGCGACCTGGGACAGGTAGGCGTAGGGGGTCTGCAGGGTGAAATCCTGCTTGAGGTATTCCGGCGCCACCAGCGCGTTGACGAAGCGATCCTCGATCTGCACCGGGATGTCATTCTCGAAGTGCACGATCAGCGAGTGGAAGACCTTCTGCCCTTCGCGCATGTCCAGGGCCAGGGCGCGCTCGGAACCGGCGGCCTCCTCGCCCAGGGTGATGACCTGGCAGGTATGGCGATGCCCGCGGGAGGCAATCTCGTCGGCGATGTTGTGCACTTCGAACAGCGCCGACTGGGTCTTGGGCTCGGCGACGAACGTACCCACGCCCTGCATGCGCACCAGCAGGCCTTCGGCGGTCATCTCGCGCAGCGCGCGGTTGATGGTCATGCGGCTGAAGCCCAGTTGGCTGACCAGTTCGCTTTCCGATGGCACGCGGTAATGCGGCGGCCAGTTTCCGCTCTCGATCTGCTGGGTGATCATCTGCTTGACGCGGGCATACAAGGGCGCCGGACTATCGCTCAGGTGGGCAGCCAGCGGCGAGTTGGCAGTCGGGGTCGGCACGGGAAATCCTTGAAGGTCGGTGAAGGTGGCCAGGGTCTGCTGACGCCTGGCGACGAAAGCCTAGCTTGCCGGAGTTTACCGGGCAGGCAAACGTCTGTATATGTATATACAAATAACACAGAATGGGGTGCTCGAACCATGTCCGCCTTCTTTGCCGAACGCGCGCTGCTGCCCGACGGATGGGCCAATGATGTACGTCTTGAAGTCAATGCCGACGGCCAGTTGACCCACATCCAGGCGAATGCCGGCGCAGAGGGCGCGGAGCGAATCAGGGGCCCCCTGCTGCCGGGCATGCCCAACCTGCACTCCCATGCATTCCAGCGGGCCATGGCCGGCCTGGCGGAAGTGGCGGGCAATCCCAACGACAGCTTCTGGACCTGGCGCGACCTGATGTATCGCCTGGTCGGCAAGATCAACCCCGATCAGTTGGAGATCATCGCCCGCCAGCTGTATATCGAGATGCTCAAGGCGGGCTACACCTCGGTAGCCGAATTCCATTACGTGCACCACGATGTCGACGGCCAGGCCTACGCCGACCCCGCCGAGCTGTCGCGGCGCATCAGCCAGGCTGCTGCCGGCAGTGGCATTGGCCTGACCTTGCTGCCGGTGCTGTACAGCCACTCCGGCTTCGGCGGCCAGGCTCCCAACGACGGCCAGCGCCGCTTCATCAACAGCACCGAACACTACCTGCGGCTGCAACAGCAGTTGCAGCCCCTGCTCGCCAGCCAGGCCCACCAGCAGCTGGGGCTGTGCTTCCACTCGCTGCGCGCGGTCACGCCCCAGCAGATCACCGAGGTGCTGGCCGCCAGCGACCCGCACTGCCCGGTGCATATCCACATCGCCGAGCAGCAGAAGGAAGTCGATGACTGCCTGGCCTGGAGCGGCCGCCGCCCCCTGCAATGGCTGTATGAAAACGTCCCGGTAGACCAGCGCTGGTGCCTGGTCCACGCCACCCATGCCAATCCCGAGGAAGTCAGCCTGATGGCCAGTAGCCAGGCAATCGCCGGCCTGTGCCTGACCACCGAGGCCAACCTCGGTGACGGCATCTTTCCTGCGGTGGACTTCCTGGCCCAGGGCGGACGCCTGGGCATCGGCTCCGACAGCCATGTCTCGTTGAGCGTGGTGGAAGAATTGCGCTGGCTGGAATACGGCCAGCGGCTGCGCGACCAACGCCGCAACCGCCTGTACCGGGCCGATCAGCCGATGGTCGGACGCACCCTGTACGACGCGGCACTGGACGGTGGCGCCCAGGCCCTGGGCCAGGCCATCGGCGCGCTCGCCGTGGGTCGCCGGGCCGACTGGCTGGTGCTCGATGGCAACGACCCCTACCTGGCCACCGCTAACGCCGACGGGATACTCAACCGCTGGCTGTTTGCCGGCGGCGACCGCCAGGTACGAGATGTGATGGTGGGTGGCTGCTGGGTGGTGCGAGACGGCCGGCATGCCGCCGAGGAAGACAGCAGCCAGGCCTTCACCCGGGTGCTGCGCGACTTGCTGGGCTGAGCGGCTCCCGCCGCCCCGGTCAATCATCAGGTGCCAGGCCCGCCTCACGGGCCAGCGGGGCTCTAGCCACAACGAGCGCCCGCCCTGATGACGTCCGGTCTACTTCGAGGTCTTGGCCATCGCCGAGTCCGACACTCGCCAGACCAGCCGCGTAGTGTCATAGCCCTGCTGTCGGGCCTTGCTCAGCAATTCCTCGCGCACGGTCTCGCTGACCTCCTTGGTACGCGACAGCAGCCACAGGTAACGACGATTCGGGTTGCCGACAATCGCGGTCTTGTAGTCATCGCTGACATACAGCACCCAGTAGTCGCCCTTGATAGCGCCCGGCAGCAGCCGTGAGAACCAGTTATCGAACTGCACCCAGAGCTTGTCGGTCTTGCCCGGCACCTGGGGCGTGGCCGTGCCACGGGCTTCTTCCCATGTCCATTGCGGGGTCAGGCAGCGGTTGAGCACCGCCACGTTGCCCTCCGGCAGCAGCGTGTAACGAGCCTCGGATTGCGCACAGTTGCGCTGGAAGTACATGGGCAGGCGAGCCAACTCGTACCAGGTTCCCTGGTAACGCTTGAGGTCCACATGATTGGCGGTCTTGGGCGCCAACGAATCGTCCCGGGACGTGGCGCAGCCGGCCAAGAGCAGGCCGGCCAGAAGAGTGACAACAAAACGCATCATTATTTTTCTCCCGCGGGCCCGAAGCCCCGGTTTTTACTTCAGGCCTTGCCCGGAAAACATCAGGACCTTGTCACCGGCATACTGCACGCTGATAAAGCTGTTCTTGTCGCCCCAGGTGCAACTGGACATGCCCAGTGCGCCCGAACAGTCGGTCGGCTTGCCCAGCAGCGTTTCGACATCGGCCTTGGGCATGCCCGCCGAGAGCTTGGAATAGTTTTCCTGATTGACCTTGCTGCATGCGACCAGCAGCACGCAGAACGACAACAGAGCGATGGAACGCAGGGACATGGTGAACTCCTGGACGAAAGGGGGAAGGCCTGTCAGCCAACCAGAAGCTTAGAAGAGAAAAGCCCCGTCTGGTTCCCCGCAGGACTTGGTATTTCTTACCGTTGCGCCAGGCATTTCCTTCGAAAATCAACCACCTTCAAGCGCCGTCCGACAGTTCGTCGGTTTTGTCCTGGCCGGGCTCATTTTCGATGATGGCCAGTCGACATAACTGCAGCGCAAAGCCCACCACTGTGGCAAATTGACGCCCCTCGCTGACCACCCCTTCGCGGTAGTTCACTTAATGACCAGTAATATGAAGTTCAGCCACAAGATCCTGCTTGCCGCCGCCCTCGTGGTCGCCGTTGCGTTCGCCTGTTTCATTCTGTTCAACGACTACCGCCAGCGGGAGGCCTTGCGCAGCAGTACCGAATCCTCGATGCAGGAACTGGGCAGCCTGACCACCAGCAACATCCAGACCTGGCTGGAAAGCCGCATCCAGCTCCTGCAATCGCTGGCCCAGCAGATCGCCGTGGATGGCAACGGTGCCGACAGCCTCAAGCGCAGCGTCGGCCTGCCCGCCTACACCAGCAACTTCCAGCTCAGCTACTTCGGCGGCCAGGACGGCGTGATGTTCTCGGTGCCCGCCGGCAACCGTACCGCCGATTACGACCCTCGGGCCCGTGGCTGGTACAAGGCGGCCAACGCTGCGCAGCAGACCATCGTCACCGAGCCCTACATCGCCGCCTCATCCGGCAAGCTGGTGATCACCGTCGCCACCCCGGTGCAGCACCAGAACCGGATGATCGGCGTCGCCGGTGCCGACATCGACTTGTCGAGCATCAGCGCCATCATCAATTCGCTGAACTTCGGCGGTCATGGCCACGCCTTCATCGTCAGCGCAGACGGCAAGATCCTGATCCACCCCGACAACAAGCTGGTGCTCAAGAACCTGGCCGAGGCCTACCCGGACGGTGCACCACGGGTGAGCCCCGGCCTGCAGGAAGTACAACTGAACGGCAAGACCCAGTTCATTTCCTTCACTCGCGTCAAGGGTGTGACCTCGGCCGACTGGTACGTGGCCCTGGTCCTGGAGCAGGACACCGCATTCGCCATGCTCAGCGAGTTTCGCACCACGGCGCTGATCGCCATGGCGATAGCCGTGGTGATCATCATCGGCCTGCTGGGCATGCTGATTCGCCTGCTGATGCAACCGCTGCACCTGATGGGACGTGCCATGCACGATATCGCCGAAGGCGAAGGCGACCTGACCCGGCGCCTGGTGATCCATGGCCACGACGAGTTCGGCACCCTGGGGATGTCGTTCAACCGCTTCGTCGAGCGCATCCATGGCTCGATCCGCGAAGTGTCCTCGGCCACCGGCCAGGTCAATGAAGTGGCCCTGCGAGTGGTCGCCGCATCCAACTCGTCGATGCTCAACTCCGACCAGCAGGCCTCGCGCACCAGCAGCGTGGCCGCGGCCATCAACCAACTGGGTGCGGCCGCCCAGGAGATCGCCCAGAACGCAGCCCTGGCCTCCCAGCATTCCAGCGAGGCCCGCAACCTGGCCCAGGACGGCCAGCAGGTCGTGGGCAGGACCATCGACGCCATGCACCAGCTATCGGCCAAGATCAGCAGCTCCTGCGAGCACATCGAGACCCTGAACAGCAACACGGTGAACATCGGCCAGATCCTCGAGGTCATCAC
Organism: Pseudomonas sp. L5B5; assembly: GCF_020520285.1. NCBI lineage: Bacteria > Pseudomonadati > Pseudomonadota > Gammaproteobacteria > Pseudomonadales > Pseudomonadaceae > Pseudomonas > Pseudomonas sp. L5B5. Next base: position 3,748,748 of record NZ_CP084742.1, read on the forward strand.
GAGCATCTCCCAGCAGACCAACCTGCTGGCGCTCAACGCCGCCATCGAGGCAGCCCGGGCCGGTGAAGCAGGCCGCGGCTTCGCCGTGGTGGCAGACGAGGTACGCAACCTCGCCCACCGCACCCAGGACTCGGCGCAGCAGGTGCAGAAGATGATCGAAGAGCTGCAAGTGGGCGCTCGCCAGGCCGTCGGCACCATGACCGAAAGCCAGCGTGAGAGCGACAGCAGCGTGGGCATCGCCAATCAGGCCGGCGAGCGCCTGGAAAGCGTGACCCAGCGCATCGGCGAAATCGATGGCATGAACCAGTCGGTGGCCACTGCAACGGAAGAACAGACCGCCGTGGTGGAATCGATCAACGTCGACATCACCGAAATCAACACCCTCAACCAGGAAGGCGTAGAAAACCTGCAAGCCACCCTGCGCGCCTGCGCCGACCTGGAGCAGCAGGCCAAGCGCCTGCAACACCTGGTGGGCAGTTTCCGTATCTGACGCTATCGGTGGATGGCTTCGTAAGCTGCTGGCGCGCGATCCGCAGGAAAACTGCCGCGAGGCCCTGCGGGCCTTGGCGCAGCCTCGCCAGCTCGGCAGCGGCTGCAGGGTCAGGCTTAGAAGCTTGAACCGGGTTGACGCAGGAAGGCCACTTCCTCGGCGCTAGACTCCCGCCCGAGAATGACATTGCGGTGGGGGAAGCGCCCGAAGCGGGCAATGATCTTCTGGTGCCGTTCGGCATAGTCCAGCTGGCTGGCAAAGACCGGACGGTCCTCCAGCGGTTGCTCATCGTGCAGGGCTGCCAAGCGCGAGACGGCTTCGTTCTGCACCGCCAGGTGCTCGCAATGCTCGAACACCAGGTAGATGAAGCAGCGTTGCATGGGCGTCAGGCGCCGGTCGAAGTCCGCGGCGATACCCTGGGCCACCAGGGCCTGGGCACGGGAGTCGCCGGAGAATGCCCTGGGTGTGTCGCGATGGATCATGCGCGGCAACTGGTCCAGCAACAGCACCAGGCCCAGCCAGCCTTCGGGACTTTGCGTCCACTCGGTCAAGCCCCCGGCAAGGGCCTGCTCGACCAGGTCGCCGAAACGCTGTTGCGCTTCGCGGTCCTGGCTGTCGCGCTTGCCGAACCACAAGCCACCCTTGGCAGCGACGATCTGCGCCGGCGTCTGGGCATCACCAAACCACCATTCGAGCAGAGGCTGCCAGGGTGTGCTCATGATCTACTCCTGATGGTAGGCGGTTACCCGGGCCACTTCTTCCTTCGAACCGAGGAACACCGCTACGCGCTGGTGCAGGCCTTCAGGCTGGATGTCGAGGATACGCTGGTGACCGTTGGTGGAAGCGCCACCGGCCTGTTCCACCAGGAACGACATCGGGTTGGCTTCGTACATCAGGCGCAGCTTGCCGGGTTTCTCCGGTTCACGGCTGTCACGCGGATACATGAACAGGCCACCACGGGTCAGGATACGGTGCACATCGGCCACCATCGCGGCAACCCAGCGCATGTTGTAGTTCTTCTTCAGCGGGCCGGTATCGCCAGCCAGCAGTTCGTCCACGTAGCGCTTGACCGGGGCTTCCCAGTGACGCTCGTTGGACATGTTGATCGCGAATTCCTGGGTGCTTTCAGGAATGGTGATGTCCTCGTGGGTCAGGACGAAGCTGCCCATCTCGCGGTCCAGGGTGAAGCCCTTGACGCCGTCGCCCAGGGTCAGCACCAGCATGGTCTGCGGGCCGTAGATCGCGTAGCCGGCGGCCACTTGCTTGGAGCCCGGCTGCAGGAAGGCCTTTTCATTCAGGGCTTCGTTCTGGCTCAGGTACTCGTTGGGGCAACGCTGCACCGAGAAGATAGTGCCGACCGGGGCATTGATGTCGATGTTCGACGAGCCGTCCAGCGGGTCGAATACCAGCAGGTAGGCACCCTTGGGGTACTTGCCGGGGATCTGGTAGGCATTGTCCATTTCCTCGGACGCCATGCCGGCCAGGTGACCGCCCCATTCGTTGGCCTCGAGCAGGATCTCGTTGGAGATCACGTCGAGTTTCTTCTGCACTTCGCCCTGTACGTTTTCCGTGCCCATGCTGCCCAGTACCCCGCCCAGGGCACCCTTGGACACGGCATGGCTGATTTCCTTGCAAGCACGCGCCACCACTTCGATCAGGAAGCGCAGATCGGCAGGAGTGTTGTTGCTGCGGGTCTGCTCAATCAAGTAGCGACTCAGGGTAACGCGGGACATGGAAGGCTCCGGAAGGATGGGGGGCTTGAAAAACCCGCGCAGTTTAACGCGAGTCGGGGCGCATTTCCTCATCTGAGACAGGGAACCGGCAGATAGAGTTCAGGCACCGGCTTGAGCGTAGTCGCAAACCACGGCCATGGCTGGCGAGGAGGCGCGCCTCCTCGCCCCTGGCTCAGGACCCGGCCTGGGGTTTGCGCAAGAGACTGAAGGCCATGCCGCCCAGGGCCAGCACGCCCAGCAGCAGCACCGCCCACAAGCCGACCTTCTTCCAGTCGCGCCCTGGCGCAACGGGTGTCGCGACAGCAACGCCGGCCGGCGCAGCCAGTTGCCCTGCATCCTCGATCCGCGCCTGGCCCAACTCCTTGAGGCGTTGCGGGCTGTAGTCGGGGATCAAGGTGGACAGCGGCAGGTTGGCCGCGCTCACCCCGGGGTTGCCCAGCGCCAGGGTATAGGGCCCCGTCCCTCGGGCCAGGAACACCAGTTGCGCACCACGCACCGCGAAGGCCAGGGGCGGTGCCTCGGCGCCCAGGCCACCGCCGCGCTCATCCACCACCAGCCTGAGCTGCTGCACGACCTGCCCCGGCAGTTGCAACTCGTTCTGCTGCACATCCTGGCCATTCTGGGTCAGGCGATACAGCAGGCCATTGCCCAGGGGCTGCCAGGGCTGGTTGCTCTCGCGTCGCCCGTAAAGACGGGCCGGCGCCAGGCTGTTGGCCTGCTTGAGTTCGATTCGCACCCGCTCGACATTCAGTCCCATGGGCAACTGCCAGCTGTATTCACCCGGCTTGGCAGTGGCACCGACCAATGGCTGCGACCACACCAGAGGCGATGGCTGGCTGCTGGTGGTGCTGCTCTGCAATTGCGCGGAAGTCAGGGCGGGGGCGGTTTGCGGGGTCTTCCACAGCAAGCGCAGGTAACGCGCCGACTGCCCGGGTAGCGCCACTTCGTGCTGCTCGACTCGTTCGTCGGCAAACGACAGCCGCGCCACCTGCCCTTCGCCCCAGGCTTGCCAGTGCTGCAGATCGTCGCTGGCCTCGATGCTGAAGCGCTGGAAACCATCATGCTCGCTGCTCCAGTCCAGAATCAGCTGCTGCAGCGGTGCCTTGATCGCACTGGCATCGAGCAACCAGCCGCGCAGCACCGCCTGCCCTGCCTGCGGCCTGGCTTCGGGTTGCACCTCCACCAGGGTGCCGTTGGTACCCGACTGCACACGCACGGTGGCCGGGGTATCGCCGGCCTGGGCGGCGTTGTACAGCGGGAACCATTTCACCGCGCTGAGGCTGCGCTGCTCGGTGGCCTGGGCCTGCTGGCGAGCCAGTGCATAGGCCTGGGGTTCGCCGGCGGCGTTGAATACCCGAATGTCTCGCAGATCGGTCTGGCTGGCGCGCAATTGCACCGCCAGCGCAAGCTCCAGGCGATACCAGGGCCCCTCCCCGCTCAGGCTCAAGGGCACCCGGGACTGGAAATCCCCCGGTTGCTCCTGGGCCACGGCGGACAACGCCACACACAGGCCCATGGCCCCCCACCAGCGCAGGTTCAGCTTCTGACTCAAGGCGACACTCCTTCATTCAACGACTGGCCGGCCCGAGGCTCGGCCTCCTGCCGCTTGGGCGGCAACGGGGCGAAGTAGCCCACCACCAGCAACAGCGCACCGACCCCGATGAACGAGACGATCCGCGCCAGCCCGCCACGGTTGCTCAACTCCACCAGGAACAGCTTGGCCACCACCACGGCGATCAGCACCGCCCCGATCAGCCACACTTCGCGGCGATGGCGCAGGTGCCCGCCAATCATCAAGCCCAGGGCGATCAGGGTCCAGACAATGGACAACCCAGCCTGGACCATCATCGATTCGAGCAGCGCATCGGGATGGAACGGCACGCCGCTCCAGTGGTGGGCGGTGCGCATCACCAGCACGGTAAAGAAGGCGAACAGCGAGACCCCGGCCACCAACTGCGCGCCACGCTCGGCGTAATCACTGCGGATCGCCAGTTCCCGCGCTGCGCTACGGGACCAGACATAGACCCCGAACAGGGCGAACAGCAGCCCCAGCTCCAGCGGGTTGAGCAACGGCAGATAGGGCAACGGATCGGCGCGCCCGTCGCTGAACAGGTTGGCCAGCCAGAACCAGCCAAGCATCAGCACCGCCAGGGGGAACGCGGCATACAAGCGATACTCCCGGGAATGACCAGCCACCGGCCACGGCCAGGTGCGCGGCGCGGCCATCGCCACCAGGTACAGGCTCGGCAGGATCGCCCAGCCCAGCCAGCGCCAGGCGTTGTACTGCTCGGACAACAGCAGCAGGCCATAACGCAGCTGCAGTGCCAGTACCGCAATCAACAACCAGCAACCCAGCACATGGGCGACGCTCGCCACCCGGGCCGGCAGCAGCCCTGCCAGGCGCCGCAGGCTGAAGAAATGCACGGCGAACAGTGCTGTCCAGGCCAGCCAGCCGAAATTCGCCGCCGGGTGGTAGCGGCTGGCCCAGGAAGCCATCAACACCAGCGCGCCAGCCGGGATCAGCAGGCTGCCCAGCAGGCCCAGGGACTTCCATTGCAGGCGCACCGCCAGCAGCGTGGCGAACAGCACACTGGCCGTGGCCAGCGCCAACAGCAAGGCCGGCTGCCAATGGACTGGAGCAAAACGCAGCACTTCCTTGATCCAGGTGAACGCCCACCAGCACGCGCCCCAGGCCAGCAGCAGGTCGGACAGCCGCCCCAGGCTCAAGGCATCGAACGCCGCGCCATGGTTGCCGCGCTGCAGACGCCAGGCCCCCAGCAGCGCCGCCAGGCCCAGCACCATGGGCGTCCAGAAGTCGCCATTGGCCAGGGGCCGCACACCGTCGACCACGGCAGCGTAGCCCCCCTGCGAACCGACCAGCAGGAAGGCGCTGCCACCAATCACTTGCAGCACCAGGCCGAAGACAAAGCTCGTCCGCTGTTGCAGGTACAGGCTCAACCAGATGATCAGCAGGCCACTGGCGGCCCACACACCGCTGGCGGTGCGCCACGGCAAGACAAACAGCACCGCCAGGTTGATCAGCACCAGCCCCGCCAGCAGCACCAGCGACAGGCCGCGCAGCAGGCGCGGATCGTCGCGCACCATGGCATCGCGCGACGCCACCAGCATGCCGCCGATCAGCGCCAGGCCAATCAGCGACGCGCTCATCAATCCGCTCCAGCCACTGCCGAACACCCCATTGGCCCCGGCATCCGCACCTTTGAGGCCCGTCAGGAACAATGCCCCACCGAGCAACTGGATGGCGAATGCGCTGAACAGGAAGGTCCGCGACTGCAGGCGCAGGCCGACGAACAGGGTCGCCAGCCCCGCCAGGGCCCAACTGATAGCCGTGCCCTGGGTGAGGAAGAACAGCGGCGCCAGCAAGTACAGGAACCCCAAGCCAGCCACCGCCAACAGCGGCCGGATGCCCTCCTTCAGCCAGTTCGGCAACAGGGCCTTCGGCGTGCGCCGCATCTGGTCGTAGCTGAACAGCAAGGCGCCGCCCAGCAGCAGCGCGCCCAAGGGCGCAGCGGACAGCAGGCTGGTGCTGGCAAAACGCACTGAATCGAGGAAGACCGCGGCCGAGCCTGCTTGCAGCAGCAGGGCGAAGGCCTGGGCCAGCGAACGCTGCTGGCGCATGCCGAGCCAGAAGATCCCGGCGCCCTCGACCGCCCAGGCCGCTGCGGTCCAGCGCGCATCCAGGCCCAGGGGAATCGCCAGGCTGGCGAAGATCACGCCCAGGGCCAGGCAGGTCTCGCCCAGCAGCACCGCCCGGCCGCCCAGCAGCAGGCGTGCCAGCAGCATGTAGACCAGGCCCAGGGCCAGGGCGCTGAAGGCGGCGGCCAACTCCAGGTGCTGGACCAGCGCCAGTTGCAGGCCGAAGCCTACCAGCGGTGGGCCGAAGAGCATGCTGCCGTCGACATAGTCGCCCTTGCGCACCGACCATTGCAGCAGCGCCTGGCGATCGCCGTCGGCCGGAGCATCGCTCAGGTCCAGCAACTTGCGCCGGGTGAACAGCAGGCCGATGGCCAGGTACATGAGGAAGAACAGGATCAGGAACGATTCGCTGCTCCACAGCAGTTCCGGGGTATAGGAACGCATGCCCCAGGCGAAACCGATGCCGAAGGTGCCGACGAAACCGATCAGGTTGAGCAGGCGCCAGGCCTTGAACCAGGCGATGGCGAGGATGCCGGCGTTGAGCAGGGCGAAGTAGCTGAACAGCGCCACGTGGCTACCCGCGCCCGTGGACGTGAGGATCGGCGCGGCGAACCCGCCCAGGGCCGCGGCGGCGGCCAGCCCCAGGGCATCCTGGGTAATGGCCAGGATCGCCGAGAACAGCGTCACCGCCACCAGCAGGCCAAGGGCGGCGGAAGGGTCCAGCAACGGGTGCAGGCGCATGGCCGCGAACACCGTCAGGTACAGCACCGCGATCCCCGTGCCCTGGAGCATCAGGGCATAGGCACCGTTGCGGTGCCGCAACCACCAGCCCAGGCCCAGCAAGCCCAGGGAGCAGGCCGCGACTGCGGCATAACGCAGTTCGATGGGCACCACCACGCCTTCGGTGGCATAACGCAGGAGGAAGGCCAGGCCAAGGAACAGCAGCACGACCCCCACCCGCAGTACGGTATTGCCGCCGAACAGCCAGTTGCGGGCACCGCTGATGGCGCGTTCGATCAGGTTCGGTTCGTGCGCCACCGGAGTTGCCGACCGAGGTGCTGGCTGTGGTGTCGGTTGCGGCCGCCAGACCGAATCCGGCACGGGTGCGCTGGCCGCGGCAGGCGGCAGTTCCCAGACCAGGTCGGCGGCAGCTGGAGCCGGCCGCAGGGGCTGGACCTCATCAAGAATGAATTCAGGCAAGGGCTGTGGGGAAGGGGCCAGGCGGTCATCGGCCTGCGCCTCTGGCGCCGAATGGCTGCTGGCGCTGGCCTGGGCCTGCGCCACCGGTTCGACAGGCGGGCTGCTGCCGGCCTCCAGCAGCGCCAGGCGCTGGCCCAGCCCGGCCAGCGTTTGCCTGGCTTGCTCCAGCTCACGCTGCTGGCCAGCCACCTGCTTGTGCAAGAGGCCGAGACGAAAGGCCAGGCCAACGGCCAGCCCGAGGAAAGCACCGATCAGGGCATCGCTGAAAGACTCATCGACGATCCAGCCCAGCACCGCGCCCAGCAGCATGAACATCCATTGCATGTGTCGATATCCCTAAACAGTCCGCTGGCGGACAGGTCCAGCTGTTGTTGTGTTGCAGCCTCGGCTGCGGCCCTGCCTGCGCAGGGCCCGTCACCTCTATTGGAAGCCGGGTGTGGGCAGCAAGGCACGGACCAGGAGAAAACGGCATCCAGTATATCGACAAGGCCCGGCGAACGCCGGGCCTTGCTCACAGTTCCAGCGCCTGGCCGGCGGACCTACTCCAGGGCCTTCCAGATGTCCGTGGCGTACTCGCGGATGGTCCGGTCCGAGGAAAACCAGCCCATTCGCGCGCTATTGAGCACGGCCGAGCGCCACCACTCCTTGGAATCGTGCCAGCGCTCCTCGACCCTGGCCTGGGCGCTCCAGTAAGCGTCGAAGTCGGCGCAGACCAGGAACCGGTCGTGGTCGACCAGTGAATCGACCAGGCCGGTGTAGCGCGACGGGTCGTCCGGGGAGAACACCCCGCCCCGGATCGCCTGCAGGACATCGTTGAGGCGATGGGAGGCGGCAACATCCGGCACCGCGCTGAACTCGCCGTTGCGCTTGCGCGCCTCCACCTGCTGCGCACTGAGGCCGAAGATGAACATGTGCTCGGCCCCGACGCGCTCGCACATCTCGACGTTGGCCCCGTCCAGGGTGCCGATGGTCAAGGCGCCGTTGAGGCCGAACTTCATGTTGCTGGTGCCCGAGGCCTCGAACCCGGCGGTGGAGATCTGCTCCGACAGGTCGGCGGCAGGAATGATGCTCTCCGCCAGGCTGACGTTGTAGTTGGGCAGGAACACCACCTTGAGCAACCCGCGCACCGTCGGGTCGTTGTTCACCGTGCGGGCGATGTCGTTGGTCAGCTTGATGATCAGCTTGGCCTGGTGGTAGCTGGCGGCTGCCTTGCCGGAGAAGATCTTCACCCGTGGCACCCAGTCGGTTTCCGGTTCCGCGCGGATCGCCTGGTACAGGGCCACGGTGTGCAACAGGTTGAGCAGTTGGCGCTTGTACTCGTGGATTCGCTTGACCTGCACATCGAACATCGCCGCCGGGTTGACTGCGATCCCCAACCGTTCGTGGATGATCGCCGCCAGGGCCCGCTTGCTGTGCAGGCGCTGCTCGGCGAACTGCTTGCGAAACGCCGGTTTCTCGGCAAAGGGCTCGAGCGCCGGCAGCCGGTCCTCGGGGCTGTCCAGCAACTCCGGTCCCAGGGCATCGACCAGCATCTGGGTCAGTTGCGGATTGGCCTGGTACAACCAGCGGCGGAAGGTGATGCCGTTGGTCTTGTTGTTGATCCTCTCGGGGTAGAGCTTGTGCAACTCGGAGAACACCGTGCTGCGCATCAGCTGGGTATGCAGGCCGGACACACCGTTGACGCTGTGGGAACCGAGGAAGGCCAGGTTGCCCATCCGCACCCGGCGCCCGTTGTCCTCTTCGATCAGAGACACCGCGCGCAGCACGTCGAAATCGTGCAGGCCCTTGGCCCGCAGCGCGTCAATGTGCTGGGCATTGATCAGGTAGATGATCTGCATGTGCCTCGGCAGCAAACGCTCCATCAATCCTACCGCCCAGGTTTCCAGCGCCTCGGGCAGCAGGGTGTGGTTGGTGTAGGCCAGGGTTTCCACGGTGATCTGCCACGCCGCATCCCAGGCGATACCGTGCAGGTCCACCAACTGGCGCATCAGCTCGGCCACGGCGATCGAGGGGTGAGTGTCGTTGAGCTGGATGGCTGCATGCTCGCCGAGGCTGAGCACCGAATCGTGCATGTTCTTGTGCCGACGCAGCAGGTCCTGCAACGAGGCCGAAACGAAGAAGTATTCCTGACGCAGGCGCAGTTCCTGGCCGGCCTCGGTGCTGTCGGCCGGGTACAACACCCGGGAAATGCTCTCGGCCCGGGCCACCTCGGCCACGGCCCCCAGATGGTCCCCGGCATTGAAGCGTTCCAGGTGCAGCTCCTCCATGGCTCGGGCCCGCCACAGCCTCAGGGTATTGACGCTGGCCCCGCGCCAGCCCACCACCGGGGTGTCGTAGGCCACCGCGCGCACCGTCTCTGCCGGCCACCAGACCTGACGGGAACCACCCGCCTCGTCGGTCACGGTCTCGACGCTGCCGCCAAAACCGATGGAGTAGATCACTTCGGGCCGCTCGAACTCCCACGGGTTGCCGAAGTCCAGCCAGTGCTCGGTCTGCTCCTGCTGCCAGCCATCGACGATGGCCTGGCGGAACAGCCCGTGTTCGTAGCGGATGCCATAACCGTGGCCGGCAATACCCAGGGTCGACATGCTTTCCATGAAACATGCCGCCAGGCGCCCGAGACCACCGTTGCCCAGGGCTGCATCGGGCTCCAGCAGGCGAATGCGTTCCAGGTCCACCCCCAGGTCGGAGAGGGCTTCACGGGCCACATCCAGCAGCCCGAGGTTGCTCAGGCTGTCGATCAGCAACCGACCGATCAGGAACTCCAGGGACAGGTAGTACACCCGCTTCTGCCCTCGGCGATAGATCTGCCGTGTGTGGTCCATCCAGCGATCGACCATGTGGTCCCGGGCCGCCAGGGCAATGGCCTCGAACCAGTCGTGGTCGAAGGCATGGTCCGGGTCCTTGCCGACCGCATAGGTGAGTTTGGTCAAGACAGCTTCGCGAAAAGCCGCCACCTCCGTGTCGCGAACCTGGGGTTCCTGAGTCATCGTTACGACCTCTGACGAGATTCACAGTGAGCATGGAATTGACTGAGCCTAGTCGGTCTGACACGGGGCAAAGGCTCTGGTTCGGCGCTATTTCACCTGGCCGGGCAAAAAGGGTGGGCCTTGGGCAGCGACAGGAAAATCAATGCAGGGGCCGTGCCGACGAAAACCGGCTGACCTGTCAGTGCGAAAAATCCGACACAAAGTTGTTCAAAAATCCACCAGTCCCGGTATGATCGCGCGCCCTGGAACCTGCCGGAACCCACCTTGATGAACTCCAACCTGATTGCCGCCGCGGAAATCGATCGCCTCGATACCTGGGCCAAGTACTCCGCGCCCATGTGCGGTTCCTGCATGTCCAGTTGCTGCACACTGCCAGTGGAAGTGAAGATCAAGGACCTGATCCGCATCGGCATCGTCGACGAGTTCGAGCGGGGCGAGCCGGCGAAGAACATCGCCAAGCGCCTGCAGAAGGAAGGTATCGTCGAGCGCTACAACCAGAAGTCGGAAATCTTCACCTTGCAGCGCATGAGCAACAACGACTGCCTGTATCTGGACCGCAAGAGCCGCCTGTGCACCATTTACGACAAGCGACCCGACACCTGCCGCAACCATCCCAAGATCGGCCCGCGCCCAGGCTACTGCGCCTACAAGCCCAAGCCCCTGGAACGCCCGAGCAACACCAGCCGGCGGACCCTGGAACGCTTCTGATCCCCTGCCTGCGCCTGCAACCCCGTTCACCACGTAGCCCTGTAGCCGCTACCGAGCCTTGGCGAGGCTGCGAACGGCTGCAAAGCAGCCGCAGTACGGACCACTGCAGAGTTTCAGATACACCGTTTTACGACCGCTACGCGGTCGATCGCAGCCTCGCAGGCTCGGCAGCGGCTACAGGACCCGAGCTTTTTCACAGATCAAAAAAAACGCCCCCGACCGCGAGGCCGGGGGCGTTTTCATTCAGCCGGAACTAAAGACTCAGTTCTTGGCTTTCTTGGCAGCGCGGGTACGCTCGCCTTCGTCCAGGATCTTCTTGCGCAGACGGATGGACTTAGGAGTCACTTCGCACAATTCATCGTCCTGGATGAATTCCAGAGCCTGTTCCAGGGTGAAGCGAACAGGTGGAACCAGGGCGATGGTTTCGTCTTTACCCGAAGCACGCATGTTGTCGAGCTTCTTGCCCTTGGTAGGGTTGACGCCCAGGTCGTTGTCACGGCTGTTCAGACCAACGATCTGACCGTTGTAGATCTCCTGGCCGTGCTCGACGAACAGCTTGCCGCGCGCCTGCAGGGTTTCCAGGGAGTAGGTCAGGGCCTTGCCGGTTTCAACCGAAACCAGGACACCGTTCTGACGGCCGGACATGTGGCCGGACTTCATGGTGTCGTAACGGTCGAAGATCGAGGTCAGGATGCCAGCACCGTTGGTCAGGGTCAGGAACTGGTTACGGAAACCGATCAGGCCGCGAGCAGGGATGTTGTATTCCAGGCGAACACGGCCCTTGCCATCCGGCACCATGTTGGTCAGGTCGCCCTTACGCAGGCCCATCTCTTCCATGACCTTGCCCTGGGAATCTTCAGGGATGTCGATGGTGACGTTTTCGAACGGTTCCTGCTTGGTACCGTTGACTTCGCGGATGATCACTTCAGGACGGCCTACAGCCATCTCGAAGCCTTCGCGACGCATGGTTTCGATCAGTACCGACAGGTGCAGCTCACCACGGCCGGAAACCTTGAACTTGTCAGCCGAGTCGCCTTCTTCAACGCGCAGTGCAACGTTGAACAGCAGCTCCTTGTCCAGACGCTCCTTGATGTTACGGGAGGTCACGAACTTGCCTTCTTTACCGCAGAACGGCGAGTCGTTGACCTGGAAGGTCATGGAAACGGTCGGCTCGTCGACGGTCAGCGGCTTCATCGCTTCAACGTTCAGCGGGTCGCACAGGGTGTCGGAGATGAACAGCTCGTCGAAACCGCTGATGCAGACGATGTCGCCAGCCAGGGCTTCTTCGACGTCAACGCGGTGCAGACCGTGGTGACCCATCAGCTTCAGGATACGGCCGTTGCGCTTCTTGCCTTCGGTGTCGATGGCGACAACCGGAGTGTTCGGCTTGACGCGACCACGAGCGATACGGCCAACGCCGATCACACCCAGGAAGCTGTTGTAGTCCAGGGCAGAGATCTGCATCTGGAACGGACCGTCACGGTCGACGCTTGGCGCTGGCACGTTGTCGATGATCGACTGGTACAGCGGGGTCATGTCTTCGGCCATCTCGGTGTGGTCCAGGCCGGCGATGCCGTTCAGGGCCGAGGCGTAGACGACTTTGAAGTCCAGCTGTTCTTCGGTAGCACCGAGGTTGTCGAACAGGTCGAAGATCTGGTCCAGAACCCAGTCAGGACGAGCGCCCGGACGGTCGACCTTGTTGATTACCACGATCGGACGCAGGCCGGCTTCGAAAGCCTTCTTGGTCACGAAACGGGTTTGCGGCATAGGGCCGTCTTGAGCGTCAACCAGCAGCAGAACGGAGTCGACCATCGACATTACACGTTCAACTTCGCCGCCGAAGTCGGCGTGGCCCGGGGTGTCCACGATGTTGATGTGGTAGCCGTTCCAGTTGATGGCGGTGTTTTTAGCCAGGATGGTAATGCCGCGCTCTTTTTCCTGGTCGTTGGAGTCCATCACGCGCTCGTCGTTGAGCTCGTTGCGCTCCAGGGTGCCGGATTGACGCAGGAGTTTGTCTACCAGGGTGGTCTTACCATGGTCAACGTGGGCGATGATGGCGATGTTGCGTAGATTTTCGATCACTTGTGTATCTCGATCAGAGGATTCGGTGTGCTGACCAATGCGGGCAGCGATGGACAGTAGATTCAGGCCTTGCCGTTACAGCTTGACGGCGGCGTCGGGGGGCCGGTGACGCAAGCCACAGGCGAACAGCCCCGGGCATTTAGCTCGGTCTATAAACGCGCACATTGGCATGTCCCTCGCTGAGCAGATGGTGAGCATGCAGGCGACTCATGACGCCTTTGTCGCAATACAGCAGGTACTGGCGGTTGGGATCCAGTTCCTTGAAACGAGCGTTCACCGCATAGAACGGCAACGCTTGCACTTCGATCCCCGACAGTTCCAGCGGATCGTCTTCCTGGGCATCCGGATGGCGGATGTCGATGACGATCTGGCCGGCCAGGGCTTCGTCGACTTCCTCGACCTTGAGGTCCTGGCCCAGCTCGTCGATCACTCGATCGATCGGCACCAGCTTGGCCCGCTCGATAGCACGCTCGAGCACGGCCATGTCGAATTCTTTCTCTTCATGCTCGACGCGATGGCGCTTGGCATTGGTCTTGGGGTTCACCGAGATGACCCCGCAGTACTCCGGCATGTGCTTGGCGAAGTCAGCGGTGCCAATCTGGTTGGCCAGGTCGATGATGTCCTGCTTGTGGCTGGCGATCAGCGGCCGCAGCACCAGCTTGTCGGTCACGCAGTCGATCACGGACAGGTTCGGCAGGGTCTGGCTGGACACCTGGGAAATCGCCTCGCCGGTCACCAGCGCGTCGATGTGCAGGCGTTCGGCGATGCTCGACGCGGCACGCAACATCATACGCTTCAAGATGACGCCCATATGACTGTCGTCGACCTTGCCAAGGATCTCGCCGAGCACTTCCTCGAACGGCACGCTGACGAACAGCACCCGCTGGGAGCTGCCGTACTTCTTCCAAATATAGTGCGCGACTTCCATCACGCCCAGTTCATGGGCACGTCCACCCAGGTTGAAGAAGCAGAAATGCCCCATCAGGCCGCGGCGCATGATCTGGTAGGCCGCCACAGTGGAGTCGAAACCACCGGACATCAGCACCAGGGTCTGTTCCAGGGCACCCAGCGGATAACCACCGATGCCGTTGTGCTGGCTATGGATCACGAACAACCGTTGGTCGCGAATTTCCATTCGCACTTCGATCTGCGGCTCTTTAAGGGAAATTCCCGCCGCACCGCACTGCCGGCGCAACTGGCTGCCGACGTACTTTTCCACATCCATGGAACTGAATTCATGCTTGCCGGCACGCTTGCAGCGCACGGCGAAAACCTTGCCCGAGAGGGCATCGCCAAAGTGCTGCTTGCACTTGGCGACGATATCGTCGAAGTCACCCAGGGGGTACTCGTCGACCTGCAGAAAATGCGCGATGCCGGGCATGCAGCACAGGCGCTCGGTCATGTCCTTCAGGGCCTTGGGCTCGCTGACGGCGGTTTCCAGCTCGAGGTTGTCCCATACACCATTGACCACCACGGCCGGGTCCAGGTCGCGGAGCACGGCACGGATGTTCTTGGCCAGCTGGCGGATGAAACGCGTCCGAACCGGGCGGCTCTTGATGGTGATTTCCGGGAAAACTTTAACGATTAGTTTCATGAAAACAGCGCGCGCTAGGCCAGCCGAAAAAGGGGGGCGCGGATTATAGCGGAAATTGCTCAAGGTTTAACCAGTTAATGTGCAGAAGGTTTTCAGTGCACCAAAACGGGTCATTTATTCAAATAAGCGCTACATTGCAGTGCGCAAAATGCCGGCGTTTGCGCCCATGGGTCGCATAAAGCCTGATTTTGGCGCACAAAACCCATCCCAGGGCACTGGCATGCAATTTGCTCCCTTGTGAGGCAGGTTGCCATGGCAGAGTATTCGCGCCGGCATCACCCACATTCTAAGGGCACTCCAACATCAAGCCCGAAGCCACCCCGGAGGACACTATGTCGAAGTCGGTTCAACTCATCAAAGATCATGACGTCAAGTGGATTGATCTGCGCTTCACAGACACCAAGGGCACTCAACATCACGTGACCATGCCGGCTCGTGATGCACTGGATGACGACTTCTTCGAAGCGGGCAAGATGTTCGACGGCTCCTCCATCGCTGGCTGGAAAGGCATCGAAGCCTCCGACATGATCCTGATGCCGGACGACGAAACCGCCGTACTGGATCCGTTCACCGAAGAACCGACCCTGATCCTGGTGTGCGACATCATCGAGCCTTCGAGCATGCAGGGCTACGACCGCGACCCGCGCGCGATCGCCAAGCGCGCCGAAGAGCACCTGAAAGCCACCGGTATCGGCGACACCGTATTCGCAGGCCCTGAGCCTGAGTTCTTCATCTTCGACCAGGTGAAGTTCAAGTCCGACATCTCCGGCTCGATGTTCAAGATCTACTCCGAGCAAGGCTCGTGGATGTCCGACCAGGACGTGGAAGGCGGCAACAAGGGCCACCGTCCAGGCATCAAGGGCGGCTACTTCCCGGTTCCACCGTTCGACCACGACCACGAAATCCGTACCTCCATGTGCAACGCACTGGAAGAAATGGGCCTGACCGTCGAAGTTCACCACCACGAAGTGGCAACTGCCGGCCAGAACGAAATCGGCGTCAAGTTCAACACCCTGGTGAAGAAGGCCGACGAAACCCAGACCCTGAAGTACGTCGTGCACAACGTGGCCGACGCCTACGGCCGTACCGCCACCTTCATGCCCAAGCCACTGTACGGTGACAACGGCTCGGGCATGCACGTGCACATGTCGATCTGGAAAGACGGCAAGAACACCTTCGCAGGTGAAGGTTATGCCGGCCTGTCCGACACCGCCCTGTACTTCATCGGCGGCATCATCAAGCACGGCAAGGCCCTGAACGGCTTCACCAACCCGGCCACCAACTCCTACAAGCGCCTGGTTCCAGGCTTCGAAGCTCCGGTAATGCTGGCCTACTCGGCTCGCAACCGCTCCGCTTCGATCCGCATTCCTTACGTGTCGAGCCCTAAAGCCCGCCGTATCGAAGCACGCTTCCCGGACCCGGCTGCCAACCCGTACCTGTGCTTCGCTGCACTGCTGATGGCCGGCCTGGATGGTATTCAGAACAAGATCCACCCTGGCGATGCCGCTGACAAAAACCTGTACGACCTGCCGCCTGAAGAGGCGAAAGAGATCCCACAGGTTTGCGGCAGCCTGAAGGAAGCCCTGGAAGAGCTGGACAAGGGCCGTGCGTTCCTGACCAAGGGCGGCGTGTTCAGCGACGATTTCATCGACGCCTACATCGCCCTGAAAAGCGAAGAAGAAATCAAGGTTCGCACCTTCGTGCACCCACTGGAATACGAGCTGTACTACAGCTGCTGATCCGGTAGCGCTCGCACAAGCGGCGTGATCGAGAGGCCTCCTTCGGGAGGCCTTTTTCATGCCCGCCAGAAAGTGCCCGGGGATTTTTCATGGGCGCACCGCCCGCTTGCAGGCATCATGGCCAGCCCCCTTACCTACCCGGGAGCCCGCAGATGAAGTCGTCCCTGAACCTGTTTTTTGTCCTGGCCTGCGCCCTGCTCGCCAGCCTGGCCCGGGCCGATGACGCCCCCGCCAGCCTCGCCCCCTTGCTGGGCAGCATCGGCGCACGCCTGGCACTTGCCGACCAGGTGGCCCTGAGCAAATGGGACAGCCACAAGGCCGTGGAAGACCGACCGCGCGAGCAGCAGGTGATCGCAGGCGCCACGGCCCAGGCCATCCGCCATGGCCTGGATGAGGCTACGGTCGGGCAATTCTTCGCGGCGCAGATCGAGGCCAACAAGCTGGTGCAGTACGCCAGGCTTTCGGCCTGGCACCTGCAAGGCCAGGCACCGGACACACCACGCCAGACGCTGGCCGGGCAGATCCGCACGCAACTCGATCAGCTGCAAGAGCGCCTGCTGCAACAACTCGCCGCCTTCGCCCCCTCCCGCACCGACCCTCGATGCCCGCAGTGGCTGGCCCGGGCCAACCAGGCCAGCGATGTGGACCCTCTCCGGCAACTGGCGATGATCCGCGCCACCGCCGAGTTATGTGTGTTCAAAGATTAACCAGGCCCGCTGCGTACCCGGCGCGCCCTATGCTGGGGGCTCTCCAGGAGGATCGGGATCATGCGCGTCGCGGCTTTTTGCCTGTTGTGGATAATCATGCTGCCGGCCAGTGCAGCCCTCTATCGCTATATAGATGACGAAGGCCATCGCACCTTCAGCGACCGGCCACCGGGCGATTCGCCGCTGGCGATCGAGGAGCCGGCCGGCGGCTTGATCCGGGCGCCGATCGTGCGCCCCTCGCCCATCGCTTCGCCGCCCCGGCGAAAGCCCTACACACAAATCCGACTCGACGGCATCACGGACCAGGAAACCCTGCGGGCCAACAATGGCAGCCTGCGCATCCGGGCCCGGCTGCAACCGCCACTGCAGCCGTCCCATCGCCTGCGTCTGGTGCTGGACGGCGAGCCTCATGGCAGTCCCGGCCGGGGACCTCAGCTGCAACTGGAGAACCTCGATCGCGGCCGGCATCGCCTGGTACTGCAGGTTCTGGAGGGCGAGCGAGTCTTGCAGCAAAGCCCGGAGATCGTGTTCGTCCTGCTGCGCGTCCATCGTTGAACGCAGCTCAGGCCACCGCCGGGCTCCCCTGCGCGGCCTGGAGCATGCGTCGCTCGTGCTCCAGCAGCCAGCGCTTGCGCCACAGACCGCCGCCATAGCCAGTCAGGGAACCATCAGCGCCGATCACCCGATGGCAGGCGATGACGATGGAAATCTGGTTGGCCCCATTGGCCCGAGCCACTGCCCGCACCGCTGTCGGCGAGCCGATCTGCCGTGCCACCTCGGCGTAGCTGCACGTGCTGCCTGGGGGAATCGCGCGCAGCGCCTGCCAGACCGTACGGGTAAAGGCCGAGGCGTTCATCGCCAGCGGTGTGGCGAAATGCACCGCGTCGCCGGCGAAGTAGCGTTGCAATTCGGCCTCGATCTGATCGATGGGAGCAAAACGCCCGAAGCCTATGCTCGAACCACTGCTCTTTTGCAGGCTCTGCAGTTCGCTGGCCAGCGCCGGGCGATCGAAGAACTCCAGCAGATGCAGGACCTGGGCATCCGCCACCGCCAGCATCACCCCGATGGGCGTCTGCAGCCAATCGACCTTGAGCAGTTCCCGGCCCCGCAGGTTCGACGGCGGCTGGCCCGCCAGACGGCCGAAGGCACGACGAAAGCCACTGTCGGAGTCGAACCCGGCGCTGATCTGCGCCTCGATCACCGACTCTCCGCAAGACAGCTGCTGCATGCCCTGGCCCATGCGTCGCAGGCGCGCCATTTCCAGAAAGGTGACACCGAAATAGCGCTTGAATGCGCGGCGCACGGTGGACGGGTCCAGCCCCAGGGCGATCAGGTCGTCTTCATGCCAGCGACGCTCCGGGTCGCCGCCCAACTGTTCGAGCAGGGTCTTCACCCAAGGCTCCTGGACCCCGGCCCGCTCCAGTGGGCGACAGCGCAGGCAGGCACGGAATCCCGCTTCGACACAGCCCTTGATGGAGCCGAAGAACATCGTGTTCTCGCGCTTGGGCTTGCGTGCGGCGCAGGTCAGGCGGCAGAACACGCCGGTGCTCTTCACCCCGACAAAGGCAAAGCCTTCATAGGCCGGGTCCCGCGCCAGCAGCGCCTGATACAGGGTGTCGTCGTCGGGAAGCTGGAACAGCAGAGGGGCATTTTCCATGACCGCATCCTAAACCTTGAAACATCGGGTTCGAGCACTCTAAACCCGTGGGTGGGCCCGCGCCGCTGAAAAACGGGCGTTGATTCTTCTATCTGGACGCGTCCGTCAAGCGTTGTTCACATTCATGCACTATATTGGTGCAACACCTTGCACCCCGGTGCCAATACCAGCCCATTTTGGTTCGAAAATACCCGCCAGAGCTGGCAAAGCGCCACAGAATCCGGCTTCAAACGCCTGTTTCAGGGGCTGCACGCTTCTTTTCGGAGCCTTGGTTTGGTTTTTGCATTTTCTCCACCGCAGCGCCTCAGCCGCGCGCGCACTTCGGGACCGGCCCCGGATTGTCTTGCTTCAAAAGAGGTCACCATCTACCCATGACCATCAGCGACCCACTGCACCGTCTGCTACTGGACAACCTGACCACCGCCACCATCCTGCTCAATGCCGACCTGCGCCTTGAGTACATGAACCCGGCGGCGGAAATGCTCCTGGCCATCAGCGGCCAGCGCAGCCATGGGCAATTCATCAGCGAGCTGTTCACCGAGTCGGCCGAGGCCTTGAGCTCCCTGCGCCAGGCAGTGGAGCAGGCCCACCCGTTCACCAAGCGCGAAGCCATGCTCACCGCCCTCACCGGCCAGACCCTGACCGTGGACTATGCGGTAACCCCCATCCTCAGCAACGGCGACACCTTGCTGCTGCTGGAAGTCCACCCCCGGGACCGGTTGCTGCGCATCACCAAGGAAGAGGCCCAGCTGTCCAAGCAGGAAACCAGCAAGATGCTGGTGCGCGGCCTGGCCCACGAGATCAAGAACCCCCTGGGCGGGATTCGCGGCGCCGCCCAGTTGCTGGCCCGTGAGCTGCCCGAGGAAGGCCTGCGGGACTACACCAATGTGATCATTGAAGAGGCCGATCGCCTGCGCAACCTGGTGGACCGGATGCTGGGCTCGAACAAGCTGCCGTCCCTGGCGCTGACCAATATCCATGAAGTGCTGGAGCGGGTTTGCAGCCTGGTGGAGGCCGAGAGCCAGGGCTGCATCACCCTGGTGCGGGATTACGACCCGAGCATTCCCGATGTGCTGATCGACCGCGAGCAGATGATCCAGGCGGTGCTCAACATCGTGCGCAACGCCATGCAGGCCATCAGCACCCAGAACGAAATGCGCCTGGGCCGCATCACCCTGCGCAGCCGCACCATGCGCCAGTTCACCATCGGTCACGTGCGCCACCGCCTGGTGACCAAGATCGAGATCATCGACAACGGCCCGGGCATTCCCGGGGAGCTGCAGGACACCCTCTTCTTCCCCATGGTCAGCGGCCGTCCGGACGGTACCGGGCTGGGCCTGGCCATCACCCAGAACATCATCAGCCAGCACCAGGGCCTGATCGAATGTGACAGCCATCCAGGCCACACCACCTTCTCGATCTTTCTGCCACTGGAACAAGGAGCCCCATCGACATGAGCCGAAGTGAAACCGTATGGATCGTCGATGACGACCGCTCAATCCGCTGGGTCCTGGAAAAGGCCCTGCAGCAGGAAGGAATGACGACCCAGAGCTTCGACAGTGCCGACGGCGTGATGAGCCGCCTGGCGCGCCAGGCTCCCGACGTGATCATCTCCGACATCCGCATGCCCGGGGCCAGTGGCCTCGACCTGCTGGCACGGATACGCGAGCAGCACCCGCGCCTGCCAGTGATCATCATGACCGCGCACTCCGACCTGGACAGTGCCGTCGCCTCCTACCAGGGCGGCGCCTTCGAATACCTGCCCAAACCCTTCGACGTCGACGAGGCCGTCTCCCTGGTCAAGCGCGCCAACCAGCACGCCCAGGAACAGCAGGGCCTGGAGGTGGTGCCGAGCCTGACCCGGACCCCGGAGATCATCGGCGAGGCGCCGGCGATGCAGGAGGTGTTCCGCGCCATTGGCCGGCTGAGCCACTCCAACATCACCGTGCTGATCAACGGCGAGTCCGGTACCGGCAAGGAACTGGTGGCCCACGCCCTGCACCGCCACAGCCCGCGGGCGAGCTCGCCGTTCATCGCCCTAAACATGGCGGCGATTCCCAAGGACCTGATGGAATCCGAGCTGTTCGGTCATGAAAAAGGTGCCTTCACCGGCGCCGCCAACCTGCGTCGCGGACGCTTCGAGCAGGCCGACGGCGGCACCCTGTTCCTCGACGAAATCGGTGACATGCCGGCCGACACCCAGACCCGACTGCTGCGGGTGCTGGCTGATGGCGAGTTCTATCGGGTCGGCGGCCATACCCCGGTCAAGGTCGATGTGCGGATCATCGCCGCCACTCACCAGAACCTAGAAACCCTGGTCCAGGCCGGCAAGTTCCGCGAAGACTTGTTCCACCGCCTGAACGTGATCCGCATCCATATTCCACGCCTGTCGGATCGTCGCGAAGACATCCCGACCCTGGCCAGGCATTTCCTCGGCCGCGCGGCCCAGGAACTGGCGGTGGAACCCAAGCTGCTGAAGAACGAGACCGAGGAATACCTGAAGAACCTGCCGTGGCCCGGCAATGTGCGCCAACTGGAGAACACCTGCCGCTGGATCACCGTCATGGCCTCCGGCCGCGAAGTGCATATCGGCGACCTGCCGCCGGAGCTGCTGAGCCTGCCCCAGGATTCGGCTCCGGTGACCAACTGGGAGCAGGCCCTGCGCCAGTGGGCCGACCAGGCCCTGTCCCGTGGCCAGTCCAACCTGCTGGACAGCGCGGTGCCGAGCTTCGAGCGGATCATGATCGAGACGGCCCTCAAGCACACCGCCGGCCGACGCCGCGATGCCGCCGTCCTGCTGGGCTGGGGGCGCAATACCCTGACCCGCAAGATCAAGGAACTGGGCATGAAGGTCGATGGGGGCGACGAGGAGGATAGCGACGAGGCTTGAGCTGCTGTTGTGTAACCCCTATCGCGGGCACGCCTCGCTCCTACGGACCTTGTGTTTCGTAGGAACGAGGCTTGCCCGCGATGCTTTTCGTGCACCGAAATGGTGAGCCTGCACCGCCAAAAGGCTCAGCCAGACGGAGGATGCGCTTCCAAACGGCCGCGCCAGGCCGGACAAGAAAAACTCAACAAAGCGGCGAAAGCCCCGAGAACCGGGGCCTCCAGCTTGACCCTGCAATTAACCGAACAGTTCAAGCCTGAGTTGGCACGCCCCCTGCAACAACAAGATCACGAGCACCACCGCTCACCCGTTTCGGGGACCTTGGTACAGGCAGGCCGAGGATTCCCCTCTTTAATCCCGGTCCGCCACGTTCAAGACGCCGGACCACGCTTTTGGGGACCCTGGTACAGGCAGGCCGGGAATCCCCTTCTTTACACCGGGGCTCATCGCCAGCAAGGCGATCAGTCCCTGCCACTTTGGGGGCCTTGGTACAGGCAGGCCGGGGTTTCCCTCTTTTATTGCTCGCGCAGGCGGACTTCCAGCCGCCAGCGCCCGTCCACTTCCTCCCCGCTCCACTGCCCCCGCAGCGGACGAGCGGCCACCAGGTTCAGCAACAGGCCCTGATCCGCCAGGCGCACCCGCCAGTTCACTGCCCGCTGGTTGACCTGCAATTGCCCCTGCCGTGCCTGGCCCGTTGCATCGAACAGCAGCGCCACCGCCCCCTCGACATGTTCGCCATGGACCTTGGGCTCATGATTGAACCAGACCACCAGGCCATCGGGCATGCTCTGGACCTCGAGCAGTTGCACCGGTTCAGGCTGGGTCAGGCGGCCGATCATCAAGCCGACCATCATCCCGACAATCGCCAGCGAGCCGAACACTCGCAGCATTAGCTTCGGCCGCGTGTACGCTTCAGGCGTAGAATGCTGCCTGTCTTTTTCTTCGGAGCCGTGCATGTTTCACGTCATCCTCTTCCAACCAGAAATTCCGCCGAATACCGGCAACGTTATCAGGCTGTGCGCCAATAGCGGCTGCCACCTGCATTTGATCGAGCCGCTGGGTTTCGAAATGGACGACAAGCGCCTGCGCCGCGCCGGCCTCGACTATCACGAATACGCCACCCTGCAACGCCACCCCGACCTTGCCAGCTGCCTGGCAGGCCTCGGCCATCCCCGCCTGTTCGCCTTCACCACCAAAGGCTCGCGGCCCTTCCACGACGCCAGTTTCCAGGAAGGCGATGCCTTTCTGTTCGGCCCGGAAAGCCGTGGCCTGCCGACGGACGTGCTGGACGCCCTGCCCGCCGAGCAGCGCCTGCGCCTGCCGATGCGCGAAGGCTGTCGCAGCCTCAACCTGTCCAACACCGTGGCGGTGGCGGTCTACGAAGGCTGGCGGCAACTGGGCTTCAAATAAGCTCCTGCTTGTGTAGGAGCGAAGCTTGCTCGCGATGAACGGTAACGCGTTTCGCATCGCCGCTATCGCGAGCAAGCCTCACGCCTACCCCTATGTTTCACCCAGCCATGAAAAAAGCGCCGTCAAGGGCGCTTTTTTCATGACTGGGCGAAACGCTTATTGAACAGTGTTTTCGCCAGCGGCCTGCACGCGTTGCAGCTCCTGGGCGTACAGCGCGTCAAAGTTCACCGGAGCCAGCATCAGGGCCGGGAACGAACCACGGGTCACCAGGCTGTCCAGCGCTTCACGAGCGTAAGGGAACAGGATGTTCGGGCAGAAGGCACCCAGGGTGTGGCTCATGGAAGCCTCGTCCAGGTTCTTGATCAGGAAGATGCCAGCCTGCTGCACTTCAGCGATGAAGGCTACTTCGTCGCCGTTCTTCACGGTCACGGACAGGGTCAGCACCACTTCGTGGAAATCGGTTTCCAGGGCCTTCTGGCGGGTGTTGAGGTCAAGGGCGACGCTCGGCTCCCACTGCTGGCGGAAGATCGCCGGGCTTTTCGGCGCTTCGAAGGACAGGTCACGCACGTAGATGCGCTGCAGGGAGAATTGCGGTGCGCTTTCGTCTTCGGCAGCAGCAGTGTTCTGTTGGTCAGTCATCTCAGATCCTTCTTGATCTCGGGGTCTATAAGGGAAGTTTCAGGCTGCCAGCAGCGCGTCGAGCTTGCCGGCGCGCTCCAGGGCAAACAAATCATCACAACCACCTACGTGGGTGGCACCGATCCAGATCTGCGGCACGGACGTGCGTCCGGCCTTCTGGGTCATTTCGGCGCGCACCTGCGGCTTGCCATCGACCTTGATCTCTTCGAAGGCTACGCCTTTGCTGGCGAGCAGGTGCTTGGCTCGCGAGCAATAAGGGCAGTAATCACTGGAGTAGACGATGACCTGGGACATTACTTCACCAACGGCAGGTTATCCGCCTTCCAGCTGGCGACACCGCCGGACAGCTTGGCCGCGGTGAAGCCGGACTTCATCAGCTCGCGGGCGTGAGCGCCGGCGTGCTGGCCCTGGGCATCGACCAGGATGATGGTCTTGGCCTTGTGCTTCTCCAGCTCGCCGACACGGGCGGCCAGCTTGTCCTGGGGAATGTTCAGCGCGCCGACGATATGGCCCGCGGCGTAATCCTTGGATGGACGCAGATCGACCACCACGCCCTGCTCGCTGTTGACCAGCGCAGTCAGCTGGCCGGTGCTGAGGCTGCGGCCGCCACGGCTCAATTCGTGAGCGATCAGCAGCGCCAGGAGGATGGCGAAAGCACCAACGAGCAAATAGTGTTCAGTAGCGAATTGAATCAGGTGAGCAACCATCGAAGGAGGTTCCAGGGCGTGAAAATGCCGGCCAGTATACACAGCCCTCAAGGTCGGCCAAACCCCGCCCGGCGGTGACGCCGATGGAACTTGCCTTTAAACTGCCACTCCCTTTTTCAACTCCTCCTTATCCAGCCACGAGTGGACGCCATGACTACCACGCCTAAACCTTTGGTCCTGATGATTCTGGATGGCTTCGGTCACAGCGAGAGCCACGAATCCAACGCCGTCTATGCCGCCAGGAAGCCGGTCCTGGACCGCTTGTGCGCCAGCGTGCCCAACGGCCTGATCTCGGGCTCGGGCATGGATGTCGGCCTGCCGGACGGCCAGATGGGCAACTCCGAAGTCGGCCACATGAACCTCGGGGCCGGCCGTGTGGTGTACCAGGACTTCACCCGGGTGACCAAGGCCATCCGCGATGGCGAGTTCTTCGAGAATCCGACCATCTGCGCCACCGTGGACAAGGCCGTGGCCGCCGGCAAGGCCGTGCACATCCTCGGCCTGCTGTCGGACGGTGGCGTGCACAGCCATCAGGACCACCTGGTGGCCATGGCCGAACTGGCCTTCAAGCGCGGTGCCCAGGAGATCTACCTGCACGCCTTCCTCGACGGTCGCGATACGCCGCCCAGAAGCGCCCAGTCGTCCATCGAGCTGCTGGACGAAACCTTCAAGACCCTGGGCAAGGGGCGCATCGCCAGCCTGGTCGGCCGCTACTTCGCCATGGACCGCGACAATCGCTGGGACCGCGTGGCACAGGCCTACAACCTGATCGTCGACGGCCAGGGCCAGTTCAACGCAGCCACCGCCCAGGAGGGCCTGCAAGCGGCCTACGCACGCGATGAAAGCGACGAATTCGTCAAGGCCACCACCATCGGCGAGCCAGTGAAGGTCGAGGATGGCGACGCCGTGGTGTTCATGAACTTCCGTGCTGACCGTGCCCGCGAGCTGACCCGGGTGTTCGTCGAGGACGATTTCAAGGATTTCGAGCGTTCGCGCCAGCCAGCACTGGCCGGCTTCGTCATGCTCACCCAGTACGCGGCCAGCATCCCGGCCCCGGCGGCCTTCGCCCCCAGCAGCCTGGAAAACGTGCTGGGCGACTACCTGGCCAAGAACGGCAAGACCCAGTTGCGCATCGCCGAGACCGAAAAATACGCCCACGTGACCTTTTTCTTCTCCGGTGGCCGCGAAGAGCCGTTCCCGGGGGAAGAACGCATCCTGATCCCATCGCCCAAGGTCGCCACCTACGACCTGCAGCCGGAAATGAGCGCCCCGGAAGTCACCGACAAGATCGTCGATGCCATCGAGCACCAGCGTTATGACGTGATCATCGTCAACTACGCCAATGGCGACATGGTCGGCCACAGCGGCGTGTTCGAGGCGGCGGTGAAGGCCGTCGAGTGCCTGGACCTTTGCGTGGGCCGTATCGTCGACGCCCTGGAAAAGGTCGGTGGCGAAGCACTGATCACCGCCGACCACGGTAACGTCGAGCAGATGTCCGACGAGAGCACCGGCCAGGCCCACACCGCCCATACCACCGAGCCGGTGCCGTTCATCTATGTCGGCAAACGTGCGCTGAAAGTCCGTGAAGGCGGGGTGCTGGCGGATGTGGCACCGACCATGCTCAAGCTGCTGGGCCTGCCGCAACCTGCGGAAATGACCGGCAAGTCGATCCTGGTCTGATAGCAAATGGCCCAATAACTGGCCTTAAACGGCTTTTTATGACGAACGCCTCAAAGCAGTTGGCTTTGAGGCGTTTTTTTTGCAGCGATGGGCGGGCATACTAGGCCGTCCCTTTCCCTGGTGTCGCCCGCCTCTATGCTTCGCGCCCTGATTGCCCTTGTCCTGACCTGCCTGCTCCAACCGGCTTTCGCCGACGAGCGCGCGCAAACCCAACAACAGTTGGACGCCACGCGTCAGGACATCACCGAGCTGAAGAAGCTGCTGGGCAAGCTGCAGGAAGAGAAATCCGGCGTCCAGAAGGAACTGCGCGGCACCGAGACCGAGATGGGCAAGCTGGAAAAGCAGGTCGACGCCCTGCAGAAAGAGCTGAAGAAAAGCGAATCCGAGCTGCAGCGACTCGATGAGGAGAAAAAAAAACTCCAGAGCGCGCGCACTGAACAGCAACGGCTGATCGCCATCCAGGCCCGTGCGGCCTATCAGAACGGACGCCAGGAATACCTCAAGCTGCTGCTCAACCAGCAGAATCCGGAAAAGTTCGCCCGTACCCTCACCTATTACGACTACCTGAGCCAGGCCCGCCTGGAGCAGTTGAAGAACTTCAACGAGACCCTGCGCCAGCTGGCCAATGTAGAGAAGGAAATCTCCCTGCAACAGGCCCAGCTGCTGGCGCAGAAAAGCAGCCTCGACACCCAGCGCGATGAACTGGCCAAGGTCCGCAAGGAACGCCAGCTGGCCCTGGCCAAGCTCAACGACGACGTCAAGGCGCGGGACCAGAAGCTGCAACGGCGCGAGCAGGACCAGGCCGACCTGGCCAAGGTCCTCAAGACCATCGAAGAGACCCTGGCTCGCCAGGCCCGCGAGGCAGAGGAAGCGCGCCAGAAAGCGCTGATCGCCCAGCAGGAAGCCGAAAAAAAGCGTTTGCGTGAGGCCCAGGCCGACACCAGCGATGCGCCGCGCAAGCCGCCCCGCTCGACACCAGGCGCCCTGGTTTCCAGCACCGGCCCGTCTTTTGGCGGCGCATTTGCCTCGGCCCGGGGAAAACTTCCATGGCCAGTCGATGGTCGATTGCTGGCACGCTTCGGCGAAACCCGTGGCGATGACTCCCGCTCCAAGTGGGACGGGGTGATGATCAGCGCCTCCGCTGGCAGCCAGGTGCACGCCGTGCATGGTGGCCGGGTGGTGTTCGCCGACTGGCTGCGCGGTGCCGGCCTGCTGGTGATCCTCGACCACGGCAACGGCTACCTGAGCCTCTACGGGCACAACCAGACGCTGCTCAAGGAAGCCGGCGACGTGGTCAAGGCCGGAGAGTCCATCTCCACAGTGGGCAATAGTGGCGGACAGGACACTCCTGCGCTGTACTTTGCAATTCGTCAGCAGGGCCGCCCCAGCGACCCGGCACAGTGGTGCCACGCGCAAGGATAAGCGCTGCATCTAAATTAGGAGTTCGTTCGACATGCTGCATTTGTCCCGCCTTACCTCGCTGGCCCTGACGATCGCCCTGGTGATCGGCGCGCCCCTGGCGTTTGCCGCCGAAACCGCTCAATCGACCTCCGCCGCGACGACCAAGGCGCCCTTGCCGCTGGAAGAACTGCGCACCTTCGCCGAGGTGATGGACCGCATCAAGGCCGCGTATGTCGAACCTGTCGATGACAAGACCCTGCTGGAAAACGCCATCAAGGGCATGCTCAGCAACCTCGATCCGCACTCCGCCTACCTGGGGCCGGAAGATTTCGCCGAGCTGCAAGAAAGCACCAGCGGCGAGTTCGGCGGACTGGGCATCGAGGTCGGCGCCGAAGACGGCTTCATCAAGGTGGTGTCGCCGATCGACGACACGCCCGCCTCCAAGGCCGGCATCCAGGCCGGCGACCTGATCGTCAAGATCAATGGCCAGCCGACCCGCGGCCAGACCATGACCGAAGCCGTGGACAAGATGCGCGGCAAGATCGGCCAGAAGATCACCCTGACCCTGGTCCGCGACGGCGGCACGCCATTCGACGTGACCCTGGCCCGCGCCACCATCCAGGTCAAGAGCGTGAAGAGCCAGCTGCTGGAATCGGGCTATGGCTACATCCGCATCACCCAGTTCCAGGTCAAGACCGGCGAGGAAGTCTCCAAGGCCCTGGCCAAGCTGCGCAAGGACAACGGCAAGAAGCTCAACGGCATCATCCTCGACCTGCGCAACAACCCGGGCGGCGTCCTCCAGGCAGCGGTGGAAGTGGTCGACCACTTCATCACCAAGGGCCTGATCGTCTACACCAAGGGTCGCATCGCCAACTCCGAGCTGCGCTTCTCCGCCACCGGCAAGGACGAGAGCGAAGCCGTGCCGATGGTGGTGCTGATCAACGGCGGCAGCGCCTCGGCCTCCGAGATCGTCGCGGGCGCCTTGCAGGACCAGAAGCGCGCCGTACTGATGGGCACCAACAGCTTCGGCAAGGGCTCGGTGCAGACCGTGCTGCCGCTGAACAACGACCGCGCCCTGAAGATCACCACCGCGCTGTACTTCACCCCCAACGGCCGTTCGATCCAGGCCCAGGGCATCGTCCCGGACATCGAGGTGCGCCGCGCCAAGATCACCAGCGAGTCCCAGGACGGCGAGTACTTCAAGGAAGCCGACCTCCAGGGTCACCTGGGCAACGGCAACGGCGGCGCCGACAAGCCAAGTGGTTCGGCCGGCAAGGCCAAGCCGATGCCGCAGGACGACGACTACCAGCTGGCCCAGGCCCTGAGCCTGCTCAAGGGCCTGAGCATCACCCGCGGAAAATGATTGAACCCTCGCCGGCCAGCCGACTCCCAATCAGGGAGCCGGTTCGCCGGCGAAGCGTCCGCCAGGGCGTTCCCACTGCCAAGGCCATTGCTGATTCCCATGTCGCGTTCAACCCTGATCCTTCGTAGCCGGCCATGCTCCGGGCTGCTCGGGAGCCTGTTGCTGGCCCTGCTCTGCTCGTTCCCGGCCCAGGCTGCTCCCCCCGCCCCGCCCAAGGCCTACGTGACTCTGATCATCGACGACCTGGGCCAGAACCTGCCCCGTGACCGCCGCGTACTGGCCCTGCCCGGCCCGGTCACCACGGCGATCATGCCGGACACGCCCCACGCCGCCGAGTTCGCCCGTGAAGCTCATCGCGCCGGCAAGATCGTCATCCTGCACATGCCCATGGACCCGGCCACCGGGCCGTTTGCCTGGCACCCCGAGTTGCCCGTCGAAGAGCTGCAAAAACGCCTGGAAGCCGCCTTCCAGGCCGTGCCCTACACCAGCGGCATCAACAACCACATGGGCAGCCGCATGACCGCCCAACCCCAGGCCATGGCATGGCTGATGGCCGACTTGCAGCGGCGACACAAATTCTTCGTCGACAGCCGCACCAGCGCCCAGACGGTGGCCGCCGCCGAAGCGCAGAAGATCGGCCTGGCCAGTGTTTCCCGGGATGTGTTCCTGGATGACGAACGTACCGAAGCGGCGATCAGCCAACAGTTGCAGACCGCGATCAAACTGGCGCGCAAACAGAGTTCGGCGGTGATGATCGGCCACCCTTATCCACAGACCCTGGCAGTGCTCGAACGTGAGCTGCCCAGGCTCAAGGCCCAGGGCATCGAGTGGATAGATATCAAGTCGATGATCAGCCTGCGCAGCAACCAGGCCATGAGCGGGCATGGCAAAGGCGGGATTTACCGCTGAGGCTTGGTGTTGGCCGTTGTAACGCATCGCGGGCAAGCCTCGCTCCTACAAGGCCGGTGCCATGTCGTAGGAGCGAGGCTTGCCCGCGATAGCTGTTACAGGTAGCGGCCCATGATCTCGTCCACCAGGCCCTCCTCGCGCATCTCGTCCAGGGCGGTTTGCAGCCTTGCCACCACCTCGTCGGATACGTCCTTGTTCAGGGCCAGGTACAACTCGGCGCTGTTGAAGCGCAGTACGGTCTTGAGGCCGCTGATGCCTTCCTGCTTGGCCAGGTAGCGCCCGGCCGGATCACCGGTGGCCCAGAGATCGATCTGCCCCGCTACCAGCTTCCTGGCATTGTCCTGGTCGCGCAGCACCACTTGCGGAGCCAGCCCCTGCTTGGTCAGGGTTTCAGCGATGGCATCGCCCTTGTAGGCACCGATCCGGTACTTGCGCGCCTGCTCCAGGGACTCGAGGGTGATCTTGCTGCCGGCCTTGGCCAGCATGATCCAGTCGTCCGGGCCAATGGGACCGACCCACTTGAACAGCGGCTCGCGGTCCGGCAACCGCGCCGTGACGAACACGCCGTAGCCGGGCTGCTCCAGGGCCATCTTGTAGATGCGTTCCCAGGGAAAGCGCAGGGTCAGGCTGTAGTTGATGTCGGCACGCTTGAACATCTCGCGGACGATATCCACGGCGATGCCGTTGATATTCTCACCCTGGGCGAAGTTCTTGCCGTTGATGGCCATGTTGTAGGGGGGGAAGTTTTCCGTCAGCAACACCAGGGAGGTGTCGGCGGTTTCAGCGGCGCGGACCAGGCCGCCCAGCAGAAAACCAGCGCTGGCGACAACCACTAGAAGACGTTTGAACATGACGGGCTACCGGAATCCATGGCGTGCTCAAGAGTGCCGTGAGCCCGCCATGCTGTCCAGTGGCTATCGCACAACAATCCCGCGCTGGGCCATGTAGGCCTTGGCCTCGGGAACCGTGTACTCGCCGAAGTGGAAAATGCTCGCCGCCAGCACTGCGCTCGCATGGCCTTCGATGATGCCGTCGGCCAGATGCTGGAGGTTGCCGACACCGCCGGAGGCGATCACCGGAATCCCCAGCGCATCGCTGATGGCCCGGGTCACGCCCAGGTCGAAGCCGTTTTTCATGCCGTCCTGATCCATGCTGGTGAGCAGGATCTCGCCGGCACCCAGGCCTTCCATCTTCTTCGCCCACTCCACCGCGTCCAGCCCGGTGGGCTTGCGCCCGCCATGGGTGAAGATCTCCCAGCGCGGGGTTTCACCCGGGCCGGAGACCTTCTTGGCGTCGATGGCGACCACGATGCACTGAGAACCAAAGTGCTGCGCCGCTTCGCCGACGAACTCGGGATTGAACACTGCTGCGGTGTTGATCGAAACCTTGTCCGCGCCGGCATTGAGCAGGTTGCGGATGTCCTGCACGGTGCGCACGCCACCGCCCACGGTCAGCGGGATGAACACCTGGCTGGCCATGCGCTCGACGGTATGCAGGGTGGTATCGCGCCCGTCGACGCTGGCGGTGATGTCGAGGAAGGTGATTTCGTCGGCACCCTGCTCGTCGTAGCGACGGGCGATTTCCACCGGGTCGCCGGCGTCGCGGATATTCTCGAACTTGACGCCCTTGACCACGCGGCCGTTGTCCACGTCCAGGCAAGGGATGATGCGCTTGGCTAGCGCCATGGGCTTAATCTCCGATGAAGAAGCTTCAAGCTTCAAGCTGCAAGTAAGAGCAGGCCGAGGCCGCGCTTTTTACTTGCACCTTGCAGCTTACGGCTTGTAGCTGTCGCAGAACGCCTGGGCCTCTGCCACATCCAGCGTGCCCTCGTAAATCGCGCGGCCCGTGATGGCGCCGATGATTCCTGGCGCCTTGGCGTCCAGCAGGGCCTTGATGTCGCCCAGGTTGTGGATGCCGCCGGAAGCGATCACCGGGATCCGCGTAGCGGCCGCCAGCGCTGCAGTGAAGGGTACGTTGCAGCCCTGCATCATGCCGTCCTTGGCGATGTCGGTATAAACGATGGCGGACACACCGTCGGCCTCGAAGCGCTTGGCCAGGTCGATGACCTGCACGCTGCTGACTTCAGCCCAGCCGTCGGTGGCGACGAACCCGTCCTTGGCGTCCAGCCCGACAATCACCTTGCCCGGGAACGCGCGGCAAGCCTCGGCGACGAACTCCGGCTCCTTGACCGCCTTGGTGCCGATGATCACGTAGCTCACACCAGCCTTGACGTAGTGCTCGATGGTTTCCAGGGAACGGATGCCACCACCGATCTGGATCGGCAGGTTCGGGTAGCGCTTGGCGATGGCGGTGACCACCTCGCCGTTGACCGGCTGACCTTCGAATGCACCGTTCAGGTCCACCAGGTGCAGACGCCGGCATCCCCCATCAACCCATTTGGCGGCCATGCTCACCGGGTCATCGGAGAACACCGTGGAATCTTCCATGCGGCCTTGACGCAGACGCACGCAGGCGCCGTCCTTGAGATCGATAGCGGGAATAATCAGCATGCTTTTTCCTTCGTCAAAAGAGCTGCAAGCTGCAAGCAACAAGCTGCAAGCATGCGTGTCTGTTGTTCTTGCAGCTTGAAGCCTGGTGCTTTCAGCTGCTCTTTTCTAAAGCCCACAGGTCGCTTTCGATGCTCTCGAACCTCTCTTTGAGGTGCGTCTGGACATCGAAAATCGCCCGGTTGTAGTAGTGCGGAGCAATTTCGCGGGTAAACAGCTCAAGAATCTCCGCCGCCTCGAACGAACCGAGGTCGAGCTCGAACCGATCCTCCATGAAACGCTTGATCTTGTGCGTCGCCTCGCTCTCCTGTTCGGCAGTGAGGGTCAGGAGCGGCGGCTTGGCGTTCTTGATCGCCATTTACCAGCGCCCGTCCCAGGCGGCAAAATTCTGCAGCAGCTGCAGGCCGTGGGTATGACTCTTCTCCGGGTGGAACTGCACGGCGAAACGCGAACCGTCGGCCAGCGCCGCGGCGAAATCCACGCCGTAGTGACCGCTGCCCACCACCTGCCGGGCATTGCCAGCGGTGATGTAGTAGCTGTGAACGAAGTAGAAACGCGCCAGGTCGGCAATGTTGTGCCACAGCGGATGATCCACCGCCTGCTTCACTTCGTTCCAGCCCATGTGCGGCACCTTGAGGTGCTCGCCATCTTCCACCAGGCCCTTGCCGAAGAACTTCACCTGACCGGGAAACAGGCCGATGCAGTCCACGCCTTCGTTCTCTTCGCTGTGCTCGAGGAGGGCCTGCATGCCCACGCAGATGCCCAGGAACGGACGGTCCTGGCTGACCTCGCGCACCAGGGTGTCGAACCCCAGGCGGCGGATCTCGGCCATGCAATCGCGAATGGCGCCCACGCCGGGGAACACCACTCGATCGGCTTCGCGAATCACGCTGGCATCACTGGTGATCAGCACCTTGCCGGCGCCCACGTGCTCCAGGGCCTTGGCCACGGAGTGCAGGTTGCCCATGCCGTAGTCGATCACGGCTACCGTCTGCATTACAGCACGCCCTTGGTCGAAGGCATCTGCCCGGCCATGCGCTCGTCCAGCTCCACAGCCATGCGCAGCGCACGGCCGAAGGCCTTGAACACGGTCTCGATCTGGTGGTGAGTGTTGGTGCCGCGCAGGGTATCGATGTGCAGGGTCACGTTGGCGTGGTTGACGAAGCCCTGGAAGAATTCCTGGAACAGGTCGACGTCGAAACCACCAACGGTGGCGCGGGTGAAGGGTATGTGCATCTGCAGGCCGGGACGGCCCGAGAAGTCGATCACCACGCGGGACAGGGCTTCATCCAGCGGCACATAGGCGTGGCCGTAGCGACGGATGCCTTTCTTGTCGCCGATGGCCTTGCTGAACGCCTGGCCCAGGGTGATGCCGACGTCTTCCACGGTGTGGTGGTCGTCGATGTGCAGGTCGCCCTTGCTTTCGATATCCAGGTCGATCAGCCCATGCCGGGCGATCTGGTCCAGCATGTGCTCGAGGAAAGGCACGCCGATATCGAATCGGGCCTTTCCGGTGCCATCCAGGTTGATCGAGGCTTTGATCTGGGTTTCCAGAGTGTCGCGCTCGACAGATGCCTTACGTTCGGC
This sequence comes from Pseudomonas sp. L5B5, assembly GCF_020520285.1. Classification (NCBI taxonomy): domain Bacteria; kingdom Pseudomonadati; phylum Pseudomonadota; class Gammaproteobacteria; order Pseudomonadales; family Pseudomonadaceae; genus Pseudomonas; species Pseudomonas sp. L5B5. Next base: position 3,782,395 of record NZ_CP084742.1, read on the forward strand.
CATCACCAGCTCCGCAAAATCATTGGGCGAAAAAGGCGAGCAGTATAGGCCCGACAAGGGCCAAACAGGAACACGTGGGGCGACATCCTGACGGGCGCAAACCAATGACTGCGGGGCTGTACCTGTCATGACAAGCAACCCCGCATGCAAGAGCGGGCTGACCCGCTCCTGCACCTGGCGTGTCCCTAGTGGAACAGCACCGCCGTCTTCTGCAGGGTGACCCACACGCCCCACGCCAGGGGAATGCCCACCACCAGCCAGGCAGCGATCACCAGCGGCTTGCTGGCCGGCGACGCCTTCCACTCCAGGACGACACTGCTATCGGCGCCCTTGTCGTGGCCCAGCGCCTGCTCGGCCGCCAGTTGCTCGTCGGTCATGAAGTACTTGTCGGCCACCGGGCGCACCATCAGGTTGCACAGGAAGCCCAGCACCAGCAGGCCGGCGAGGATGTACAGGGTGATGTCGTAGGCCGCGGCGCGCTCGACGCCGATGCTCAACTGGTACTCGCGCAGGTAGTTCACCAGCACCGGGCCCAGCACGCCGGCAGCCGCCCAGGCCGTCAGCAGGCGACCGTGGATCGCGCCCACCATCTGGGTGCCGAACAGGTCCGCCAGGTAGGCCGGCACCGTGGCGAAGCCGCCGCCGTACATCGACAGGATGATGCAGAACGCCGCCACGAACAGGGCGACGTTCCCCAGGTGGCCGAGGTTCGGGACCAGCGCATACAAGGCAAAGCCCAGGGCGAAGAACACGAAGTAGGTGTTCTTGCGGCCCAGGTAGTCGGAGAACGACGCCCAGAAGAACCGACCGCCGATGTTGAACAGGCTCAGCAGGCCGGTGAAACCGGCGGCAATGGCGGCAATCTGCGCCAGTTGCCCGGCGTCCAGCTGGCTGAAGCTCAGGCCGTTGCCCAGCAGCTTGCCGGCGAACACTTCCTGCAGCAGGGGCGAGGCCATGCCGAGGATGCCGATACCGGCCGACACGTTGAGGCACAGCACCAGCCACACCAGGCGAAATTGCGGGGTCTTCCAGGCCACGTTCACGTGCACGTGGCGGTGGGTGATCATCGCGTTCGCGGCTTTTTTCACCGGGGCGCTCCAACCTTCGGGCTTCCAGCCCGTCGGCGGGACCCGGTAGGCCAGTGCGCCACCGATCATGAACACGAAGTAGATCGCGGCCATCACCAGGAAGCTCTGCCAGACACCCACGCTGGTGGGGGTGGCGAAGTGGCTCATCAGGGCTGCCGCCAGGGGTGCACCGACCATCGCGCCGCCGCCAAAGCCCATGATCGCCATGCCGGTGGCCATGCCGCGCTTGTCCGGGAACCACTTGATCAGGGTCGATACCGGGGAGATGTACCCCAGGCCCAGGCCAATGCCACCGATCACCCCGGAGCCGATCCACATCAGCCAGATCTGGTGGGTATAGACCCCCAGCGCGGAAATCAGCAGGCCGCCGCACCAGCACAGGGCCGACACCACGCCCGCCTTGCGCGGCCCGGCATGTTCCAGCCAGCCGCCCCAGATCGCCGCCGAGCAGCCCAGGAAGATGAAGAACAAAGTGTAGATCCAGCCGAGCATGGAAATCGGCCAGTCGCACTGGGACGAGAAGACCTGGGCGATGAAGCCCATGCCCGGCTCGCAAGCCACGGGTGCGCCGATGCCCAGCGCCTTGGACAGCGGTAGCCAGAACACCGAGAAGCCATAGGCCATGCCGATGCACAGGTGAATGGCCAGGGCGGCCGGTGGAACCAGCCAACGGTTGAAACCGGGCTTGGCGATGATGCGTTCTTTGGACAAGAACGCCGGCTGGGCGGGCGCAGTGGCAGCCGCAGTGCTAGAGCTCATGGATGTTCCCCCAATTATTGGAATTGTTCATCGGCCACTCCCCTGCGACGACCTTGGCACGCAGGCGCGATCGTTCTGGTTGAGTAAAGCTTCCTTTGAGCAGGCGCGACATTAAGTCGCAGAAGGACGGACGAACCGCCAGAGGTTACCATCTGCGAAACATTAAGAAACCAAACTGCTAGCGCCTTTTTTGCCGCAACTGCGCTGTTCGTTGCCATCCACTTTCATCCCAGGAACCTCCATGCCCATCGTTGTCCAAGCGCTGGACCCAGCCAGCCACCAGGACCAGCAAGACCTGCAGAAGATCTACCAGGACGCTCCGCACTGGCTGTTCGCTCCCCACGACGACGCACGGCAACTGATCGCCAGCGCCCTGCAGGAAGGCCGCCTGATCGCTGCGCGCTTCAACGATCGACTGCTGGGGGCCGGATACCTGCAACGGCACTCGGACGGCTGGTACCTGTCCCACCTTTGCGTACGCACGATCACCCGACGCCGCGGCGTGGCCGAGCGCCTGGTAAGCCAGGCCTGGGAAATGGCCCGGGCCCAGGGTGCATCCCTGTACCTGCTGGCGCCGGCCGGCCATCTCGAGGCCCAGGCCCTGGCAGCGAAGCTGCAACTGGAGCTCAAAGCCCTGTAAGCGGTTTGGGTCAACAGTCGCCAGTCCCGGGCGTTATACTGCCCCGCTAAATTCTGAATTCGACATACAAGGACTCGCCCATGAAAGCGCTCGGCAAAATCCTGGGTCTGGTAATTCTCGGGCTGTTGCTGATCATCGTGGCTCTGGGTTTCGCCCTGACCCACCTGTTCGATCCCAACGACTACAAAGAAGAAATCCGCCAGATTGCCCGCGACAAGGCCCACATCGAGCTGACCCTCAACGGCGACATCGGCTGGAGCCTGTTCCCCTGGCTCGGCCTGGAGCTGCACGATGCCGGCGTGGCCACCCTGGCCAATCCCACCCAGCCGTTCGCCGACCTGCAGATGCTTGGCCTGTCGGTTCGGGTGCTGCCGCTGCTGCGCCGCGAAGTGCAGATGAGCGACGTGCGGGTCGAGGGCCTGAACCTGCGCCTGACCCGCAACAAGGACGGCCACGGCAACTGGCAGGACATCGGCAAGGCCGCCCCGGCCGACCGCCAGGCCGAGACCCCGGCCACCAGCACCGGCGACGCCGGACAGGCCACCGCCAGCGCGGAAAAACCCTCGCAGCCGATCCGCCTGGACATCGACAGCCTGACGGTGAACAACGCCCGGGTCGAATACAACGATGAACAGACCGGCAAGCAGTTCACCGCCGAGAGCATCCAGCTGAGCACCGGGCCGATCCACGAAGCCACCAATACTCCGGTCAAGCTCACGGCCTTCCTGGCCAGCACCCAGCCCGCCGTGCGCGTGCGTACCGAGCTCAATGGCGAACTGCGCTTCGACCGCGCCCTGCAGCGCTACCAGTTCGAAGACATGCGCCTTGCCGGCGAAGCGGCCGGCGACCCCTTGCAAGGCAAGACCCTGACCTTCGCCGCCCAGGGCCAGCTGCTGCTGGACAAGGCCGCCAACGTCGCCCAATGGACCGGCCTGAAAATCTCCCTCAACCAGCTGCGCGCCCTGGGCGAACTCAAGGTCAATGACCTGGACAAGACCCCACAGATCAGCGGCGGGATTTCCATCGCCCAGTTCGACCTGGCCAAGTTCGTCGACAGCGTCGGCCAGAGCCTGCCGGCCATGGCCGAGGGCAGCCTGAGCAAGGTCGAGCTGGTCAGCCGCCTGCAAGGCACTCCCACCAGCCTGGCCCTGGAAGACCTGAACCTGAAGCTCGACGACAGCACCTTCAGCGGCCGCCTGGCCATCGAGGACTTCGCCAGGCAAGCCGTGCGCGCCCAACTCAAGGCCGACACCTTCAACGTCGACCGCTACCTGCCGCCCAAGTCCGCCGCAGCCAACAGTGCAGCCTCGGCGCGCAAGGCCGAAGTGCAGAGCAGCGAGGCCGATGCCATGGCTGGAGCCGGCACCACGCCGCTGCCCAACGCACCCACCAAGGGCGCCTGGAGCACCGATCGACTGCTGCCGGTGGAACGCCTGGCCAAGCTCGACGTGGACGCCGACCTGAACTTCGGCCAACTGACCCTGGACAAACTGCCGATCCAGAATGCCGCGCTCAAGGCCTCCGGCCAGGGCGGGCTGCTCAAGCTCGCCAACCTGCGGGGTGAGCTGTACAACGGCAGCTTCGAGGCCAGTGGCACCCTGGACGTACGCCAGAGCACGCCGCAACTGGCCCTGCAGACCCGGATCAACCGGGTGCCGGTGGAGCGCATCCTCGAAAGCCAGGGCCAGACCCCACCGGTCAAGGGCCTGGTGACCCTGAACAGCACCCTGAGTGGCAATGGCAACAGCCAGAAAGCCCTGGTCGACAGCCTCAACGGCAACGTCGGTTTCAGCATCAACAACGGCGTGCTGCTCAATGCCAATATCGAACAGCAACTGTGCCAGGGCATCGCCGTGCTCAACCGCAAGAACCTGACCAGCACCCCGCGTGGCAAGGACACCCCCTTCCAGGAGCTCAAGGGCAACCTGACCTTGCGCAATGGCGTGGCCAGCAACCCGGACCTGAAGGTGCGCATCCCCGGCATGAGCGTCAACGGCAACGGTGACATCGACCTGCGGGTGCTGGGCATGGACTACCGCGTGGGCATCGTCGTCGAGGGCGACCTGAGCGACAACCCGGACCCGGCCTGCCAGGTGGGCGAGCGCTTCCGCGGCATCGAGCTGCCGTTGCGCTGCCGTGGCCCGCTGGAGCTGGGTGCCAAGGCCTGCCGCCTGGACAAGGACGGCCTGGGCCAGGTCGCGGCCAAGCTGGCCGGCGACCGGCTCAAGGACAAGATCGAAGAGAAGCTCGGCGACAAGGTCAGCCCGGAACTCAAGAACGCGCTCAAGGGGCTGTTCAAGCGATGAGAGCCGAGGCTTTTTCCAGCGCTGTGCTGGACTGGTATGACCGGCACGGGCGCCACGACCTGCCCTGGCAGCAGGACATCAACCCGTATCGGGTCTGGGTCTCGGAGATCATGCTGCAGCAGACCCAGGTCAGCACCGTGCTCAACTACTTCGACCGCTTCATGGCCTCGCTACCCACGGTACAGGCCCTGGCCGAAGCCCCGGAGGACGAGGTCCTGCACCTGTGGACCGGCCTGGGCTACTACACCCGGGCACGCAACCTGCAGAAGACCGCGAAGATCGTGATGGCCGAACATGGCGGCGAGTTTCCCCGCGACGTGGAGAAGCTCACCGACCTGCCGGGCATCGGCCTGTCCACCGCCGGGGCCATTGCCAGCATCAGCATGGGCCTGCGGGCGCCGATCCTCGATGGCAACGTCAAGCGGGTCCTGGCGCGCTTCACCGCCCAGGAGGGCTATCCGGGGGAACCCAAGGTGGCCAAACAGCTATGGGCGACAGCCGAGCGCTTCACGCCTCACGCGCGAGTCAACCACTACACCCAGGCGATGATGGACCTGGGGGCGACCCTCTGCACTCGCAGCAAGCCCAGTTGCCTGCTGTGCCCCCTGGAGCGCGGCTGCGAGGCGCACATGCTCGGCCTGGAGACCCGCTACCCGATCCCCAAGCCACGCAAGGAAGTGCCGCGCAAGCGCACCCTGATGCCCATGCTGGCCAACCGCGAGGGCGCCATCCTGCTTTACCGGCGCCCCTCCAGCGGGCTCTGGGGAGGCTTGTGGAGCCTGCCGGAGCTCGACGACCTGGACGATGTCCAGCACCTGGCACTGCAGCATTCCCTGGAAGTGGGCCAGCAACAGCAGATGCCGGGGCTGGTACACACCTTCAGCCACTTCCAGCTGGCCATCGAGCCCTGGCTGATCCGGGTCGAAGAGTCGGCCCTGCACGTCGCCGAGGCCGATTGGCTCTGGTATAACCTCGCCACCCCGCCGCGCCTGGGCCTCGCCGCCCCGGTGAAGACACTGCTCAAGCGCGCGGCCGAAGTCTTGAATGCAGGAGAGTCGTCATGACCCGCACCGTAATGTGCCGCAAGTACCAAGAAGAACTGCCAGGCCTGGACCGTCCGCCGTATCCGGGCGCCAAGGGCCAGGATATTTTCGATCACGTCTCGGCCAAGGCCTGGGCCGACTGGCAGAAACACCAGACCCTGCTGATCAACGAAAAGCGCCTGAACATGATGAACGCCGAAGATCGCAAGTTCATCCAGGCGGAAATGGACAAGTACTTCTCCGGCGAGGAATACGCCAAGGCCGAAGGTTACGTGCCGCCAGCGGAGTGAAATCGCTGTAAATCCGGGGGGCGGATCGTAAGCGGCGGTAATAATTAAACTTTTTTTCAAAACTTGCTTGACGACCCCCTGAAAAACCCGTTTAATGCGCCCCGTTGCCCAGATAGCTCAGTCGGTAGAGCAGGGGATTGAAAATCCCCGTGTCGGCGGTTCGATTCCGTCTCTGGGCACCACCTTCAGCTTTCAGGTGGTGTTTACATCACGTGAAAGCAACCAAGAAACCCGCCTAGTGCGGGTTTTTTGCTTTCTATGGTTTACCAACCCTTCAAGGCCGATTCGGCCTGGAGCCCCGCCCGCAGCACGGCAGCGATGCTGTGATCCGCCAGCGCATCGCTCCATAGCTAGCCTCAGTGGCTAACGCGCTACAACCTGCGCCTATTCACGATCGGTGAATACCATCCGCGCACCTGCCAGCTCCTCCGACTGCGGGACTTCGAACACGCTTTCAGCGAAATCGAACATCTGCGGGGTGACCTCCATGGTGTACGTTTGCCCCCGCTGCTCATTGCGGCGCGCTACCCGATTGCGCCGAACTTCCGCTTCCGCGGTGACGTAGTGGAGTACGGCCGGGCTGCCGTGCCGGGCGGCAAAGGCGTAAGCCGTATCGCGTCGCTGGCGACGAAGAAAGCCCAGGTCGAGGATGACGGAGCCGCCACAACGCAACACCTCGGCAGCCATCCAGTAGATGACTGCCTCGCAACGGTCCACCCGCTCGGCAAACCATGCGGGGTTCATTGTCTGTACAGTGGTGCCCGATACGATGTCAGGCGCAAACAACTTGGCCATCCAGGCATCCATGGAGAAAACCACAGCGCTACCGCCGCTCGAGAGTTCATGGGCATAAGTGGACTTGCCCGCTCCCACAGGCCCGCAAACCAGGTGGACAGCGCTGTGTTCCATGATCGATTCCTTATTCAAATTCCAGCGGCACGACTTAGATCAGCGCCAGGGCGCGGTTGATGAAATGCACCAGCGAGTCGTTCAGGCCGGTGCATGCACTCAAACCAGGTTCTTGTGCGTAGGCATGGCGCACCTTGCGCTCAAGCTCCAGGTCGTCACCGTAATGGGAGGCACGAAACAACCCCAGCCACTGCCGAGCCAGCTCCTGCATGCCAGGGGATGCAGCTTCGAGGCCGTTGCGCTGATGCTCGCGGGCCTGCGCGATCAAGGGCTGCCACTGCCAGAGATGCTCGAGTTGGCGCTGCGTCAGGTCTTTCTGCTCGGAGGGGGTCAGGTAGTTGCCCAATAGCGCTGCTCGAGCATGGACGAATGCCACCATGACCCAATCCAACATGGCGTCATGAATCCCGTTGAGCTGCTGCGCTCGCCGGGAGTTGCGCTGGAGCGCCGTCAGCTTGAACGCCAGCTCGGCATCCTCGGCGACGGTCAAATGCACCAGGCGCATCCAGCGCCAGGCCAATGCTTGCGCGTGCGGACTGTGCCCTGGCGCCTGCGCCGCGATAGCTGACTGGACGTCGGCCACCAGCACCCCCCAGTCGCGCTCGACATCATCCAGCCGCTCTTCGACGGCCAGCAAGGCCGCGATCTCGCTTTCGGACAGGACTTCCTCTTGCAGGGCCAGCATCTCCAGCATGTCGATCCAGTCGATGCCGAGAAGCACGGTGCCCTTGCCTATCTTCTGGTTCAGCCTCAGCAGGCGCACGCGCAGCTTCTCTATATGGCGTTGCTGCGCAGCCAGGGATTCAAGTTGCCGGGAAATGAGCTCTGCGGGAGACAGGCTGTCCGCTTGCAGCATCTGCTTGATCTGGCCCAGCGAATGCCCGCCCTGCTTGAGCACCTGGATACGCCCCAAACGAGCGGCGTCGGCCTCTGAATACAGCCGATTGCCGCCATTGGAGCGTGCGGATGGAGAAAGCAATCCCAGCCCATCGTAATGATGCAAGGTGCGCACTGTAACGCCAGCCCTGAGAGCCAGTTCGCCGATCTTCAACATTCCTCATCTGCCTCCCTACGCCGAGCAATGATTGAAGACAGGATAAATCCTCACGCTACGTCAGGTTCAAGCCCCCAGGGCTGTGCTCAAAAGTTATCCCAATGGACGTTTAGATCGCGCCGGGCGCTAGCGGCGACATCGATAGTGCTACGCCGCTGCAGGCCCTTGCGGGTAGTGACGACCTGGAACGTGCCAGGGGGCAGTTGCACATAGACGATCGGCCCCACCCCGACCAGGCTCAACAGGGAATGCCCTTGGGCATTCTCGATCGCCACGTCCACATCCGAGGTGTACTGGTTCTGCGGGCCGACGGAAAACGTCAGGTGCAGGTTGTAGCCCGTCACCTGCTGGATGGCCCGCGACTCATCCAGGCCAATCCCGCCGCTGAGGTAGGCGATACCGTTTTGCTGCTGCGGCACCAACTGGACGCCGGCCGGATCGATCGGCTCGCTGCTGGCGACGGCGCCCAGTACGCTGGGTGATGCCAGCGCAAGCAGCAGCGCAGCGAGCGCCGACATGACACTGATGGAAGAGCATTTCATGATGACCACTCCCGGGTTCGTTTCGAACCACTGCAATGGGACGCCACCATCAAGCCTCCAGCCCCAGGATCGGTAGCGCCCGGGCCTCCCCTATTGCATCTCGAATGGCCAAGCCACGACAGGCTTGCATAGCCGGTCCGTCTCAAGCTCCCAAGTTTCAGTGTACGCCCCGGCACCAGCGGTTTTAGATCGATTCGACACCAAGGCTTGAGCAAAGGCGCCTAAGGCCGCCTTAGTCCAGCCCAGACCTCATCAGCATCTCAAGGGCCGCATCGGCCTCGGCGCGCTGCGCCTTGGTGGGTTTGCCGGCAAATTGGCTGCGCTGCTTGTTGAGGGTCAGGTAAGCGTTATCGCCACCCTTCCAGATGTAGGAATAGATCAGCAGAAAACTGTCGGAGCCGGGCTGGCAGTAAGGGGCGACACTGCGCAGCGGCGCGAGCAGCTGGATCATCTCACCGTAGTTGTCGGTGAACTCCAGCAGGGCGAACTGCCAGCGACCGGTGCGCGGATCATAGTGCGAAGCGCTACCCGGCCCCGCCCAGATCTGCACCACCTCCTGCAGGCTGCGCGCACCGGAATCCTTCAACCACTCGGCGTCGACCCGCGCCGAACCGTACATGTCCTGGCTGTCGAACCACTTCTGCCAATCGCTGTAGGAGATCGCCGAGCGTGGCGCCGCCGCCATGGCATTGACGTACTGCTCGGGAGTCATGGTGCAACGCAAATACACCGAGGCGGGCTCGCTGGCCTGCGCCTGCCCACCCCCTGCCAATAGCGCCGCCAGCGCCAGCCCTGTCCATGAGCGAAATTGCATCGTTGTCGTTCCTGATCGATCGAGAAAAGGCTGCCAGCATACCCGCGTCGATACAAATCAAGGGCACGGGTCGGCGCCGCACAATCCGCTCAGCACCGAGCGTGCGCCTGCCACCTCAAGCAGGTGCCTGCGCCGCCTGCCAATGCTTCATCTCCTCAGCAATGAAATGCTGTACCAAATCGCTGTACAGCTTCTCGATCGCGTCCGCGTTCAGGCCTTCGGCCTCGGCCCATTCGCGGCGGGTGGCGAGCATCGCCTTGAAGCGCTCCTCGGCCCGTACGGTGGCCGCCGAGGTCTTGAACTTCGACGCGGCCAGCACGTACTTGAAACGCGCGCCCAGCAGCGCAATGACCGTCCGATCCAGGGTGTCGATTTCCCGACGGATATCTTCCAAGCCCTGGCATTGTTCCGGGCTCATCTGATGCTTCACTTCCATGCTCAAGGCTCCATTGATGTCTAGGACTACCCGACTTTGGCCTGCCCGGATTATTCCCATGGCGGCGCATGGGAGTAAAGTTGCGGGCCCGCGCCCATTCGACTGCCAAGGAACTGTTCGCGTGAACCAGAAGAGAACCCGAGTCCGCCTGCCCCACCCCAAGCCCGGCAAGACTGGCAGGGGTGCCTGGGTATTCCTGCTGATCGGTAGCGTGCTGCTGGCACTCACCGTACTGCTGGGCTGGACCCTGGGGAGCGCGTTGCTGGAGGGCGTGATCGTCACCAGCAACCGCGCCGGCCCGAAGTTCGTCTATAGCCAGGCGCAGCAACCCACCCAGTTCTACGCCGAACTGCTCTGGCAGGGCATCACGACCCTGATGCTGGGCGCCCTGGCCGTTGCCGCGCTGTGGATTGGCCGGTTACTAATGAGCACCGACAAACAACGCCACTGAACCTGACCCCTTCACTTCGGCCATCCAGGAACAATGTCCCATGTCCCTGTTGTCACCCCCCGAACTGCCTGTCACGAACTCCGCCAAGGTCGAACCTGCCAGCGGCCCCGGCGAAAGCTTCAGCGAACCGGCGGCAGACGGCTTCATGCTCGGCGGTTTCGCCTGGCGCCAGCCCCTGGCCAACCCGCAGCGCCCGGTGGTGATCATCTGCGCCGCCACCTCGGTACGCTGCCGCTACTACGTGCGTTTCGCCGACTACCTGTTCGCCCACGGTTTCGATGTCATGACCTACGACTACCGCGGCATCGGCGAATCCAGGCCTGCCTCGCTCAAGGGCTTCAAGGCCTCCTGGTCGGACTGGGGCACCCTGGACTTCGAAGCGATGCTGCAACGGGCCCAGCGGGAGTTTCCCGGCCAGCCGATCGACGTGGTGGGTCACAGTTTCGGCGGTTGCGCGGCGGGCCTGGGCAGCTCGGCAGGGCAGATCCGTCGTATCGCCACCATGGGTGCGCAGTTCGCCTACTGGCGCGACTACGCCCCACAGGAACGCTGGCGGATGCTGGGCAAGTGGCACCTGGCAATGCCCCTGCTGACTCGCCTCTACGGCTATTTCCCCGGCAAGCGGCTGGGCTGGATGGAAGACACCCCGGCAGGCGTGGTCCGCGACTGGAGTACCGCGCATCCGCGCTTCGAGGGCCGCCCCAGTGGCCGCAAGGTCGCCGCCCAGCGCAACGGGGGCCTTTTCAGCCACGTCAGCGCGCCGATCCTGGCCATCAGCCTCAGCGACGACCCGTTCGGCACCGAAGCCGCCATCGAGCGCTTGCTGGGCTACTTCCACAACAGCCCGCGCACCCACTTGCGTATCCGTCCGCAGGACATCGGCGAAACCGCCGTCGGCCACTTCGCGTTCTTCCACAGCCGCTTCGAAACCCGGCTCTGGCCGATCATCCTCGGCTGGTTGCGCCACGGCGAGCTGGACAGCGCCAGTCCGGGGCGCATCGTTCCCAGGGCCTGAGCGGCACCCGGGCGCCACCTCCCGGCCGATGGCAGGTGCTGCGACCCCGATTTACTGGCATCCTTGCCCGCCTCACCGGCCGCTGCAGCAGCGCGGCCCATGCAATGCACCTTCAAGCAACAAGGTAAGACGCCCATGGCATCTGCGGACAAGCAACATAAAAGGGCCCAGCGGGCAAAAGCCAAGGCCAAGCAGAACCGCGCCAAACGCAGCGCACCGACCTCGGAACTGGAGCTGGATCCCAACGATAGCCGCATCGATTTCGAATCGGTGGACCTGACCGAACTGTTCGTGAAAATGCGCGACGCCGAAAAAACCAGCCAGCAGGCCCTGTGCGCGGCGTTCCTCGCCGACCCGCTGCTGGAACTGGTGTATGAACAGGAAGGCGAACAGGGCGCCACCGACTTCATCCTCGCGGCGCTGATCGAGTACCGCAACTGGTCCACCGAGGCCGACGAAGCCAGCGCACTGGCCTGGATCGAGTCCGAAGCCTTCCAGGCCGACTACACCGCCGCTTCCCAGGCGCTGTTCAGCAGCGAAGGCTGAAACCGCCAGGCATTAAAAAAGGGCGCATCCAGTGGATGCGCCCTTTTGCATTTCAGCTACAGGAGCCGACCCGATACTCAGGCCGCTTCCAGCCGCGGGATTTCCATGCCGATGCGCGAGCTGGCAAAGCTCAGGTCGCCGCTGGCGATGGACTGGGCCTTGAAGCCGGCACCGATCAGGTCACGGACATGCAGCTTGTTGTAGATGAACATGAACACCAGGTTGCTCAGGCCGAATGTGAACATGGACAGCAGGAACATGATCGCCGCCCATTTCCAGTCGGCACGGAACAGGGCCGGGATGAAACCGAAGAAGAACACGGTCCAGGAGAAACCGACTGGCGCTTCCTTGATGGCCCCGGTGTTCGGGTTTTTGAAAATGATTTTAGTGAACGCCATGCGCGTCTCCTTGCCGCCCCGTTATGAGGAACCAATGACCGGGCGATCACCATTGGACCCTGAATGCTTGGTTCTTCGGACAGGGACCACTGACCACGCCAAAGGCGAGTGCAAACAGGTCAGGAGCAGGAAAGGCAGGGATGGTTCAAGGGAGGAGAGAGGCGGCCCCTGGGGCCCGACAAGCGTTCAATCCCTTGTACAACAGCGCTATTCCATAGCTCCTCTCACGCTGGCACGCAAGAGCTCTTATCGAAGAGCGCGCAGGCTACTATTTCGCCTGCATGCTGTCCACGAAACGCCATGTAACAAGTCAAAAATCCAATAAAAAGGGCCACTGTCTATGTTGGCAGCAGCCTTTTTGGCCTTCAGACGATCAAATCACCAGCTGGGCATCAGGACGCCCTTGCGCTCCATCCGGGACAACCTGTCCCCCAATACCGTGGCGACGAACAGGATCACGCGTCGTAGCTCCAGCCCCCCGCTGGAGTCATCGACAGCTTGCCCGCCACCCGGACCAGAACCACCCGCCAACAACAAAATCCTAACTTCGCCCGACCTGCATTCGTTCTGGTGAAAAGAAACCTCCAGGACATTGCCTATCTCGTACGCAAAGCCAGCACCAGGATGCTCCGCAGTCTCGCCGAGCCCGGTTGCCAACGTGCCCTCTGAAGAACTGCAAGCCATTGAGCCCAGAGGCATTTCGCCAGGCCACTGGTGGACGCCCCGACAGATCGTGCATCGCTGCCCGGCGCAAACAGAGTCCAAAAGTGCGAGACACACAAATAGGCAGCAGATCCACGACCTTTGGCCCGTTAACCCTTCCAACACCCGGCCAAAGGTGGCACCATCGCGCCTTTTTTTACGCGACACCCACCGGATCCAGGGTTCAAACGGGCGTTCGGTTGTTGATGGGGCGACAGTCAGCTGTGCCGATGCGACAACCTGTCACACGTCGCTCGTTTACCTCCGGCAGTGCTGTTGGCTGCGATTCGAACCCTATGCTAGCTTGGCGCCTCGCCAGGAAGGCAGCCCAACAGCAGGAGCACATTGAACTCTATGAGGACCGCACATGGCTGAGGCCACGCCCGCGCTTGAAATCCGCAACTTGCACAAACGCTACGGCTCCCAGGAGGTACTCAAGGGTATCTCGCTGACCGCTCGCGACGGTGACGTGATATCGATCCTGGGGTCCTCCGGTTCCGGCAAGTCCACATTCCTGCGCTGCATCAACCTGCTGGAAAACCCGCACCAGGGCCAGATCCTGGTCGCCGGTGAAGAGCTCAAGCTCAAGCCCGCGAAAAATGGCGAGCTCGTCGCCGCCGACGGCAAGCAGATCAACCGCCTGCGCAGCGAAATCGGTTTCGTATTCCAGAATTTCAATCTCTGGCCGCACATGACGGTACTCGACAACATCATCGAGGCGCCACGCCGGGTGCTGGGCCAGAGCAAGGCAGAAGCCATCGAGGTGGCCGAGGCACTGCTGGCCAAGGTCGGCATCGCCGACAAGCGCCACGCCTACCCGGCCCAATTGTCCGGCGGCCAGCAGCAACGCGCCGCCATTGCCCGGACCCTGGCGATGCAGCCCAAGGTCATCCTGTTCGACGAGCCGACCTCGGCCCTGGACCCGGAAATGGTCCAGGAAGTCCTCAACGTGATCCGCGCCCTGGCCGAAGAAGGCCGCACCATGTTGCTGGTCACTCATGAAATGAGCTTTGCCCGCCAGGTCTCCAGCGAAGTGGTGTTCCTGCACCAGGGTCTGGTAGAAGAGCAAGGCTCGCCACAGCAGGTCTTCGAAAACCCGCTTTCGGCACGCTGCAAACAATTCATGTCCAGCAACCGCTAACGGAGCTACACGCATGCAGAGCTATAAGAAAATCCTCCTGGCCGCTGCCGTCACCCTGGCCTTCAGCGCCAGCGCCGTCGCCGAGACCCTGAAAATGGGGATCGAGGCCGCCTACCCACCGTTCAACAACAAGGATGCCAGCGGCCAGGTCGTGGGCTTCGACAAGGACATCGGCGACGCCCTGTGCGCCAAGCTGAAAGTCGATAAGTGCGAAGTGGTCACCTCCGACTGGGATGGCATCATCCCGGCCCTGAACGCCAAGAAGTTCGACTTCCTGGTGTCTTCGCTGTCGATCACCGACGAGCGCAAGCAGGCGGTGGACTTCACCGACCCGTACTACTCCAACAAGCTGCAGTTCATCGCTCCCAAGAAAGTCGACTTCAAGATCGAGAAGGCCTACCTCAAGGGCAAGGTGATCGGCGCCCAGCGCGCGACCCTGGCCGGCACCTGGCTGGACGATCGCAACATGGAAGACGACTACGACGTGAGCATCAAGCTCTACGACACCCAGGAAAACGCCTACCTCGACCTGCTCTCCGGCCGCCTGGACGGCATCCTGGCCGACAAGTACGTGCAGTACGAATGGCTCAAGAGCAAGGACGGCCAGAACTTCGAGTTCAAGGGCGAGCCCGTGGTTGAAAGCGACAAGATCGGTATTGCCGTGCGCAAGGGCGACCCGCTGCGCGAACGCCTGAACAAGGCACTGGCCGAGATCAAGGCCGACGGCACCTACAAGAAAATCAACGACAAGTACTTCCCTTTCAGCATCGAATGATCCTGCATTGCCTGGCCGGCGCACTCCTCTGAGTGCGCCGCACTTCTGCAACGCCTTGCGATATGACTAGACCATGAACTTCGACCTCTACGGATTCGGCCCGGCGCTTGCCGCTGGCGCGCTGATGACCGTCAAACTGGCCCTCTCGGCCCTGTGCCTGGGGCTGGTGCTCGGCCTGGCCGGCGCGCTGGCCAAGACTTCGCCCTACAAGCCGCTGCAATGGCTGGGCGGCGCCTATTCGACGTTGGTACGCGGCGTTCCGGAATTGCTGTGGGTACTGCTGATCTATTTCGGCACGGTAAACGGGATGCGGGCCCTGGGAGAATTCCTCGGCAACCCCGACCTCGAACTCAACGCCTTCAGCGCCGGGGTCATCGCCCTCGGCCTGTGCTTTGGCGCCTATGCCACGGAAGTGTTCCGGGGTGCGCTCCTGGCCATTCCCAAGGGCCACCGTGAAGCCGGCCTCGCCCTGGGCCTGTCCAAATGGCGGATTTTCTCGCGATTGGTCATGCCGCAGATGTGGCGCGTCGCCCTGCCCGGCCTGGGCAACCTGTTCATGATCCTGATGAAGGACACCGCCCTGGTGTCGGTGATCGGCCTGGAAGAAATCATGCGCCATGCGCAGATCGGCGTGACCGTCACCAAGCAGCCGTTCACCTTCTACATGGTCGCCGCCTTCATGTACCTGGGCCTGACCATCCTGGCCATGATCGGCATGCACTTCCTGGAAAAACGCGCCGCTCGCGGCTTCGCAAGGAGCGCCCAATGAACTGGGAAGTGATCATCAAGTGGCTGCCAAAGCTGGCCCAGGGCGCAACCCTGACCCTGGAGCTGGTGGCCATCGCCGTTACCGCCGGCCTGCTGCTGGCCATCCCGCTGGGCATCGCCCGCTCGTCCCGCCTGTGGTACGTGCGCATCGTGCCCTACTGCTACATCTTCTTTTTCCGTGGTACGCCGCTGCTGGTGCAACTGTTCCTGGTGTACTACGGCCTGGCGCAGTTCGATGCGGTGCGTGAAAGCTCGCTATGGCCTTACCTGCGGGATCCGTTCTGGTGCGCCACCGCCACCATGACCCTGCATACCGCAGCCTATATCGCCGAGATCCTGCGGGGCGCGATCCAGGCCATTCCGCCCGGGGAAATCGAAGCGGCGCGGGCCCTGGGCATGTCCAAGCCCAAGGCCCTGCTCTACATCATCCTGCCGCGGGCAACACGCATCGGCCTGCCGGCCTACAGCAACGAAGTGATCCTGATGCTCAAGGCCAGTGCCCTGGCCAGCACCGTGACCCTGCTGGAACTGACCGGCATGGCCCGGACGATCATTGCCCGGACCTATCTGCCGGTGGAGATCTTCTTTGCCGCGGGGCTGTTCTACCTGCTGATGGCCTACATCCTGGTACGCGCCTTCAAGCTGTTGGAGCGCTGGCTGCGGGTCGACGCCTGCCAGGGACGCTGAGCCCGTCCGCTCCCGCCAGGGAGCGGTCCTGCCCCGGACGCCACACCATGTCCCCACCCCTCCAAGGCCCCGCCCTGCTGACTCGCTTCCAGGCTCTGGGCGGCTTTCTCCTGGAACACCAGGAGCTGTGGCGCCCGCGCCCCTTCCACCACCTGCACCTGCCCTGGGAATCCCGCTATCCACAGCTGGCCCTGTGGCTGCGCCAGCGCTCCCTGGAAGACGCCGAGGCCGCCCACAACCATCCGGAGCAGCTCCAGGCACCGGCCCCCTTCGGCGAACTGGCCGCGCGCTCCCGGGCCCTGTCTGCCGTGGCCGAGTTGCCTGGCCAGGGACTGCCGCCCCTGCGCCAGCGCCTCAGCGTCGATGTACCTGGACGCAAGTGGCAGCAGATCGAGGCCTTCGCCGCCTGCCTGCAATTCGCTAGCGCCCCCGGGCACTGGCTCGACTGGTGCTCCGGCAAGGGCCATCTCGGGCGACGCCTGCTGCAAGACGGGCAATGCCTGACTTGCCTGGAGCACGACCCGGCGCTGGTGGCCAGCGGCGAGCAATTGAGCCGCCACCACGGCCTGCCCGCCACCCATCTGCAGCAGGACGTCCTGGCCACGACGGCGGCGGCTCAGCTGACAGTCGAGCACAGCCCGGTGGCCCTGCACGCCTGCGGCGATCTGCACGTGCGCCTCATGCAGCTGGCCAGCCAGGCAGGCTGTCGCCAGCTGGCCATCGCCCCGTGCTGCTACAACCGCACGGGCGCCAGCCATTACCGGGGTTTATCCACAGCCGGCCAGGCTTGCGGCCTGACACTGTCCCTGGATGACCTGGCCCTGCCCATGAGCGAGACCGTGACCGCCGGCGCCCGGGTGCGCCGCCAGCGCGACACCTCCATGGCCCGCCGCCTGGCCTTCGACCTGCTGCAACGCCAGTTGCCCGGGGTCGACGACTACCTGCCGACCCCCTCGCTGCCCAGCCACTGGCTGGACAAGCCGTTCGCCGAATACTGCCGCGACCTGGCGGCTCTCAAGCAGTTGTCCACAGTCGGCGCGCAAGACTGGCCGGCGCTGGAGGCCGCCGGCTGGCAGCGCCTGGCCCAGGTACGCAACCTGGAGCTGCTGCGCGGCCTGTTCCGCCGCCCCCTGGAGTTGTGGCTGGTACTGGACCGGGCGCTGTTCCTCCAGGAGCAGGGTTATGCCGTGCGCCTGGGAACCTTCTGCCAGGCCTCCTTGACCCCGCGCAATCTGCTGCTACTGGCAGAACGCCGATAACCCGCCGTTGGGCCTATCGACCATTGCTGGTTGCACTCGATCCCACGAAAGAAAAACCAAGTCCGTTGCAGCTACTAGTCTCTAGGCGTGCTGGCCACGAGCAGCGCTCGGGCAACCGATCCGGCGCAACCAGAACCGTCATGTTTCGACAGGAAGTCGCCAGGTTCACCATCACCTACAGGGAGTTATCCATGAACGTCATAGACCACCAGGCACACACTTACGAAACCCTGCAGAAGGGGTTCAACCTGCGTTGGCCGCCCAGTATCGAACAGGGCGCACAGCGGATTTATGTGTGTACGACACCCGATGAAGTCCTGGCGGCAGCCAATACCGCACTGCGTGAGGGCTATCGCATCACGGTGCGCAGTGGCGGCCACTGCTACGAGGGTTTTGTTTCCAACAAGTTGAACGGCGAGGCAGAAAGCCTGGCGATTATCGACGTGGGGGAAATGAAAGGCCTGAAATACGATGAAAGCCAATCCATCACTTCTCCCTGGGACAGCCGGAACAAGAAGTATCGATTCATGACCTTGACCGGCAACCAGAACTGGGACGGCTACCTGTCACTGTACAAGCAGGCCGGGCGCACCATTCCTGGCGGTTCATGTTATTCGGTCGGCGTGGGTGGGCATATTAGCGGTGGCGGTTATGGGTTGTTATCCCGCCTGCAGGGCTTGACCGTGGACTGGGTCACCGGCGTCGACATTCTTGTGCCGGTGGAAAACTCGCGGCAACTGGAATTCCGGCATGTTCGCGCGGATAGCCCATCAAACAACGACAAGGCATTGTTCACCGCCTGTTGCGGAGCCGGCGGTGGCAACTTCGGCATCATCATCGGCTACTACTTCGACCAACTGCCCCAAGCCCCGCAAAAAGCCTATTGGATTCCCCTGGCCTACCCGTGGAAAGAGCTGATTCCCAACTTCTCGAACTTCCTGCGAGCTTATTGGCAGTGGTTCGCCGATAACGACGCCGCCGCAACCAGCCCGGTGGAAGGCATTGGCAACGGTGGCTTGTTCACCCTGTTGAAACTCAACCACGTGGATACCTCCGACCATGTGGTGCTGGCAATCCAGTACACCGGCCCCAATGGCCAGGTCGGCGGCGCCAACGACATACCGCTCAACGATTTCATCAACAAGATGAATGCCGCGGCGGGCCTGACACCGACCCTGCATGACGGTTTCATCGCGCCTAACATTGCCCCGCTCAGGCACCCGCAGGCGGGCAGGAAATTCAAAGGGACAGCGGCTCAACACACGGCGATGGACTGGCTGTACGTCACTCAAATGATCAACGGCTCGGGCAACAACCAGCGGGGTAAATACAAGTCCGACTATCAGGTCGAACAGTTCTCCGAGCAGGCCTGCAACGCGCTGTTGACGCACTTGACCGAAGCCACGCCAGACAAACGCTTCAGCCAGTCGCTGGTGCAGATTGATTCCTACGGCGGGGCGATCAACAAAAAGGGCATGGGCACCACCGCTGTTCCTCAACGCAGCTCGCTGCTTAAAGCCCAATACCAGACCTATTGGACTCATGCCGCCGAGGACGGGGTGCAGTTGGCCTGGATTCGCAACATCTTCACTGCCGTGCACGGCGGCAAGCCGCAACGACCTGCCTACGATGGCTGCTACATCAACTACCCCGATGTCGACATGAAGTACACCGACAGCGGCGCGCTAGACCCCAACTGGCTGAACCTGTACTACGGCTGGAATTCCGAGCTCATCACCAAGCTTGCCAACCTCAAGGCCGCCATTGATCCGCACAACCTGTTTCGTCATGAACTGTCCATTCCGGCCACAAGGACCGAGTAGGTTCCGGCCTCGACACATCACACAGGCATGAGTACAGCGTGCTCGATCGAGCCTCCCGGCGGCCCAGCGCCATCGGCTTGACGAGCAGGCTGCATACCTCTGCGACTGGGCGTCGCAGCCTGTGGATAAGTCTGTTGATGGAATCTTGAGAAAGCCAGGTATTGCTGGATGCGCAAGCGCAATCCGCAACTGGTCATTTTTTGCTCACAAAATAAACCATCGAAAAAACAGCCAGTTGCAAAAAGATGAGAATGGGTACGCATATCCGGCATTTTGCGACCCCGCCAACCCATCGGTTGTGCATAAACACCCGAGCGAACGGATATAACGCCCCTCGCCCGGGCACCTGGACTACTCGTCGGCTCGTGCCGGAATCCACCAGTCTTCACCTCGCGCCGTGCGGATGTACTCCGGCCAGCGGAAGTCGTGGGGCACCTGGAAGTCCGCGGGCAGCAACGGCGCCTGCCAGCGGCTGCCACCGATCCCGCCGCCGGTACGCTCGACGAACTCAGCCTTGGCCGCCGCCAGCAACGCCTCGTCAGTGAGCAGGTCGACCAGGGTCGCGGCGATGGTCTTGGCCGCCACCTCGATCATCGGGTCGATCGTCTGGCGAATCCCTCCCAGGGCGTTGGACACCCAATCCGGATAGACAACCCCCGCAGGCGCGCTGAGCATCGGTCGAGCCACCAGCAGGCGCACCGTGGGGCAATGCCAGGTGTATTCCGGGTAATCGTCGGACGTCAGGTAGTTCTGCCAGGCGGGCATCTGCAGGCGCATCTGGCGCTCGCATTCCTGGGGTTCGATCAACGCCTCGGTGGCCGGCAGGAACGGCCGATCCATGGCCGCAAGGCCGAGATTGCGCTGGATCTCGCGGGCAATCTCCCGGGCCTCCTCGTCCCACTGCGGGGCGCCCACCGCCGCCAGGTTGTCGTAGGTGGCCTGGGCCATGACATGGTTGGGCAGGCCGCCCCGAGACTTGCACACCCAGGTCTTTTTCCACCGGCAGCCGGTGGCCATGGCCGCTGCCGCAGCGTTGTTGTCCATCACCTGGGAGATGGTCTCGGCCTGCTCGATGGAGTCGCAGCGCAGCAAGTACTGGATCTGCGCCAGGTGCGGCGGCAGGTTGTCGGCCGTGGCCTGGCCGGCCGTGAGGATCGCCTCGTTGTAGCTCCACAGGCCGGTGAACGGCAGGGTCGAGCGACGCAGACTCTCATTCAGGGTGTAGAAGTGCACCAGCGCATCGTTGGCCCCCGGCGCCCGGGCGGCCAGGTGATTCTGCGGGATCGGGCTGTAGCGATCGGCGGCGATCCAGTTCTGCGGGTCCTCGCAGGTGAAGCTGTAGATATAGGCGTAGGCGATGCCGCAGTGGGTGTCCCAGGTGGTGGTGTTGTTCAGCGGCAGCATGTAGGTGGGGTGGAAGCTGATCGCGGCATCCAGGTCGTCGTAGTAACCCTTGGCGGCGTGCACGGGCTTGGAGGCACGGAGCTTTTCCGCCGGCTCGCCAAAGAACCTGATGCTGCCCTGCAGGCCGAATTCCACCATGGTCGCCTTGGCCGCCAGGGCCCCGCCCAGGGCACTGATGCCCAGGGCCGAGTGCGGGTCGGTGTGCCCCGGAGCGAAGCGCGACAGGCCGTCGCGCGGTTGTTTACGGGTAGTGGCCGCCTGGCAGTTGCCAGGCACCGCGTCGTACTCGCCATAGGTGGCCAGCAACGGGCCCCGGCCCTGGGTGAAGGTGGCGCAGAAAGCGGTGGGCATGCCGCCGCTGGCGCGTTCGACAGTGAACCCCTCGGCTTCCAGCAGCGCCACGTACCAGGCACTGGACTTGTATTCACGGAACGCCGGCTCGGCGTAATGCCAGATGATCTGGTGCCAGTCCGACAGTTGCTGACGGTGGCGTTCAACCCAATCCAACGCGAATTCCTTGTAGCGAGACATCCACGGCACTCCTGATTATCCAGGTTCCGATCGTTCACGGCCGGGGCGCATCGACGCTCGCCGGACCTCTCGGACCTGCTGTTGTTATGGGAATGGTCCGGTCGGCTGCGGGCCGGATCGGGGCCCAGTATTGGTGAAGCACAGATCACATCAATCGAATTATTTCGCCGCCAATGTCAAAGAAAATTGACCAGTCAAGGAGCATCCCGGCCCATACTGCGCCACGCGCCATGCCGCTCGGGGCGCGCAGCCCACACCCGCGAAGACAGGTCCAGCCGATCCGGAGGTTGTATGCGATATCCCTCGATCACCGCCTTGCGCGCCCTCGACGCGGTCGCCCGGCTGGGCAGCGTGACCGCTGCGGCCGAGCAACTGAGCCTGACCCGCAGCGCCATCAGCCACCAGATCATCAGCCTGGAGCAGGGCCTGGGTTTCGCCCTGACCGAACGGGTCGGACGCGGCATCGGCCTGACCTACCAGGGCCAGTGCTATGCCCGCGAAGTGCGGCGCATCCTCGCTGATATCCAGGATGCCGGCCGGTTGTTCGATGGCCCGGCGGTGTCCGGCAAATTGCGCATCAGTTGCAACCCCGGATTCGCCAGCTTCTGGCTGTGCAACCACATCAACGGGTTCCTGCGCCAATATCCCCAGGTCCAGTTGCAGGTGGTCAGTCCTCGCTCCCAGGAGGACACCAGCGACCCCGAGGCCGACCTGTTCATCGCCTACGGCATCGGCGACTGGCCGGGGCTGCTGGTGGAGCAGATCGTCACCCTGCGCTTCTCGCCGGTATGCAGCCCGCGCCTGATCAACAGCATCGGTGGCCTGAAGACCGCACACGATCTCAAGGACTTCCCGCTGATCCACATGAGCGACACCAGCGACTGGCGGGTCTGGCTGGCCGCCGCCGGGGCCAGCCGGGTAGACGCCGACAGCGGCATCACCTTCTCCGATGCCCACTGTGCCCAGTCGGCGTGCATCGCTGCCCAGGGCGTGGCCATCGGCGACAACCTGCTCAGCGGCGATGCCCTGGCCCGGGGCCTGCTGGTGCGCCCATTCGACATCGCCATCAACGCCCGGCGCGGCTACTTCCTGGTGATTGATCCGGCCAAGGCCGAACGGCCGGTGGTCCAGGCCTTCGGCGCCTGGCTGAAGAACCAGCTGCAGACCAGCGCCCAGGGCATCATCGACCATCTGCCGAACGAGCCCTGAGCTCCGGACGACAGGTCTGCGCCTGCTGGCCAATGGATAATTTCACTCACCAATGAGGCAAAAATTATTCCATTGATGTGGCGTTGCTTTTGCCAATAATGAGCCGACCGCCTGCTGTTCCAACAATAAAAATTCCACAGCGCAGGTCGGGTTTCGCAGGAGAACTCTGTAGTGTCCAGCAGTCCTTCGACTCAACTCAGCGCCCAGGGAATCAGCCAGTACTACGGCAGCTTCACCGCCCTGGATGGCATTGACCTCGACGTTCGCCAAGGCGAATTCCTCACCCTCCTGGGCCCCTCCGGGTCCGGCAAGACCACCCTGCTGATGATCCTCGCAGGCTTCCTTTCCCCCAGCGCCGGCAAGCTCATGGAACGTGGCGTCGACATCAGCCGGCGCCCCGCGGAAAAGCGCAACTACGGCATGGTGTTCCAGGGCTATGCACTGTTTCCGCACATGAGCGTGGCCGACAACGTCGCCTATCCGCTGCGCATCCGCGGGGTGAAGGCCGACGAGCGCCAGCGCCGGGTCAAGCACATCCTCGAAGTCGTGGGCCTGGGCGCCCACCTGCACAAGAAACCCTCCGAGCTTTCCGGCGGCCAGCAGCAACGGGTGGCCATTGCCCGGGCCCTGGTGTTCGAGCCAGAGATGCTGCTGCTCGACGAACCGCTCTCGGCCCTGGACAAGAACCTGCGCGAACAGCTGCAGGCCGAACTGCAGCGCATCCACCGCCAGGTCGGCACCAGCTTCGTGTTCGTCACCCACGACCAGGGCGAAGCCCTGGCCCTGTCGACCCGCATCGCCATCTTCAACCAGGGCCGCCTGGCGCAGATCGACTCCCCGCAAGAGATCTACGATCGGCCACGCAACCGCTTCGTCGCCGAATTCCTCGGCAAGATGAACCTGTTCCCCCTGCAGGGCATTTCCCGCAGCGGCAACCAGGCCAGCGGCCGTTGCGCCGACACCGCGCTGCACGCTGCGCTACCCGGTGTGTTGAGCAGCCAGCCGCAACTGCTGGCGGTGCGCCCCGAGCACATGACGCTGCATACCGAACGCCCGCTGCCGGGCGAGCACAACGTGCTGCCGGCGCACATGGGCGAGCGGGTCTACCAGGGTTCCAGCACCCATCTGGCCCTGAACATCAGCCCGGAACTGGCGCCGGTGAACCTTTCGGTGCCCGGCGACCATCCCGGCGCCCGCTTGCCCAGCGGCACCCCGGTCTGGCTGAGCTGGCCGGTGCGCCACAGCTTCCTGCTGGAAGCCTGAGCCCCGCGATCAGTCAGGCAATTGTAGGAGCGAGGCTTGCCCGCGATGGGCTGCAGAGCGCTGCGTTGATCCCGTAACGTTCACGACCATCGCGAGCACGCTTCGCTCCTACAAAGGATCACCACCCCGGTTTTCGTACAGAACAACAACAATCAACGGCCGGCGCCTCGAACACCGGCCTTGCGAGGACTTGCCCCATGAGCCAGCACCATCAGCGCGACTGCATTGAAATCCTCATCGAAAAAGCCCGCGGCGGGCAAGTCAGCCGCCGCACCTTCGTCCAGGCCATGGGCCTGCTGGCGGCCGTGCCCCTGGCCTTGCGCAGCGGCATCAGCTGGTCGGCGGACAAGCCCCTGGTGCTGGTCAACTGGGGCGGCGATGCACTGAACGCGTTTCGCACAGCCTGGACCGACAGCTTCACCAAGAGCACCGGCATCCCGGTGCGCATCGATGGCACCGGCCCCACCGAAGGGGCCATCCGTTCGCAGCTGGCCAGCGGCCGGCCCAGCTGGGACGTGGTGGATGTGGACAGCTATAGCGCCATGACCCTGGGCCGCGACAAGGTCCTGCAGCCCCTGGACTACAGCGTGGTGCAACGGGACCTGGTGGCACCGGCGTTGTCCCATGAACATGGGATTGCCGGTTACCTGTTCAGCTATGTACTGGCCTGGGACAGCCAGAAGTTCGGTGACAGCGGCCCCAGGAACTGGGCAGATTTCTGGGACGTGGAGAAATTCCCCGGCAAGCGCACCCTCTACAAGTGGATGAACGGCATGCTCGAAGCCGCCCTGCTGGCCGATGGCGTGGCGGCCGAACAACTGTACCCGCTGGACGTGCCCCGGGCCCTGCGCAAGATCGACGAACTCAAGCCCCATGTCCTGTCGTTCTGGGGGTCGGGCGCCGAAAGCCAGCAGTTGATGATCGAAGGCGAAGCCAGCATGGGCGCCATCTGGCACACCCGCGCCACCCTGCTCCATGAAGACAGCGATGGACGCATCCAGTGGGGCTTCGACAACGCATTCCTCAATGCCAGCAGTTGGGGTGTGCTGCGCGACAATCCGGCCGGAGCCGCCCCAGCCATGCAGTTCATCCAGCATGCCCTGCAGCCGGCCGGCCAGTTGAAGTTATTCGAGACCCTGGGCAACGGCCCGTCCAATGCCGCGACCCAGCAACTGATGAGCGCCGAGCAGCGGGAGATCAACTGCGCCTCCGAAGCCAACATGAAAAAGCAGATTTTCCTCGATACCCAGTGGTACGCCGATCACTACTCCAGCACCCTGGAGCAGTACCTCACCCACCTGTCCAAGTGAGGCGCCGACCATGAGTGCGACCCAAACCGCGCGCCTGGAACGCAGCCTGCTGCTGGTGCCCCTGCCGCTGTTGCTGGTGCTGTTCTACCTGCTGCCGTTCGTGGGCGTGGTGAGCTGGAGCTTCACCCTGCCCGAGCCCGGCATCGAGCAGTACCAGCGCATCGCCACGGACCCGGCGATCCACGACATGCTGCTGCGCACCCTGCGCCTGTGCCTGACCGTCAGCCTGCTGGCCCTGGCGATCGGCTACCTGCTGGCCTACTGCTGGGTGTTCAGCCCGCCGTTCTGGCAGCGCATGGTGGAAATCTGCGTGTTCATCCCGTTCTGGATCTCGGTGCTGGTCCGCGCCTTCGGCTGGCTGATCGCCCTGCGCAGCAATGGCGTGGTCAACGACAGCCTGCTGTCCCTGGGCTGGATCGATCATCCCCTGCAACTGACCCGCAACGAGCTGGGGGTGGTGATCGGCATGCTCCACTTCATGATCCCCTACGCCCTGTTTCCGCTGCTGTCGAGCATGCGCCAGCTTGACCAGCGCGTGCTGCTGGCTTCCCGCGGGCTAGGCGCCGGGGCCTTGCGAACCTTCTGGCAGGTGCTGCTGCCGCAGACCCTGCCGGGGCTGCTGGGGGCCTTCATCATGGTCTTCGTGTTCTGCCTGGGCTTCTTCATTACCCCTGTGCTGCTGGGCGGCGGGCAGACGGTGATGATCGCCGAGTACGTGTTCCTGCAGATGTTCCAGACCAGCAACTGGGGGCTGGGCGCGGCCCTGAGCCTGGTGCTGCTGGCCCTGGTCAGCGCGCTGATCTGGCTGCTGATGCGCATTACCCGTGTCAATCGACTGGTGGGTTGAGGTCACTATGAATACACATCGCACTGCCCTGAGCACCCGGCTGATCGCCGTGATTGCCATGGCCTTCATGCTGTTCCCGTTGCTGACGGTGATCCCGGTGTCCTTCACCGCCAAGCGCTACCTGTCGATGCCCGAGGGCAACTGGTCGCTGCGCCACTACGAGGCATTGCTGAGCAACCCCGACTGGCTGTCGAGCATCGGCCAGAGCCTGGTCATCGCCACGGCCACCAGCCTGATCGCCACCTTGCTGGCGGTGAGTTTCAGCCTGGGCATCTGGTACCTGCGCTCCCGCCTGGCGACGCTGCTGATCGGCCTGGTGCTGCTGCCGATGGCGATCCCGCCGGTGATTTCGGCCCTGGTGCTGTACTTCATGGAGACCCGGCTGGGACAGATCGCTCCCGGCTGGGGCTATGACAGCCTGCCGGGGGTGGTGATCGCTCACGTGGTGATGGTGGTGCCCTATGGCGTGGTGACCATGCTGGTGGCGCTGAGCCAGGTGGACCGGCGCATCGAACTGGCTTCGCGCAACCTGGGCGCCAGCCTGATGCAGACCACCTTCCTGATGATACTGCCAAACCTGAAGCTGGGGATCTTCTCCACCGCGCTGCTGGGCTTCGCCCTGTCCTGGGAAGAGGTGGCAGTGACCTTGTTCATCACCAGCGTCGACGTCAACACCCTGCCCCGGCGGATCTGGAGCGGGCTGCGGGACAACGTCGACCCCAGCGTGGCGGCCATTTCCGTGCTACTGATCAGCCTGACCCTGCTGGTGCTCGTCGGTCGCCTGGCCTTGCAGTACTACGCCCAGCGCCGCGCCCGCTCCTGACCCATCCTTTTGTGGCGAGGGAGCTTGCTCCCGCTGGCTGGCAACGCCAGCCCGATGGCTGAGTCCCGGTTCCAACCGACGGACCGCTGGCTCAGGCTCTACGGCCGCTGCGCGCCCGAGCGGGAGCAAGCTCCCTCGCCACAGTGCCAACCTCTCTGGCTATTCGCTTCTGAGCTGACCGAGGTCACGTCTGGACCACCGGGTTTCGTTCCATAGTGCGCGGCTCGTCCCCACGGGCTTGCTGGCCTCTTCTAGACTCAATGAGTGGTCGTATTCGGAACTGAGCAAGTCGCTTTCGTGCGGATCAATCAGAGGCAGCGTGTCAAGCTGCCCTTTATGCTCTGGACAGGCGCGGCCATGACCGCGCCGGGTACGACAAGATGCCCATTCAGGGTGCATGGCTACCGGCCAGATCGCCGCGCTACCGTGACGTGGCAAGCAGAGCCGCAGCCGAGACTTTCGGACAACCGACAACCACCAGGTGTGTCCGTGACCGTGAGGAATGCTGTATGCCTGATGAAACGTTGCACCTGTCTGTGATCCACACCCTGCTGGAGCGCCACAAGGACGTTCCCGGGGCACTGTTGCCGCTGCTCCACCAGATCCAGGAAACCCTGGGTTACATCCCCGACCTGGCCATCCCCGAAATCGCCCATGGGCTCAACCAGAGCCAGGCCGAAGTGCGCGGAGTGATCAGCTTCTACCATGACTTTCGCACCGCGCCGCCAGCGCGGCACATCCTGCGCCTGTGCCGGGCCGAGTCCTGCCAGAGCCGTGGGGCCGAGCAACTGGCCGCGCAGCTGCGCGAACGCCTGCAATTGGATGACCACGGCAGCAGCGCCGATGGCCGCATCAGCCTGCGGCCGGTGTACTGCCTGGGGGCGTGCGCCTGCTCGCCGGCCCTGGAGCTGGACGGCCAGTTGCATGCCCGGCTCAGTGCCGAACGCCTGGATGCCCTGCTGGACAGCTGCCGGGAGGATGCATGATGGCCAACCTCTATCTGTCCTGTGACTCCCTGGCCCGCGCCGTGGGTGCCGACCCAGTGGCCGACGCCCTCCTCGCCCAGGCCGGCCAGCGCCAGCTGTCGCTACAACTGCAACGCACCAGCTCCCGTGGCCTGTACTGGCTGGAGCCGCTGCTGGAAATCGACACCCCGGACGGGCGCCTGGGCTTCGGCCCGGTGAGCGTCGCCGACGTGCCGTCGCTGCTGGACGCCCTGCAAGCCGAGCCGGCCGGCCACCCCCTGGCCCTGGGCCTGGTGGAACAGATTCCCTACCTGAAGAGCCAGCAGCGCCTGCTGTTCGCTCGCGCCGGCATCACCCGGCCGTTGTCCCTGGAGGACTATCGGGCCCATGGCGGTTTCGCCGGCCTGGAACGCGCCATTGCCCTGGGCGGCGAACAGACCGTCGCCACGGTGCTCGACTCCGGCCTGCGCGGCCGGGGCGGCGCGGCCTTCCCCGCCGGGATCAAGTGGCGCACCGTGCGCGAGACCCCGCCGCAACAGAAGTACGTGGTATGCAACGCCGACGAGGGCGATTCCGGGACCTTCGCCGACCGCATGCTGATGGAAGGTGATCCCTTCCTGCTGATCGAGGGCATGGCCATCGCCGGCATCGCCGTCGGCGCCAGCCTTGGCTATATCTATGTGCGCTCGGAGTATCCACAGGCCGTACAGACCCTGCGCGCAGCCCTGGAGATCGCTCGGGATGCCGGCTACCTGGGGGTCAACGTCGCCGGTAGCGGCCAGCCCTTCGACCTGGAAGTACGGGTCGGCGCCGGGGCCTACATCTGCGGCGAGGAAACTGCACTGCTCGACTCCCTGGAAGGCAAGCGCGGGATCGTCCGCGCCAAGCCGCCGATCCCGGCGCTGCAAGGCCTGTTCGGCCAGCCGACCCTGGTGCACAACGTGCTGACCCTGGCCTCGGTGCCGCTGATCCTGGCCAGGGGCGCGCCGTTCTATCGCGACTACGGCATGGGCCGTTCCCTGGGCACCATGCCCTTCCAACTGGCGGGCAATATCCGCCAGGGCGGCCTGGTGGAACGGGCCTTCGGCCTGACCCTGGGCGAGCTGGTGCACGACTACGGCGGCGGCACCGCCAGCGGCAGGCCACTGAAAGCGGCCCAGGTCGGTGGCCCCCTTGGCGCCTGGGTGCCACCTGCACAGTTCGATACACCGCTGGACTACGAGGCCTTCGCCGCCATCGGCGCGATGCTCGGCCACGGCGGCGTGGTGGTGGCCGACGACAGCCTGGACCTGGCCCGCATGGCGCGCTTCGCCCTGCAGTTCTGTGCCGAGGAATCCTGCGGCAAGTGCACCCCGTGCCGCATCGGTTCGACCCGTGGCGTGGAGGTCATCGACCGTTTGCTCGCGGCCCCCGGAACCGAAGAACGCCAGCACCAGGCACTGATCCTCAAGGACCTGTGCGACACCCTGCAATACGGCTCGCTGTGCGCCCTGGGCGGCATGACGTCCTACCCGGTGGCCAGCGCCCTCAAGCACTTCCCTGCCGACTTCGGTCTGCAACCCTCGGAGGCCGACCAATGATCACTCTCTTCGACCCCGCCAAGGACATCGACCTCAACGCCGTGGACCTGGGCACCCCGGCCCGCGACAGCCAGGTGCAGGTCAGCCTGAACATCGACGGGCGCAGCATCAGCGTGCCCCAGGGCACCTCGGTGATGCGCGCCGCGGCCCTGCTGGGCACCAGCATTCCCAAGCTCTGCGCCACCGACAGCCTGGAAGCCTTCGGCTCGTGCCGCATGTGCCTGGTGGAAATCGACGGCATGCGCGGCTACCCGGCCTCCTGCACCACCCCGGTCAGCGAAGGCATGGTGGTGCATACGCAAACGCCGAAGCTGTCGAGCCTGCGCCGCAACGTGATGGAGCTGTACATCTCCGACCACCCGCTGGACTGCCTGACCTGCTCGGCCAACGGCAACTGCGAGCTGCAGACCGTGGCCGGCCAGGTGGGCCTGCGCGAAGTGCGCTACGGCTATGAGGGCGCCAATCACTTGAGCGACCAGAAGGACAGCTCCAACCCCTACTTCGACTACGACCCGAGCAAGTGCATCGTCTGCAACCGCTGCGTGCGCGCCTGCGAGGAAACCCAGGGCACCTTCGCCCTGACCATCAGCGGCCGGGGTTTCGAATCCCGCGTGGCGGCGGCCGGCGGCGACAACTTCCTGGACTCCGAATGCGTGTCCTGCGGCGCCTGCGTGCAGGCCTGCCCCACCGCGACCCTGATGGAAAAGAGCGTGGTGGAACTGGGCCAGCCGGAGCGGGCAGTGATTACTACCTGCGCTTACTGCGGCGTGGGCTGTTCGTTCCGCGCCGAGATGAAGGGCGACCAACTGGTGCGCATGGTCCCGGACAAGAACGGCCACGCCAACCACGGCCACTCCTGCGTCAAGGGCCGCTTCGCCTGGGGGTATGCCACCCACCCGGACCGCATCACCAAGCCGATGATCCGCAAGCACATCAGCGACCCGTGGCAGGAAGTCAGCTGGGACGAGGCCGTGACCTACGCTGCCAGCGAGCTGCGGCGCATCCAGCTCAAGTACGGGCGCGACTCCATCGGCGGCATCACTTCCAGCCGCTGCACCAACGAGGAAACCTACCTGGTGCAGAAACTGGTGCGGGCCGCCTTCGGCAACAACAACGTCGACACTTGCGCCCGGGTCTGCCATTCCCCCACCGGCTATGGCCTGAAGCAGACCCTGGGGGAATCCGCCGGGACCCAGAGCTTCGATTCGGTGATGCAGGCCGACGTGATCCTGGTGATGGGCGCCAACCCCAGCGACGCCCACCCGGTGTTCGGCTCCCAGCTCAAGCGCCGCCTGCGTGAAGGGGCGCGGCTGATCGTCATCGACCCACGGCGCATCGACCTGGTGGACTCGGTCCATGCCCGCGCCGAGCTGCACCTGGCCCTGCGCCCGGGCACCAACGTGGCCATGCTCAACGCCCTGGCCCACGTGATCGTCACCGAGGGCCTGGTGGACGAGGCATTCGTCGAGGCCCGCTGCGAGCCCGAGGCCTTTGCCCTGTGGCGCGCCTTCGTCAGCCGTGAGGACAACTCGCCAGAGGTGCTGGGCGTGATCTGCGGCGTGCCCGCCGCCGACATCCGCGCCGCCGCCCGTCTGTACGCCACCGGTGGCAACGCGGCGATCTACTACGGCCTGGGCGTCACCGAGCACAGCCAGGGCAGCACCTCGGTGATGGGCATCGCCAACCTGGCCATGGCCACTGGCAACATCGGCCGCGAAGGGGTCGGGGTCAACCCGCTGCGGGGCCAGAACAACGTCCAGGGTTCCTGCGACATGGGCTCCTTCCCCCACGAGCTGCCGGGCTACCGGCACATCTCCAACCAGACCGTGCGCCAGGAGTTCGAGCAGGCCTGGAACGTCACCCTGCAACCCGACCCGGGCCTGCGCATTCCCAACATGTTCGAGGCGGCCCTGGGCGGCAGCTTCAAGGGCCTGTACTGCCAGGGCGAAGACATCGCCCAGAGCGACCCCAACACCCAGCACGTGACTGCCGCCCTGTCGGCCATGGAATGCGTGGTGGTGCAGGACATCTTCCTCAACGAAACCGCCAAGTTCGCCCACGTGTTCCTGCCGGGCGCCTCGTTCCTGGAAAAGGACGGCACCTTCACCAACGCCGAGCGCCGCATCTCGCGGGTTCGCAAGGTCATGCAGCCGCTGGGCGGCAAGGCCGACTGGGAGGGCACCCTGGCCCTGGCGGCGGCCCTGGGCTACCCGATGCACTACGAACATCCGTCGCAGATCATGGACGAGATCGCCCGCCTGACGCCGACCTTCACCGGCGTCAGCTACGCCGCCCTGGACCGCCAAAGCAGCCTGCAGTGGCCGTGCAACGCCCAGGCACCGGATGGTACGCCGACCATGCACATCGACGAGTTCGTGCGTGGCAAGGGGCGCTTCATGCTCACCGGCTACGTGCCCACCGACGAGAAGGTCAACGGCCGCTATCCGCTGCTGCTGACCACCGGGCGCATCCTCAGCCAGTACAACGTCGGCGCCCAGACCCGGCGCACCGAGAACGTCGCCTGGCACGCCGAGGACCGCCTGGAGATCCACCCCACCGACGCCGAGAGCCGGGGCATCGGCGAAGGCGACTGGGTGGGCATCGGCAGCCGCGCCGGGCAGACGGTGTTGCGGGCCCGGGTGACCGAGCGGGTGGCGCCGGGGGTGGTCTACACCACCTTCCACTTCCCCGAATCGGGCGCCAACGTGATCACCACCGACAACTCCGACTGGGCCACCAACTGTCCGGAGTACAAGGTCACGGCGGTGGAGGTCAGCCGGGTCTACCATCCGTCCGAATGGCAGAAGCGCTACCAGGCCTTCAGCGACGAACAGCAGCGCCTGCTGCACGCCCGCGACCGGTCCCGGGGCGGCAAGGCGGAGGTGCGCCGATGAGCACCGCCAACCTGGTCAAGATGGCCAACCAGATCGCTGCGTACTTCGCCAACGAGCCGGATCAGGCCCAGGCCATGCTCAGCGTGCGCAACCACATGCAGCTGTTCTGGACCCCGGCCATGCGCCAGGAGCTGTTGACCTGGCACCAGCAGCAACAGCAGAGCGAGCTGCATCCGCTGGTGCGCCAGGCCATCGCTGCGGGTCAACCGACCTAGGCCAGCACGGCCCGGGCCGTCCCCGCGACGGGCCCGGGCGTCATTCCCTCACAGGCCGGAGCAGCGTTGCTGTGCCGGCTGAGTGGTCGGGAGCGCCAAAGGCATGCTGGCTCCCGGTTTGCTCAGGGGCAGCAGCTGGTACACGGTGAACACACACATCGCCTCCACTTCGCCGCCGGCCACCGGAATGTAGTTCAGGCCGACGTAGGCTTCGTAGCTCTTGCCCGGCTCGAACACCACCACCTTCTGCACCTGCGGGCAGGTGCGATAGGTGTTGACGGAGCCCCCTGCCGCCACACCACCACCGTCCAGCAGGAACGGGCGTCCGGCGGGCACCCGGTATTCGGTGACGACCTCGGAGTAGTCACCTTCGCCCCGGCGGATGGCCCCCGGGTAATCCGGCAGCTTCGGGGCGAACCGCGCCAGCATGTCGATCTGCCGTGGGACCTCGGGGAACTGCGGGTAGTTGACGTTCGGCCGGTGGCCGCTGACGAACCGCCCGGCCTTGGCCAGCCGCTGACTGTCAGGGAGGCAACCGGCATAGGCGGCGCCCCGGACTTCACCGTTGGTGATCACCCGCAGTTGCGCGACCGCGGTTCCCAGGGGTGGCTCCGAATAGGGTTCCACCGGCTTGACGCTGCATGCGCCAAGCAGTCCCAACAGCCCTGCCAGGGCGAGATTTCTGACACTCATCGTTGCTTCCCTTGAACTGGTTTCGCCTCATGGCCCGGGCAGGCTATCGGCAGGTATCGCGCAGGCTCCAGGGTGGGCGGCGTACAACCAGGGCGCCCGACCACTTGCGCGAAAACGCAAGCCAGCTTGTGCCCGCCGGGATGTACCGCGGCCAGCCACCCGCCTACTCTGCGGCCATCTACCTGAACAACAAGAACAACCAGGGAGCATTCGTCATGGCACTCGATTACGCGGTGATGTTGGTCTATGTCCTGCTGATGGCCGGCCTCGGCTGGTGGGGCATGCGCAAAGTGAAGAACCAGGACGACTTCCTGGTGGCCGGCCGGCGCCTGGGGCCGGCACTGTACCTGGGCACCCTGTCGGCGGTGATGCTCGGCGGAGCCTCCACCATCGGTTCGGTGCGCCTGGGCTACAGCTACGGAATCTCCGGGTTGTGGCTGGTGTTCATGCTGGGCCTGGGGATCATCGTCCTGAGCCTGGTGCTGTCCCGGCAGATCGCCCAGTTGCGGGTGTTCACCGTGACCCAGATCCTCGAACAGCGCTACCAGGCTTCATCGCGCCTGATCGGCGGCTGCGTGATGGTGGCCTACGACCTGATGGTGGCAGTCACCGCGACCATCGCCATCGGCTCGATCACCGAGGTGGTATTCGACATCCCGCGCATACCGGCGATCCTCTGTGGCGGCACCCTGGTGATCTTCTACTCGGTGATCGGCGGCATGTGGTCGCTGACCCTCACCGACATCATCCAGTTCGTGATCATGACCCTGGGCATCTTCTGCGTCCTGCTGCCCATGAGCGTCGGCCAGGCCGGCGGCCTCGAGGCCCTGCAGGCCAGGCTGCCGTCCGGCTTCTTCGAGCTGGGCAACATCGGCCTGGACACCATCCTCGCCTACTTCCTGCTGTACTTCTTCGGTGCGCTGATCGGCCAGGACATCTGGCAACGGCTGTTCACCGCCCGCAGCGAACAGGTGGTGCGCTACGCCGGCCTCGGCGCCGGGGTCTACTGCATGTTCTACGGCGCCGCCTGCGCCCTGGTGGGGGCCGCCGCCAAGCTGCTGCTACCAGACCTGGCGGTGGCCGAGAACGCCTTCGCCGAAGTCACCCGCAGCGTGCTGCCCGCCGGGTTGCGCGGGCTGGTGGTGGCCGCCGCCCTGGCCGCCATCATGTCCACCGCCAGCGCCTGCCTGCTGGCCTCGGCCACGGTGCTCAAGGAAGACATCTACAGCCGCTTCCTGACCCGGGGCCGGGGGAATCACCTGTCCACCAGCCGCTGGATCACCCTGGGCCTGGGGGTGGCGATGCTGGTGATGGCCTGCCTGGTCAACGACGTGATCGCGGGCCTGAGCATCGCCTACAACCTGCTGGTGGGCAGCCTGCTGGTGCCGATCATCGGAGCCCTGCTCTGGCGCCGGGCCTCGGCCCATGGCGCCATCGCTTGCATGATCAGCGGCAGCCTGACCGTGATCGGCTTCATGGCCCGCGACGGCATCCTGGCCAACACCCCGATCTACTACGGCCTGGGCGCCAGCCTGCTGACCTTCGTCGCCGTCAGCCTGCTGAGCCAGCCGGCACCGGCCCTGCCCAGTACCACCGAATGACCCCCTGTATCCAGAATGAGGAACCGCCCATGCCCACGTCTTTCCCGCAACCGGTGGACGCCGCCCTGGTCCCGCGCTTCGCCGGCATTCCCAGCTTCATGCGCCTGCCCCTGTTCGACGACCCCGCGCAGGTGCAGATCGCCCTGGTCGGAGTGCCCTGGGATGGCGGCACCACCAACCGCGCCGGCGCCCGTCATGGGCCACGGGAAGTGCGCAACCAGTCGAGCCTGATGCGCAAGGTGCACCACGTCAGCCGTATCGCCCCCTATGACCTGGTGCGGGTCGGCGACCTGGGCGACGCGCCGGTCAATCCCATCGACCTGCTGGACTCGCTGAAACAGATCGAAGGCTTCTTCAGCCAGTTGCACCAGGCCGGCGCCGTGCCGCTGTCGGTGGGTGGCGACCACCTGGTGACCCTGCCGATCTTCCGCGCCCTGGCCCGCCAGCGGCCGATCGGCATGGTGCACTTCGATGCCCACTCCGATACCAACGACCGCTACTTCGGCGACAACCTCTACACCCACGGCACACCCTTTCGCCGGGCCATCGAAGAAGGCCTGCTGGACCCCAGGCGCACGGTGCAGATCGGCATCCGTGGCTCGATCTACTCGGCCGACGACGAAGACTTCGCCAAGGACTGCGGAATCCGCGTGATCCACATGGAGGAGTTCGCCGACCTGGGCGTCGAGGCGACCCTGGCCGAAGCCCGACGCGTGGTCGGCGATGAGCCGACCTACATCAGCTTCGACATCGACGTGCTCGACCCGGCCTTCGCCCCCGGCACCGGCACCCCGGAAATCGGCGGCATGACCACCCTGCAGGCCCAGCAGATGATCCGCGGCCTACGCGGCCTGAACCTGGTGGGTGCCGACGTGGTGGAAGTCTCGCCGCCCTTCGACCTCGGCGGCGCCACCGCCCTGGCAGGCGCGACCCTGATGTTCGAACTGCTGTGCATCCTGGCCGAGTCGGTGGCGTCCCGGAGCGACTGATCGACTATCGCATCGAAGGCCCCAGCCCCCGTGGCCGAGACCAAGGAAGTGGCGTCCCCGGTAGCCTGCATCGCCACGCCCTGCTCCTCGGCCACCCTCAGCGCCGCCCTGGGCGTGGACAGCGGCGAGGTGGAGAGCCTGGCGATCTAGCCCGGCTCCAGACCGCCATGACCGACCAAGCGGCAGCAAGCCCTGCCCGCCCCAGAAACCCCGCGCAAAAATAGTCAGATTTCAGGGGTTTACAGAACCCCGCCAATCGCTATAATCGTCGCCCTAACACGCCGGTATAGCTCAGTTGGTAGAGCAACTGACTTGTAATCAGTAGGTCCCGGGTTCGACTCCTGGTGCCGGCACCATTCAAGGTTCCATAGAAAGCTTTCAAAATCTCTGGAACCCCCGAAAAACCCGCTTTCTGGCGGGTTTTTTCGTTTTGGCGTTCCGTCGGATTCCGAGGGTAGCCAGCGCTAATAAGGGTAGTTTTAAGGATAGAGGTCCGTTTCGATATCGGAGACTACCCTTATGGCCCGCACCACTGCCCCGCTTACAGACACCGCCTGTCGCACGGCAAAGCCCAAAGAGCGCGAATACAAGCTCTTCGACGGCGACGGTCTTTACCTGCTTGTGCAACCCAACGGCCGCAAAGGCTGGCGACTCAGGTACGTGAAACCTGATGGCCGCGAAGGCCTGACCGCCCTCGGCAGCTATCCGGTGGTCGGGCTAGGCGACGCACGCCGCAAGCGCTTCGAGATCAAACAGCAGCTCGCCAACGGCATAGATCCCATCCAGTACAAGCAACAAACCAAGACTCAGGCCGTGATCAACGGTCGGACCTTCGAAAGCGTTGCGCTCGACTGGCACGCCAGCATGGTGCCCAAGTGGGCGCCCGGCCACGCCAAGACAGTGCTCAGCCGATTGAAAACCCACGTGTTCCCTTTAATCGGTGCCAGAGCAATCGTTGAGCTGGACACCCACGACCTCATGCAGCCACTGGAAGCCGTGACGAAGCGCGGCACGATCGACGTGGCGCTCAGGATCAAGAACTACCTGCAAAGCATCATGCGTGAAGCCAAACGGCTGCGACTGATCACGGCGAACCCGGCTCACGACCTCGATGGCTCGATCAAGACACCACGGGTAACTCACCGGCCCGCACTCCCCCTATCACGACTCCCAGAGCTATTGGCTTGCATCGAGGACTACAGAGGTCGCCCACTCACGCGCCTCACGGTGATGCTGTCGTTGCATGTATTCGTACGCTCCAGCGAACTGCGCTTCGCCCGTTGGAATGAGTTCGACCTCAAGTGCGGAATCTGGGAGATTCCCGACACCCGCCCGGCGCTGGACGGAGTGCCCTTTTCCACAAGGGGTACGAAGATGGCCGGGGACATTCACGTTGTACCCTTATCGCCGCAAGCCGTGGCCTTGCTCGAGCAGATCCACGCGATCACCGGCAAATTCGAGCTGGTGTTCGCTGGCGATGCCAAGCCATGGAAACCGATGTCCGAGAACACGGTGAATGCCGCGCTCAGGACGATGGGTTACGACACCAAGGTGGATATTTGCGGCCACGGGTTCCGAGCCATGGCGTGCAGTGCGCTGGTCGAGTCCGGGCTGTGGTCAGAGACGGCCATCGAACGGCAGATGAGCCACAAGGAACGCAACAACGTGCGGGCCGCTTATACCCACAAGGCCGAGTTCCTCGAAGAACGCCGGATGATCATGACCTGGTGGAGCCGGTTTCTGGAGGCGAACCGCGAGGACCATGTGACGCCGCATGAGTTTGCCAAGCAGACGGGCGAGAACGTCACGCGGCTTCGCAGTGCCAAGAGGACCGAGTAACCCGCCGCACCACCACCTCAACTCGCTGTGAAGTTACCCACAGCACCGCATGAAGCTCCTCCGCGCGGGTCCTTTCAAACGGGGCTGCAAAGCCGCCCCGTTTGAAAGGACCATATCTCAGAAAAAACTGCTGGCACAGCTTACGTCTGTGGAAAACCACTAATGTCCACCGGGGGATAGTTTTATCCACAGGCGCTAAATCCCTGATATCGCGCTGCTTGACGAATATTGTCCACAAGCGTAGACCGGGAGTCGCAAGAGCTGTCGATGACAGCACCCCAGGTGACCCGAACCTTTAAGGTCACGCCGCTCCCTCGGTGGTTCACCCGCAAGTACGATTCGCGTCCGGCAGCTCGTACGGTCACTACCCATGTGATGGATGCCAACTCAATATCGTTGCCCCTGCGGTAACCACCCTACCCATCTGCTCAGCAGCAGCCTATCCGCTTGGCCATTTCGCGTGCGCCAACCTGCGCCCGTCTCTTTCACTGGAAAGAGACGGGCGCTCATGACACTGCTGCAGCCCTGATCGCACATGGCTCAGCCGCAATTCCCCTCGTGACAATTGGCGTGACAAACACCGATGTCACCAGCAACAGCCATGCAGATGATGGTGCCGCAGACCAGGAAATGGACTGCACCTGACTGACAGTCAGGCATGCCCCGGTCATCACATGCTGCGTTCACCCGACTCAGGATCTCGCGGCACTGGTCTCGTCAGCCAATGCAGCCTCCGCCCGCCCACCGGTAACGGTGTTCAGGAGGCCAGATCATGAGATGCCCTTGCTCCCGGACGTAAGGAGCCGCCAGTCCCGCGTTAGAGGACATCCCCACAGGTCGCAGGGGCCTTGATCCCTGATAACACTCAGCATTCTTGGCGGGATGACGTGAGGGAGAGATTGGCAATTATTGGAGGATGGCTATGCAACTGCGCGAGACCAAGGACCACCACGTCCCTTGCTCCAACAGCAGATATCGTCCTTGCCCTATCCATGGACCGAAGCCCACTGGCGTGTCCCGCCCTGCCATGCCTAAGCAGAGGCCCCGATAGACGGAAACGCCATTGAGGGTCAAGTAATCATCGACTCGCGGTCGTCCGCTGCGACAGGACAGAGCGGTGACATCGGTACCCCGCTCCTGGTCTGCGTCGGGGAGCTCATCCCGTTTTGGCCCGCTGGCGCTAATGGCGACGGATGCTGACGAAATCGGCATTTCAAGGGTCTGGTACAGGATCTGGTTGACTGCCTGAATTTATGGCTCAGGCAGCACCCCTGACTGCCATTTTTCACCAGAAAAGCTGAGCCGTAAGCTAATGTTAATTTCCCGATCGGGAAAAAAATGTACAATAGGCAGAAATAGCTAACCAAATTGTTCTTGGACATTCATCATGGCTTTCGTCGGTTCTTGTGCCTTAATTGGTAGCACTGTGGCAACGTCGCGAAAAGCTTTGCATATGACGCAGCGCCAGCTGGCAGATACTGCGGGTGTGGGAGTGCGGTTTATTGTTGACCTAGAAGCTGGTAAAGAAACAGTCAGGATGGGATTGGTTTTAGTCGTTCTTTCCGCTTTAGGGATAAATATAAACTTGGAGAAAGCGAGTTGCCCCCTCATTGAAGAGAGTGTCATAGGGGGAGTGAATGGCTAGTTACATCTCAGGCACTAAGGACCGTATTTTCATAAACCCCACTTTAGGATGTGACTCTAACTGCTCCTATTGTTATTTAGGAACACAAGGCCTAGATATTGGGAAAAAAACTATAAGCCCCAAAAGTGCTGAGTTTCTGATTGAAGGTCTGCTTGCTTTCCCGGGTTTTAGAAAAGGTAAGGAAGGGACAGTCATCTCTATTGGATGCTACTCAGAGTGTTGGAGCCCCGCTAATATCGCCGTCACAAAAGACTTTATAAAAACAGCACTCGAATTTTTGAATCCGATACAGTTCGCGACAAAACGCTCGGTTAGCACTACTCAGCTAGCAGATATTTTTCCATTAATAGAGTGGAGCGGGCAGCTATCTTTATTTATATCATGTTCAACAATATCTCAATGGCGCACCTATGAAAAAGGAACATCAAAACCTCAAGACAGATTCAGAGAAATAACCCAACTGCTGTCGAACGGCTTAAAGGTTTGCATTTACATCAAGCCTGTACTAGATGGCGTTACAATAAATGATTTGGATCTATTCGCCGACGTGATAGATCGCACTGGCTGCTCTGTAGTTATCGGTGACATATTTAATTTTACATCACCAAACAGTAGGCCAGATTTGATTAAGGCGCCAATTCCTTCAACTGGACTCTATGTCTGCGCTAGCAAT
Source organism: Pseudomonas sp. L5B5 (assembly GCF_020520285.1). Classification (NCBI taxonomy): domain Bacteria; kingdom Pseudomonadati; phylum Pseudomonadota; class Gammaproteobacteria; order Pseudomonadales; family Pseudomonadaceae; genus Pseudomonas; species Pseudomonas sp. L5B5. The sequence goes on from NZ_CP084742.1 coordinate 3,822,322, forward strand.
GACATGGAATACATTTTAAACTTCTTTCGCATGAAAGAGTACATCTGTTATAATAACAGTGTCGACGCCATTAATTTCTGGAGGTCCGAATGAACTCAAATAATGAAATTATATATGTAAAAGACAGAATCAATGAGATTGAAGGCAAAGACTTGCCTACAGCAATTTCCTCATTCTCTGACCCCCAGAACTTAATTGTAGCCCTGCTCGGCAGTTTAGGGTTTGACCCCGTTTCTTACGACCAGAAAGATACTGAATACCATTACTACTCAATAATTCAATCTCAGAAAGTTGATTTGGTTGTATTTGATACCAGGTCCCGGAGCTTGAGCGGGCATGCCGTATCTGACTTAGAAGCGGCTTTTTCTATAGTGAAGGCTATTGAGGGCTCTCTTAGTGACGCAATGTATTTTCCTCCTGACCTGAGAAAGAAAGTGGTCGACTCCGTAATAAGTGATGCAGGTGTTGATGAAGATTTCTTTAAGAAAGTCCTGGCGGGCTGGAAAGCATATAAGTGAATACTATGAGTGACGTGCTTTCAGGACTAAATACATTTTCAGGCGAGTTCTTTACTGCAGCCGTACTTGCGATACTTGCGCTAGGGGGAATTTTGACTCTCCTAGAGTGGAGTGGTTTTTTACCTCAGGCCTTGTCGAGGTTTTTGCTACGAAATAGAGTCAGGGAACTTAAAGACATTTTAAAAGATCTGGGAGTAGACTTTTCCGAACAAAAAAAAGTACGATTTCGATCGAAGCTTGCTTCATATTTTGATGGAAATTCCGACATTGCTTCCGAAGTAAAAAAAATTATAGCTAAACACTTGAGGAAAGGCGACTTTAAAGTCGGCCGCACTTCTGACTTTAAAATTAAGGACTTCGCCGATTTGATGTCCGCCTCGTGCGACCCGAAAGAGGCAGTATTAATTGCTAGGTGCCTAAGCACATACTTGAAAAATAATATCTCTGAGTTTAGTGCTGACTCTTTCGACTTCGTAGCATGCCCGAAGAGTGGCTCGCCATTTATCGCTTATGAGTTTGCTAAAATCTTGCAAAAACCATTGGTATTGCACGATTGTCACGAGGAAAAGTACCGAGTGGACGACCCGACACTAAGTGCCCTATCGAAAATTGATTATGGATTCGATCTAAGGCCAGGCATGGTTGGCTTGGTCGTAGATGATAGCACTACTGGCGGAAGGAAAGTCTGCTCACTAGTGAGCGATCTGCGTCACTTCGGCTGTGTAATTGGCGACTGTCTTGTGGCCTTCGAACCACAAGGGAAAAATGGGAAGAATCTTCTTTTATCAAATGGCGTTAGACTTCATTCGATTGTTAAGCGGTGACGTATGGGAAAAATAATTGCGATCGAAGGTATTGATGGTAGTGGTAAAAACACTCAGTCAAATAAAATCCTTCAAGGCTTTTTAGATAGTGGCTTTAAGTGCGAGAAAATGTCTTTCCCACGATATGGAGAGACGTTTTTTGGCCGTGAAGTTGGGCGCTACCTAAATGGGGAATTTGGCAGTCTCGAGTCCATCAGCCCTAAGCTTTCGGCAATGCTGTATGCTGGCGATAGATACGAGTCTAGAGATGATATTCTAAGCAAGATTGGCGGCAACGGAATTCTTATTTGTGACCGTTATGTTTATTCTAACGTCGCCCATCAAAGCGCAAAACTTTCAACTGAAGCCCGCGATGAAATTTCGCAATGGATTGAAGAGTTAGAATTCAATATCTACAAGTTACCCAAGCCAGACCTGACAATCTTTCTCGACGTCCCCCCGTCAGTTTCAGGAAACTTGATCCTTAAAAAAGAGTTAAGGGATTACACCGACAAAAAGAAAGACCTTCACGAAGAGGACGAAAGCTACCTTGAAAAGGTCTATCATGTCTTTAAAAAGCTTGCCTGCGAAACGCCCGACTGGATCATAATTGACTGCTTTGAGAACGGTTTATTACTTGGCGAAAATGAGATTTATGAAAAAATCAGAACGGAGCTAGTAAAGCGAGACTTTTACAGTTGACTTGACCTTATTGGGACATTCTTACGATTTCAAAGTTAGCTGAGGGCGCGCAGATTTCTGTATGTCAACTAAATATGCGCCCCTTTTGCTTTGACTTCAACTTTGGCCATTATCCCCGCCTTACACTCTCACTGACATAGACAACATAGCAACGACGTTCTGGGCGTGCAAATATAGCACCACCTTAAAACCTTGGCCACACCTGCACTTAACAACTACAACTCCGCCATCCTTCTCTAGACATGTAGAAATACGCACCAATTTATAAAAATGCAATAGAATTGCGCAATTCGAAGGCCTCAATCTGCCAGGCCTACAACGTAAATATTCCCCTCGACTGCTTAATCTGGTCCCATCCAGGAGCCCAGAAAGAGAAAAAGGATATTTTTAGGGATAGCCGGACGATAAGAATTATAATTAATGCATTAGTATCATATGGTTACGTACTTTTTCGACTCTTGGTGCCGCACCATATAAAACGAAGCCTCTGCAGAAATGCAGGGGCTTTGTTGTTTCCAGGCTCCAGAAATCCTGTCCCCATGCCTTCAGCACGGTTGTGATCTCGGTGCTTCACCGCCTGCCCCCTCGCCTGCCCCTGGCTTCGCACACTGGCCTCATTCATTTTTGAAGTGCGCCCTGCCTGAAAGCACGCTGATATTGTTGCTGATTCGCCCCTTGTGTTGGCTGCACGGTCGTCAGCACCGCTGCGTCAAACGTTTTGCGCTAGTGTTTCCCTGCGGACCAGGACGGTCCTTTGACGCAGGTGCAAACGCTCATGCCCCACCCAACGCCCTCCATCAAACTCAGCACTCTTCAGCAACTCGCGCCCTACTTGAGCATGCACGGGGTATCGCCGCTGGAGTTCTTTCGACGTTACGGTATTTCCCCTCAGGTTTTTCAGTACCCGGATGCCTGGGTGCCGCGAGCGACCTGCTTTCATGTAGCCAGTGAAATGGCCGCGCTCACACAAGATCCCTTCGCGGGTGCAACGCAGGGGCACCTGATCGAAGTACGCTCACTCGGCGCCTGGGGCGAGTTGATCCTGGGTTCGTCCAATCTCGCTCGGACGTGCGCAGTGGCGGCGATCCATACGGACTTGCTGCATCAAGGGAGTGACGTAAGAATCGTCACCGAAGGCCGTACGATGAAACTGATCCGGCAATCCACCGGACAGCACGGGGCGAATCCGAAGCAGGTCATTCTCGGCACGCTGGCGCTGCTGAGAAACGTACCGCTCGGGTCCGGTGAGCCATGCGCCGTCCGTGTGCATCTGCAAAACCCGAGGCAACGAGGAAATGAGGCGCTGGAGAAGTACCTGGGGCCGAATCTGCACATGAACGCGCAGCACAACATGATCGAATTCGATCGTGAGTTGCTCGACATCTCCCTGCCGCTCGGCCGGGATGACGCCTGGAAAGCCACCGAGGCCTTGAAGTCGACCGCGAAAGCCGCCGGCATGCTTATCGAGCGGATCGGGGATCAGGACCGATCCACTCTTACCGCCATTTCAAGAAACCTCGGATTGTCTTCCCGAACACTACAGCGTCGCCTCAAATACTGCGGCATCGACTTCGAAGACCTGCGGGACAAAACCCGTCGCAGCGAAGCGCTACAACTGATTGCCAGCAAAAAGTACAGCGCAACCGAAATTGCCTACATGGTTGGCTACAGTGATCAAGCGCACTTTACCCGAGCCTTCAAGCGCTGGACCGGAAGTTCACCATCGCGCTACCGCTCGCTCTTGAAAGATGATCGTTAACCTCTTTGCCTGCCCCTTCCCTCTACTATCGGACGCCTGCCAATGGCGTCCTTCACGGCACTTGCTTGCTGTGCTTTTGGCACCAAATGGCAAGTTTCCAGGGGACGGCTCTTATACAGTCCGAAAGGTGTCGATCCGCCACCTGATCGGTGGTTGCAACGCAAATGCCGTTAACTGTCTGGTTACGACACCCGGCTGAAACCATAGGTCAGGCTCTATCGAGCGAGCAACGAAATACTGAGCGGCAAAGGAGGTTTGCAAAACCAGAATCCGTCGATCTATAAGTTGGATTATTCGAGCAAAAGTGAGTTTGCCTGATCGATAGGCTGCGGCCATCGGCATTTACAATGAAAGGAGTTCATCATGAAGAAAGTAATGCTTTGTTTTGCCTTGTTATTTGGTTTCACATGCAGTTCTGCCATGGCAGCCCGCCCCGACTATCCCTTTGATGATTCGATCGCTACCGGCTTGTCGCGCCACCATATTATTCCGTGGGAAGAACTGGTCGAGTTTGGTACCGACAACTTTACCAGCGATGCAGACAGAACGACCTTGATCAATGCCATTATCGGCACCCGCAAGGTCAATCTCGGTTCATTCCAGAATGATATACCGACGTTGGTCAAAGGACTGAATCCGCCGAAAAATTCCGAAGCAGTGGAGGTCTGGCAATCGTTACTGGCCTGGACTCAGGGCAATCTGGTCGTGGGAACCAATGCTCGCCCTGATGACCCTGGTAGCAAGTTTGATGAAGTTGCCTATACCTGTCTGAAAGCTGTCAACCCCGACAATAACTATACTAAAATCTTTAATGATTGGAAGAATAAAAGTAAGGACGCTGATCAGAAAAAAAAGGATTTCCTGATGATGGCAGCGCATGACATCGCGAATGCCGCAGGCCAGCCATGCTGGACTAATCCTTGATTTCAATCATCATGACGCGCAGGAAAAAATCATGGCTAATATTATTACCGTAGGTAGCATCACGACCCCTAATCCTTTTCTTTGGTTGAATCCGGATACGTTGGGCCTGCCCGATGTCGTCTACGTCATTCAATCAAATGCTCCAAAAGGCGACTGGGTAGATGTAGGGCAGTTCTGCGCAGTGCTATCAAGCGCCTGGCTCAATGATGCCAAACATCCAGCACAGTTCGATATTAAAAGCTTTGACGATCCGGGCAAAATTCAGTTGGCCCAGCAAGTGATTGAGGCATCGAATAGTTTGGCCTCACAAGTAAAAGCGGCGGAGCAGGCGATACACGGCAATTCCAAGTCGAAGGACCAGGTTACAAAGGAGTTTTCGGCATACAAAACCGGCACTAAAACCTGGGCAGGAAATGATAGGCATGTCATCGGCATCTACATAATTAGCGCCACGGAAATGCAAGTTTATGATTCGAACCTGGGAACCGCAACCAAAAAGTCGCGCACCGTCTTTGCGCAAGTACTGAAGGATTATGCATTGAATGCTTTTGTAGTGGCTGCTGCTTAATGTTGGCAGGCGATGCGCATGAAATGCGCATCGCTGTTTGTTTTACATTATTTAGTTAGTGTTTTAACGGCGAGCGTGCTGCATTACAGACAAGATCAACACGGAAGTTCCAATGCAGGAGCGGGTGATGAACGCATCACCCGTTCTTGCTGTATCACAAAGACTGCCATGTATCACACCAACCCTATCCCAGCGACTGAGCGCTACTGCGTCTATCAGACGCAACCACAGTTAAGCAGCTTACCGCCAGTGTCCAACAAGGCCAGTATCTCCCACCGAAACTTTGGCGGGCTTGCGCTCACGTAAAACGCAAATACCCAACAGGCCAATACTGCCTATCGGTTCAGCAATGGCTCTGAACTAAAAAGCTCACACTAAAGGTGGGAGTTCCTGCCGTAATGCTGTTCAGTTAAGGAAATGGTAGGAGCGAGGCTTGCCCGCGATGGTCTTCAGAGCGCCGCGTTTATCCAGTAAACACGCGCTACCGTTAACGACCATCGCGAGCAAGCTTCGCTCCTACAGGGGATCACCTTGCTTAAGTGAACAGCATTAGGAGTTCCTGCCGGGCTTTTCGGTGGTGGCCGGCTACCGGCCATGGGGGGGCAGTTATCGCCATGAGGGGTTTGTCTACGGGGTTGTCCAGAAGGGCCCGCTGCTGGGTATCAGCGGACCCTTCCGAGCCTTGCATGGCCAGGCTCCCCCCAGGCATGCGCTTCATGCTCCAATAGCCGCCGATTCCAGTTGCACGCAGGCGCCCATGAAATCCATCGCAGTATCGATCCTGACCCTGTTGCTCCCTTCCATGCTCTTCAGTGCCCCGGCCCTGGCCGGCGATGCCGAAGCCGGCGCCAAGTTGTTCAAGCGCCTGTGCAGCGGCTGCCACAACATCGGGCCTTCGGTGCGCAGTTCCTTCGGGCCAGAGCTCAACGGCATCATCGATCGCCCGGCCGGTAGCGCCCAGGACTACCAGTACTCGACGGCGATGAAGTCCTCGGGCATCGTCTGGACCCGGGACAAGCTCTCCTTGTACCTGCAAGATCCCAAGGGCGTGGTGCCCGGCACCCGGATGATTTTCTGGGGCTTGAGCGACGAAGAGAAAATCGACAATCTGTTGGCCTATCTGCAGACCTTCCCTACCCCCTGATTCCGTTTCGCCTCCTTACAAGGATGTTTCGATGAAGCTTTCCCTGCTGTCCCTGGCGACCGCCGGACTGGCCCTGGCCGTGCTCGCACCGCAAGCGGGCGCCGCCGGTTTCGACTGTGCCAAGGCCTCGACGCCGGTCGAGAAGACCGTCTGCAACACGCCGAAGATGTCCGCCCAGGACGATGAGTTGAATCGCCGCTACAACGGGCTCAAGCACTTGCAGGTGTTTCGCCTGCTGCAAGTGCGCTGGCTGCGCGAAGTGCGCGATACCTGCACGCCCGACGATTGCCTTGAGGGGGCCTATCGGGCCCAGCTGAAGATGCTCGCACCGCTGCCGATTCCCCCGGCCCCGGGCAAGAACGAGCTCCTGCCCATGGCTCCGACGCAACAGTACCGCCTGGATGAGGCCGAACACTGGCAGCGCTTCCCGCTGGCGTCCTTCCCTGCCATAGCCCCCCAGGGCGACAAGCAGATCGTCGACGCCCAGGTGATCGACGGCGTTCTGCGCGTGGTGTTGTTCACCGGCCTGTACCAGCGAGACCAGGACGGCTTCGTCGGCACCTTGTACGAATATGCCGATGACCAGCCGGGCCTGTATCCCATCGCCCGGGACATCGCCTTCACCGGCTGGACCTCCCAGGGCTCCAACGACCAGGGCCTGCGTTTTGCCGGGTTCGACAGTGGGCTGCTGTACTACCGCCAGCGCATCGGCGGCGACCTGCAGCAAAGCATGACCTATCGCCTGGGCTCACGCAGCGCGCCCGAGGCCAGCGTGAAGTCCTACCAAACCCCCTCGAACACCGTGCGCCATGCCCGGGCACGGGTGGGCCAGGACCTGAATGTGGATAACTACAGCCTGTCCCTGGACTACGACCAGCAGAGCAACGGCACCTACAGTGAAAATGTCACCGCGCACAACGACACCGAGGAGGGCTGGAGCATCGTCAACCCGACCTGGAGCGCTACCCGCCCGATCATGTACTTCGACAACGAAGGGCCGCGGGCCTGCATCTGGCGAGTCGACACGCAGTACAAGACCTTGTTCAAGATCGTGCCCGAGCATGAAGCCGTCTCAGCACGCCCGATCGACCTGCATGGCCGCGAGGCGGTGGTGTACCTGGAAGGCAACCAGCTGAAGTTCGCCTTCAAGTACGATGATTGAGGGCAAGTGCCAGGGCAAAAAAAGGCTCGTCAATGACGAGCCTTTTTTTCATGGCGCGATCCGCATCCAGCTCAAGGCAGGGTGACCTTGTACTCGGCCAGCTTGGCCTGGTGTTGGGGCTCGACGTACTTCTGGTTCACCAGCTTGGCGAACTTGCTGAAGTCGCTGCGGGCGTCGTCGGTCAGGCCCAGTTTGTCGTAGGCAAGGCCGCGGTGGTAGAAGGCCCAGGCATAGTCGGGCTGGCGTTGCAGGCCGGTGCTGTAGGCCTCGGCAGCCTCGCGGTACTGCCCCAGGTCGTAGAGCGTCTGGCCCAGGTGGTAGTAGGTCGGCATGTTGAAGCCGCCGCCCTTGCCCGTCTCGCCCAGGTTGGCGTCGAGGTTGGACTGCACCAGTTCCAGGGCCTTGCGCGGATTGCCCGCTTCGCGATACAGGCGGCTGAGGTCGAGCACTGCGCGGGCATCGGGCTTGCCTTCCAGGGCGATGGATTTTTCCTTGGCGCTGATGGCTTCCGGATAGCGCTTGAAGTTGGCGTAGGCATCGGACTTGAGCCAGTACACCAGGCTCTGCATGTGCGCGGACAGCTGGTTCTTCTCAAGGCACAGGTCGGCCTCTTGCAGCACCACGTCGAACTTCTCGACCTTGGCGGCCTGGCCCACCAGGCGGCAATGGGCATAGTTGATCTGGTCCTGGCTTTGCAGGCCGGCACAACCGCCCAGGAGCACGGAACCCAGGAGCAGGAGCGCTCCACGAACAGACGATGAAGGCATGATTTTCAATCCAGCAGGTGGGCGTTGAGGTCAGGGCGATAGACTTGCAGCAGCGGCGCGGTAACGGTGCCCTGCAGGCTGCAGAAGATCGTGGTGCGCCCGGCGATCGGCTCCTGGTCGACACCCTTGTCGATGCTCAGGACGCGCTCGACGAAACCGAACGGCGTCGCCACGCCGCCACCGACCAGGCCCTCGGTGCGCCATTTCTGGATCGGATCACCCACCCGGCGGATGTCCACCCGGCTGAAAGCGCCACGCTCGTCCTTCACGCGAGCATTGTCCGCCAGCAGCGGCTTGAGGCTTGCCGCCACGTCCTTGGGTTGGCCCTCGGCGACAAATCCCCAGAACAGCATGTTGCCCGCCGACTTCATCGACATGGCTTCGTTGTAGTAGCCCACCAGGCGCACACCCTTGACCACCAGCGGTTGCTCGAACGCCTGGTAGCGGCCACCTTCCTGCAACGGGTTCATGACCCTGGGCGCCTTGACCGCGCCGTACTGGGCCAGGTTCAAGGTGCCGACTGGCAGCTGGGCGGTATTCAGGCTCTGGAAGAACTGAGCGTCGCAGCGGGAAAAATCACTCAGCAACTGCTCGGGCGAGGTCGCTGGCTGGCCATGGGCGACGCTGGCGACACCCAGCAGGCACAGGCCGGACAACAGGGAACGGAACATCGAAATCATCCGTGAAGGGGAAAGGGGGTACGGACTTTAGCAAGATTGCCCACAGGCGACCACATTCCGGCCAGCGCCCTGCGGGCATGAAAAAGCCCCGAACCAGTCGGGGCTTTTTGGCATTGCGCCACCTGCAACCAGGTGGTGATCAGGCGTTCATCAGAACACGTTGATCGGGTAGTCGACGAACACACGCAGTTCGTTGCCGCCCACGTTGTAGTCGGAAGACTTCTGCGATACGCGCAGGACCGAACTGCGAACCTTCACGCTCAGGTCTTTGGCCGGGCCGCTCTGCACCACGTACTTGAACTGGTTGAAGATTTCGCGCTCGCTGCCGCCGGAGGACGTGGCGGTGGTGATGTTGTCGCCACGCACGTAGGCCACGTTGTAGGTCAGGCCCGGTACGCCGAAGGCGCTGAAGTCCAGACCGTAGCCCAACTGCCAGCTGCGCTCGTCTTCAGCGTTGAAGTCGGACCAGTAGGAGTTGGCCAGGTAGATGGTGTTGCCACCGTCGCCCACGCGGTTCTGGCCACGCTGATAACCGCCGTAGGCGTAACCCAGGTGGCTGTCGCCGGTGCTGCGCTGATGCGCCAGGGTGAAGGAGTGCGGGCCGGTGGCGTAGGTCGCTGCCAGGCTCCAGATCTTGTTGTCCTGGCCGCCAGCCTTGGCCTTGGTCGCATAGGACTTGTCCAGCTTGGTGCGGTAGCCGTTGAAGTCCAGGGTCAGGGACTGATCGGTGGCCAGCGGGAACACGTAGTTCAGGTTCACGTACTGCTTCTTCAGCACGTCTTCGACGTCGGAAGCGTACAGGGCGCCCTTGAACTGATCGGTGAACTGGTAGCTACCGCCCAACACGTTGATGGACTTCAGGCCACCGCTGTCACGACCTTCGTCGCTCTTGCGCGATTCGGCGGTGAAGTGACCGGCATTCAGCTCCAGGCCCTTGATCTCCTTGGAGGTAATCAGGGTACCGGTGTAGCTTTCCGGCAGCAGGCGCGCGTTGTCGTAGTTCAGTACCGGCAGGGCCGGCATCTGGTCGCCGTAGGTCAGCACGGTGTTGGAGAAACGGAACTTGACCGCGGCGCCGGCCTTGGCCAGGTCGTTGGCGGCCTTGCCGCTGTTGTCCTGCTGGAAGAAGTCGATGCCGCCGGCACCGCTGCGACCCTTGCCGCCGTCCAGGCGCAGTGCGTACAGGCCGAAGGCGTCAACGCCCACGCCCACGGTGCCCTGGGTGAAACCGGAGGAGAAGGTGCCGATGAAGCCTTGGCCCCATTCAGCCTTGTCCTCGTTGCCGTCCTTGTAGTCACGGTTGATGTAGGCGTTGCGCACCAGCACTTTCAGGCTGCTGTCTTCAACAAAACCCTTGGCGTCGGCCTGGCCGTCGGCCATGGCTTGTGTAGCGCTCAAAATCCCCAGTGCAATCAAGCAGATCCGCTGTTTATACATTTTATTTTCCTTATTACGGTTTGATGACGCGCTGTGAGCTCTGGCGGCTATGGCGTTTGAACGCTCTTCTACCGTCGATACAAAAAGCCCGCCCACATGGGATCGTGGCGGGCCTTTTAATATTCTGCAATATGGCTCTTGGCCACAGGCGTTGGGGCGAATCCTATCTGCGCCTTTAACAACGTGTCAATTTCGTGAATCGTCTTTGAATAGCTGAAAATGTTCTAAGAATCGCGGGCTAGAGCATTGCCAGCTGTACGCTGTGACTATCGACGAACTGTTCGAAATGGGTGACCTGGCCATCCTTGAGTGTCCACAGGTGGGCTACCCGTACATCGATCGGTTTGCCCGACGCGTTGTAGATGCCCTGGTAATTGCCATAGGCGAATACCTTGTCACCCTGGGCGACATAATTCTCGACCTTGAAGGTGAAGTCTTGCCACTCCGAGCCCAGGCGCTTGAAGACATGCTCCAGCACCTGCTCGAATCCAACGTAGGTACCGGCATAGGGAAAGCCCGCCGCTTCGGTCCAGCGGGCATCGGGAGCCAGGGCGGCTGCGGTGTTGCGCGCATTTTCCTGGGAGTTGGCCCCTTCATAGGTGCTTTTGATCAACGCAAGGTTATCCATGGGTGACTCCACTCGGTTCAGGTGAGTTCAGGGGGTGCAACCGTCCAGTCCACACGCCTGGACCTGGCCGGCAGGGGGACTGTCAGCCAGGTCCAGGGAGTCTTCCAGCCACTGGGCGAACGCCTCGGGCTTACCCAACCAGGGGCTGATATCGAGCAACTGATAATGCCCGTCGCGCTCCAGTGCCAGGGTCGGGAAGCCCTGGCCGCCGACCTTGGCCAGCAGCGCCCGGCTGGCCTTTATATGGTCGTCCAGCTCATGAGCCAGTGCCTGGTCGAACGCCGCGGCAAAGGGCTCGGGGGCCAGGTCCAGAGTCTGTGCCAGTTCCACCAGGACTTCACGCTCGGCAATCCGTCGGCCTTCCACATAGTGGGCAGTCTGCAACCGCCCCAGCAATTCCAGGCCTCGGCCGGCCAGGGCCTGGGCTGCCAGCACGGCGGCAATCGGCGGGGCCGAGTCGAAGACCGCCGAATGGTCGCGCAGCAAACCCTCGAAATAGGTCTGGCCGAACGGTTGCCCGGTGTACTCGGCAATGCGCCGGTCATGGGGCATGACGTAGTCACGCAGCTGTGGCGACACCGGCTGGCGGTTGCGGCCGGTCATCATGCCGCCGCCATGGGCGATCACCGGCAGCACCGCCTGGGCGGCCTGCACCAGCGGCTTGGCGCCGTAGCACCAGCCGCACAACGGGTCGTGTATGTAATGAAGAGTGGCCGAGGACATAGGGGCTCCAGCAGGATCTTGAAAATTCGACAGGACGCAGACTATGCCCCTCGCGTCAGCTGAAAAACCTCGAAATGGCTTCCAGTCTGTTTCTGGATCCGGTCGAATCGCATCATTGAGTGCCCATGAACGAGCAAATGGTTGAGAGACTGAATCGTTACAGTTTTGAAATAATTGGAAACAATAGAAACAAATGAGTTTTAGCAAATAATTAACATAAGTAAATAGCAACCATTACCATTCGCGCCTCCCGAATCACCCCCTCTCGGATGCGCACCAAAATGCCTGCCCCTTTCCGCCTCACTCCCCTGTCCCTGGGACTTTGCACCCTGCTGGCCGCCGGTTACGCCTGCGCCGCTGGCACCACCCTGCCCACGACCTCCATTCGTGCCGAGGCAGCGTCCGACCCCGATGATCCACGGGTCAGGGAAGTCAGTACCGCGACCCGCACCTCGACCCCTGCGCGCTACGTGCCCCAGGCCATCGACACGGTCAAGACCGCCAACCTGCGGGACTACGGCACCAACGACCTGGGCAGCGCCCTGAGTGGCATCCCCAACGTCAGCAGCAGCGCCGACACCCGCTTCGACAGCGTGCGCATCCGAGGTTTCGACGCCAGCAACGACTTCTACCTGGACGGTGTCCGCGACGACAGCCAGTACGTGCGCGACCTGCACAACATCGAACGGGTCGAGGTGCTCAAGGGCCCGGCGGCCGTGCTCTATGGACGCGGCAGCCAGGGCGGGATCGTCAACCGAGTGAGCAAGCTGCCCGAGGCCGGCCGGCGCTCCAGCATCGAGGCCCAGGGCGGCAGCCAGGACCTGCGCAGCCTGTACGCCGACCTCAGCGCCGACCCGACGGACAACATCAGCCTGCGCCTGAACCTGGGCAACGAGGACAAGAACAGCTTCCGTGATGGCATCGACGGCAGTCATCGCCAACTGTTCGCCCCGTCCATGAACTGGCAGCTGAGCCCTGACCTCAACTGGCTGGTGCAATACGAATACAGCCGCTACGACCGCACCCCCGATCGTGGCATTCCGGGCAACGTGTTGACCGGGCGCCCTGCCGACGTCAGCCACAAGACCACCTACGGCGACACCCAGCGCGACTACATCAACGACCGCTCGCAATCGCTGCGCTCGCGCCTGAACTATGAGCTCAACGAACAGTGGCAACTGCGCCACACCTTCAGCCTGTTCAAGCTGGAGAGCGATTTCGAAAACACCTACCTGACCGGTTACAAACCGGCGACGGGCCTGGTGGACCGCCAGCGCTGGCAGCAGGACCTGAGTACCCGCAACCTGTACAACACCTTCGAGCTCGAAGGCCATGTACAGACCTACGACATCGAGCATACCTTGCTGGCAGGCCTGGAAGTGGGCGAGCAGCGTCGCCATTCGCTGCTCAACCAGGGCGTCGGCGTGCCCACCGCTCCGCTGAGCGGCTCCACCGCCAGCAACCAGCACAACGGCGCACTGAAGGTGTTCAGCAACAACGTGACCAATGTCGACAGTGCCGGCCTGTACCTGCAGGACCAGATCCGCCTGAACGATCAGTGGCAACTGCTGGCCGGCGTACGCTTCGACCGTTTCGAGGTGCAGACCACCAGCAGGCTTTCCGGCCAGCAGGAGAAACAGGACAGCACCAGCACCAGCCCACGCGTGGGTGTGGTCTACACCCCCTGGAAGGATCACTCCTTCTACGCCTCCTGGAGCAAGTCCTTCGCCCCGCCTGGCGGTGGCCTTATCGGCATCAGTCCGGGTGCCAAGGGCAACACCAACCAGACCGACCCTGAGCTGACTCGCCAGAAAGAGATCGGGGTCAAGAGCGAGTGGCTCGACGAACGCCTGAGCACCACCCTCGCCCTGTATGAAATCGAGCTGTACAACCGCCGTACCGAGGACCCGCTGAACAAGGGGACCTTCCTGATGACAGGCCTGCAGCGTTCGCGCGGGGTCGAACTCACCGCCACCGGCAATGTGATCGGTAACTGGTATGTACGCGGTGGCATCGGCCTGCAGGACGCCACTATCGTCAAGGACAAGAACGGTAACGAGGGCAAGCGCATCAACGATGTGGCCAAGCGCAACGCCAGCCTGTTCATCACCTGGAAACCCGAACTGGGCTGGTATGCCGAGACCGGCCTGACCCTGGTGGGCGACCGTTTCGCCGACAACGCCAACACCGTGGCGCTGCCAGGCTATGGCCGCTGGGATGCCCTGGCCGGATACCGGCACAAGGACTGGGATGTACGTGCGGCGCTGAACAACATCGCCAACCGCGACTACTACAGCTCCGCCACCAGTGCCTCCCAGATCCAGCCAGGCGATCCGCGCAGCCTGGTGATGACCGGCACCTACAGCTTCTGATCCGCCCGGATCTCGGGCGAAAAAAAAGCGCTGCCATCCTGGCAGCGCTTTTTCACGATCCTTGTCTGTCTATCCTTTCACCACGTCCCACAACGCTTGCAGTTCTGCCTCGCTGAGCAATCCAGCGGGGTAACGCTCAATGATGATCCGGCGCGGATCAGGTTCCCTGATCTGACGCGTTCCATTGGATTTCAACCATTGCACCAGAACGTGCAGCGCTTCGTTACTCATTGCCAAGGGATGCGATGCCTGCTCGCTGACCATATTCATTCCAGCGCTCTCTCCCGGTTTCTGAGCGACCTAACTTATCCAAGGTTTATGACAGAACATCAGAGTTCCACATGTCTCAGAATCACACTCAGGCAGATACAAGAGCTATGCCAATGTGCCCGGCAGACCGATCTGCAACCATGAAAAAGCCCGCGGCCCATCTGGGCTGCGGGCTGGCTGGAAGGCCCCGGCACTGGGCCGGGGCCAAGACCGTCGAACGGCCCACACACGCTGTTACAAGGGCACTCAAACCCGATGCGGTGCGGGTTGCTGTTGGGTAAGGCAGTGGATGTTTCCGCCCCCCAGTAACAGTTCGCGCCCAGGCACCATCACCACTTCGTGTTCGGGAAACAGCTGCTGCAGGATCGCCTTGGCCTGGGCGTCCATCGGATCGTCGAAACTCGGGGCGATGATCCCGCCGTTGACGATCAGGAAGTTCACGTAGGAACCGGCCAGGCGCACCGACGGATTGCGCTCCTGGCTGCCTTGCACCGCATCGACACCGGCACATTCCTCCTCGGTGGCGAACAGCGGGCCGGGAATCGGCATCTTGTGCACCTTGAAGGCCCGGCCCTTGGCGTCACGGGTGTTTTCCAGCACCTGCATGGCCGCCTGGCAACGGGGATAGTTCGGGTCCTGCGGGTCGTCGGTCCAGGCCAGCAGCACTTCGCCCGGACGCACGTAGCAGCAGAAGTTATCCACATGGCCGTCGGTTTCGTCGTTGTACAGGCCATCCGGCAGCCAGACGATCTGCTCCACCGCCAGGTGATCGCGCAGCACCGCTTCGATCTGCTCGCGGGTCAGGTGCGGGTTGCGGTTGTGGTTGAGCAGGCATTCCTTGGTGGTGATCAGCGTGCCTTCGCCATCGACATGGATCGAACCGCCTTCGAGCACGAAACCCTCGGTGCGGTATTCCTGGCAGCGCTCCATCTCCAGCACCTTGCTGGCCACCTGCTCGTCACGGTTCCACGGCGAATACAGGCCACCCTCGAAACCGCCCCAGGAGTTGAAACCCCAGTGCACGCCACGGACTTCGCCGCTGTCGTTGATGACGAAGGTCGGGCCGGTGTCACGGACCCAGGCGTCGTCGCTGGACATCTCCACCACTCGGATGTTCGGGACGTCCAGGCGCGCGCGCGCGTTTTCATACTGGGCCGCGGACACGGCCACGGTCACCGGTTCGAAGCGGGCGATGGCCTTGGCCACTGCGGCGTGGGCGGCCTGGGCCGGCTTGCCGCCCAGGCGCCAGTTGTCCGGGCGCTCGGGCCAGATCATCCAGGCCTGGGTCTGGCTGGCCCATTCGGCCGGCATGTAGAAACCGTCGGCGCGTGGCGTGCTGTGCAATGTACTCATGATGTTCAGGACTCCAGGGAACCGTCGAGGGTTTTCAGGGCGCCATAGAGGTTCGGACGGCGGTCACGGAAACTGCCCCAGGCGCTGCGGATGTGCTCGAGCTCGTCGAGGTCGAAACTGTGCACAAGGATACCTTCTTCGGTCTGGTTGAGCTCCTGGACCTTCTCGCCGAACGGGTTGGCGATGAAGGACGAGCCGTAGAAAGTGATGTCGTAGCCGTCCTGTTCTTCGTTGCCGATGCGGTTGCTGGCCACCAGCGGCATCAGGTTGGCCCCGGCGTGGCCCTGCTGCACCCGCTGCCAGTGATCGCGGGAGGAAATGCTCTTGTCGTGGGGCTCGCTGCCGATGGCGGTGGGGTAGAACAGGATCTCGGCGCCTTGCAGCGCCATGCTGCGGGCGCACTCCGGGAACCACTGGTCCCAGCAGATGCCCACGCCGATCTTCGCGTAGCGGGTGTTCCACACCTTGAAGCCGGTATCACCCGGATTGAAGTAGTACTTTTCGTGGTAGCCGGGACCGTCCGGAATGTGGCTTTTCCGATAAATCCCGAGGTTGCTACCGTCGGCATCGATGATCGCGATGCTGTTGAAACGGGCCCGGCCAGCCAGCTCGAAGAAGCTGATGGGCAAGACCACCTGCAGCTCCCGGGCGAGTTTCTGGAAGTGGGCGATGGCCGCGTTGCTCTCCGGCGTGGTGGCCAGTTGCAGGTAGTCCGGGTTGGGCTTCTGGCAGAAGTACGGCGTCTCGAACAGTTCCTGGATCAGGATGATCTGCGCGCCTTTGGCAGCCGCTTCGCGCACCAGCTTCTCGGCGGTTTCAAGGTTGGCCTCAAGGTCCCAGGAACAGGCCATCTGGGTCGCGGCGACGGTAACGGTACGGCTCATGGATCAACTCCTGGGCGAATGGACGCAGTCAATGACGACGGTAATGGGCAGGACGCAGCAGCGCAGGCCCGACAACGGCCACTTTATATCCGATAAAAATCGACTTTAAAAGCTAAAACCACAGCCAATCAAATAAATACCCGATAAAATACAGATATTAATCGACTTAATGGACAAAGTAGTCGTCGGATAAAGCACTTGGCCGGCCCTCCTCTCCCCCAGGCGATGCCGCGGGCGGATGGCCGGCCAAGGAAGGACCGGGGTGGCGCGCGCCCTAGAGGCCTTCGCCCAGCACCTTGGACAGCATGTCGACGAAGAAGTCGACGCTCTGCCGGGTGGTGACCATCGGCGGCTTGATCTTGAGGATGTTGAGGTAGTCGCCGGTGGGCTGCATGAAGATCCCCAGCTCCCGCAGGCGCTCGCAGAGCAGGGCGGTTTCCTCGGTGGCCGGCTCCAGGGTGTGGTGATCGCGGATCAACTCCAGCCCCAGGTAGAAGCCCGAACCATGCACCGCTCCCACCAGCGGATGCAGGTCCTTGAGCGCCTCCAGGCGCTGGCGGAAGTGTTCGCCCACCACCCGCGCGTTGTCCCAGAGCCCTTCGTCGCGCATCACGTCCAGTACCGCGATACCGATGCGGCAACTGGCCGGGCTGCCACCGGACGACGAGAAGAAATACCCCTCGGCCTCCAGCGCCTCGGCGATCTCGCGCCGGGTGATCACAGCCCCCAGGGGCTGGCCGTTACCCATGCCCTTGGCCATGGTGATGATGTCCGGCACCACGCCCTGCTCCTCGAACCCCCAGAAGAATTCGCCCATGCGGCCATACCCCACCTGGACCTCGTCGGCGATGCACACCCCGCCCCGCTCCCGGACCCGCTGATAGACCTCGCGCAGGTAGCCCCGGGGCAGCGAGATACCGCCGGCGTTGCCATAGACCGGCTCGCAGATGAAGCCCGCCAACTGGCGCCCCGTCTCGTCGAGCTTGGCCAGTTGCTGGTCGACGCTGCGCAGGTACTGCGCGCTGGTATCCGGCCCCCGGAACTCGCCACGGTAGGTGTTGGGGGCCGTCACCGGATGCACCCAATCCGGGCGACTGGTGAGGGCCTGGGGGTTGTCGGCGATCGAGGTAGAGACGGCATCGGCGGCCACCGACCAGCCGTGGTAGGCCTCCAGCACGCTGAGCATGTCGCGCCCACCGCTGTAGGCCCACGCCAGGCGAATGGCCAGGTCGTTGGCCTCGGTGCCGCTGTTGACCAGGAACACCCGGTCCATGGAGTCCGGGGCCAGCGCCAGCAGGCGTTCGGAAAACTCGGCGATGGCGGCGTAATGAAAGCGCGAGTTGGTATTGAGCAACGACCACTGTCGAGCCGCCTCGGCCGCCATCCGCGGATGACCATGGCCGAGCACGGCGACGTTGTTGAGCATGTCCAGGTAGGAGCGGCCCTGCATGTCGATCAAGTGGTTGCGCCAGCCGCGCTCGATCCGTGGTGGATCGACGTAATAGTGCTTCTGGGTGCGGGCAAAACTGGCATCGCGCCGGGCCAGCAGGGCCTGGGCGTCCACTTCCGGCTCGGCGTCACAGGCCAGCCCCAGCAGCGCCGCCGGTGACGGGCACAGGGCCTGCCAGGCCGGGGCCCACGAGGGGCTGCAGAACAGCGGCGGATCCAGTTCGACACTCCGGCACAGCTGGACCTTGAGCCGGCCATCGGCGGCCACCGCGCCCAGCACCTGGCCCTTGACCAGCGCCGCACCCGGTTGAACCGAGGCCTCGACGTCCCACAGCCGCAGGCTCAGCCCGGGCCCGTCCAGGCGTAGCTGGTCCTGCGCCACCCTGTGCAGGGTGCCGGCGAACGGTGCCTCCACGGCGGTGCCCGAAGGCACCTGCAACTGCACATGCAACGCACAGGTCTGCGGCTCCAGCGCACTGTCTGGCTGGGTGCGTGACAGACGGTACTGCCCATAGCGACTGGCCGCCTGGCCATGGACAGCACCCGCCTCGGCCAGCAGACGCTCGTCGATGCCCGGCTGCTCCCAGTTGCCGGCGGCAAAGTGCGGGCTGAGTACCCCCAGGTCGATTAGGGCGAACTCCCGTCCGACCAGGCTGGGCAGCAACGGGGCGAACCCTTCGCTGGCGATGGCCGGCAGCGAGTGGCCAACCGCGCAGAGGATCGCAGCCTCCATCAGTTCGAAAGGCACGGAAACGGCGACCCGAAAGATCTCCCACTCGTGGTTCAGGTTGCTGCGGCTGTATTCGTTGCCCGGGTCGATCGCGACCTGCTGCTCGCCACTGAGCACCAGCACGGCGGCCCGGGCCACGATCAGTGGCCAGAGCGCCAGCAGTTCCACCCGCAGCAACGGGTTGACCCGATGGTAGGCCTGGATCGCCGGCAGGATACGCAGCGGATCGCCCTCGGCGTGGTGCAGTAGGGCCGCGCAGGTCACCGACAGGTCGGTGATGCGCCAGGTGCGGACCAGGTCGCCGAAGTCGATCACCCCTTGCAACTGCCAGTGGCGTGCGGCGTCTCGTTGCCAGACCACATTGTCGTCGGTGATGTCCATATGGATCGCCTGCACCGGCAACTGCTCGATCAGTGGTCGCAGATGGCGCTCGGCACGCTGCGCGGCATCGGCGATCAGATCCCGTTGCCCGGGCTCCTGGATCACCGGCAGCAGGTGTTCGATCAATGCCTGGGCATGCCGGGCATCCCATTGCAGGGTGCGCTCCAGGCCAGGATGCTGGAAATCCGCCAGGGCCAGGTCCATCTGCCCGCAGAGCCGACCCAGGCCGGCCACCAGTTCCAGCCCCAGGTGCGGCAGGTGGGTCAGGGAACGGCCGTCTATATAGTCGAGCAGGCGTACATGCAGGGTTTGCCCGGCCACTTCCAGGGTCAGCAGCTCTTCGCCATTGCGCGCCGGCATGACCCTGGGCACCCGCAACTCGGGATGTTGGCGCAGATGCCTGAGACCTTCGTGCTGTGCCTGCAGCTCCCGGGCGTCGTAGTCACCCCGGCAGATCTTCAGGACAAACCGGCCCTGGGGGCTGTCGACGCGGTAGTTGAGGTCCTGCTGGCTGCCCAGGGTCTGCAAGGTGCCTTGCAGGCCGTAGTGGGTCTGCAGCAACTCCAGCGCTTGCTGCGCAGTGACCTGTGGACTGGGCAGACTGGCACGATGGATCAAGGTGGCGAGCAACATACAACGACCCCTGGCGATGGTTATTGGCCGCCTATATCGCCACCGGCCAGGACAATGCGCAACCCCCTGATCGTGCCCCTGGCGCAAAGCCGCATCAGCCATGAACGGGCCTCATGGCAGGCCCGCGACAAATTCGACTGACGGTGCCTATTGCACCTCAAGGGTTGTACCGACAAGCTATGCTGCATTCGCCACGGTTATTGATTGTTTTTAAGGATACAGGCCTCTAAACATGCGCATTCTCGTTACCGGCGGAGCCGGTTTTATCGGTTCGGCCCTGGTCCGCCATCTGATTCAGCACACGGAACACGAAGTGCTGAACCTGGACAAACTGACCTACGCAGGCAACCTGGAATCGCTGCATAGCATCGCCAGCAATAGCCGCTACGAATTCGTCAAGGCCGACATCGCCGACCAGGCCACCGTCAGTGCCGTACTGGCACGCTTCGCGCCCCATGCAATCATGCACCTGGCCGCCGAGTCCCACGTGGACCGTTCCATCGACGGACCGTCCGACTTCATCCAGACCAACATCGTCGGCACCTACAGCCTGCTGGAAGCGACGCGCGCCTACTGGCAGCGCTTGCCCGAGGCGGAAAAAGCCACCTTCCGCTTCCACCACATCTCCACCGACGAGGTCTACGGCGACCTGCATGGCGTCGACGACCTGTTCACCGAGACCACGCCCTACGCCCCCAGCTCGCCCTACTCCGCGAGCAAGGCCGCGTCCGACCATCTGGTCCGTGCCTGGCAGCGTACCTACGGCCTGCCGGTGCTGATCACCAACTGCTCCAACAACTACGGCCCGTTCCACTTTCCCGAAAAACTGATCCCGCTGGTGATCCTCAATGCCCTGGCGGGCAAGCCGCTGCCGGTCTACGGCAATGGCCTGCAGGTACGTGACTGGCTGTACGTCGAGGACCACGCCCGGGCGCTGTTCAAGGTAGTCACCGAAGGCGTGGTCGGCGAGACCTACAACATCGGCGGCCACAACGAGCAGAAGAACATCGATGTAGTGCGTGGCATCTGCAGCCTGCTGGAAGAACTGGCCCCGGCCAAACCGGCAGGCGTGGCCCACTACGCCGACCTGATCACCTTCGTCCAGGACCGCCCCGGCCACGATCTGCGCTACGCCATCGACGCCGGCAAGATCGAGCGCGAACTGGGCTGGGTACCTGAAGAAACCTTCACCAGTGGTCTGCGCAAGACCGTGCAGTGGTACCTGGAAAACCTCGAATGGTGCCGCCGGGTACAGGACGGCAGCTATCAGGGCGAACGCCTGGGTTCCACCGACATCAAGGATCTGATCGCATGATCAAGGGCATCGTTCTGGCAGGCGGGTCCGGTACCCGCCTGCACCCCATCACCCTCGGCGTATCCAAGCAGCTGTTGCCGATCTACGACAAACCGATGATCTACTACCCGATCTCGGTGCTGATGCTGGCTGGCATCCAGGACATCCTGATCATCTCCACCCCCCAGGATCTGCCGCAGTACCGCAACCTGCTGGGCGACGGCAGCCAGTTCGGCGTGCGCTTCAACTATGCCGAACAGCCTTCGCCGGATGGCCTGGCCCAGGCCTTCCTGATTGGCGAGGAGTTCATCGGCAATGATCCGGTGTGCCTGATCCTCGGCGACAACATCTTCCACGGCCAGTACTTCGGCGAACAACTGCGCGATGCCGCCAAACGGACCTCTGGCGCCACGGTATTCGGCTATTGGGTCAAGGACCCGGAGCGTTTCGGAGTCATCGATTTCGACAACGAAGGCCGGGCCCTGTCCATCGAGGAAAAACCCAAGAAACCGAAGTCCAGCTACGCCGTCACCGGCTTGTACTTCTATGACAACGACGTGGTGCAGATCGCCAAGGCGGTCGAGCCCTCGCCACGGGGCGAGCTGGAAATCACCGACGTCAACAACGCCTACCTCAAGCGCGGCGACCTGCATGTGGAGCGCTTCGGTCGCGGCTTCGCCTGGCTCGATACCGGCACCCACGACAGCCTGCTGGAAGCCTCGCAATACGTGCAGACCATCGAGCACCGCCAGGGCCTGAAAGTCGCCTGCCTGGAAGAGATCGCCTACGAGAACCGCTGGATCAGCCGCGAGCATCTGCTTGAGCGCGCGGCCTATTTCGGCAAGACGGGCTACGGCCAGTACCTGTTCACCCTGGCCGGAGAAGCCCAATGAAGGTCATTGCAACCGAGCTGCCTGGCGTGCTGATCATCGAGCCCAGGGTGTTCGGTGACGAACGTGGTTTCTTCTATGAAAGCTTCAACGCCAAGGCCTTCGCCGAGGCGAGCGGGCTGCAGGTGCAATTCGTCCAGGACAACCATTCGCGCTCGCAGAAGGGCGTGCTGCGCGGCCTGCATTACCAATTGCAGAACACCCAGGGAAAACTGGTGCGGGTGACCCAGGGCGAGGTGCTCGACGTTGCCGTCGACATCCGCCGCAGCTCGCCGCACTTCGGCCAGTGGGTGGCGGTGCGCCTGTCGGCGGCCAATCATCGCCAGATGTGGGTACCCGAAGGGTTCGCCCACGGTTTCGTGGTGCTCAGCGATTTCGCCGAGTTCCTCTACAAGACCACCGACTACTACACGCCATCGGCAGAGCGCAGCATTCGCTGGGACGACCCGACGCTGGCCATCGACTGGGAGCTCACCGAGCCCCCGCAACTCTCCGCCAAGGACCAGGCAGCAAACCTGTTGAGTGAGGCCGACCTGTTCCCATGAACACTCCCTTGAAGATTCTTGTCAGCGGCCAGCACGGCCAGGTTTCCCGCGAGCTGCAAAAGCGCCTGGGCGACCTGGGCGAACTGCTGGTCCTGGGCCGCGATCAGCTGGACCTGACCCATCCGGACCAGATCCGCCAGCAGATCCGGGCGCTGCGCCCCGACCTGATCATCAACGCCGCCGCCCACACGGCGGTCGACCAGGCAGAGAGCGAGCCGGAACTGGCTTTCGCCATCAACGCCATCGCTCCGGGCGTGTTCGCCCAGGAAGCCTTCGAGCTGGGTGTCCCGTTGATCCACTACTCCACGGACTATGTGTTCGACGGCAGCAAGGACAGCCCCTACGTCGAACAGGACGAGCCCAATCCGCTGAGCGTCTACGGCCAGAGCAAGTTGGCCGGAGAACGGGCCATCAACCTGGTCCAGGGCCAGCACCTGATCCTGCGTACCAGCTGGGTCTACTCCAGCCACGGCAAGAACTTCCTCCTGACCATGCAGCGCCTGCTGCAGGAACGACCGGAGCTGCGGGTGGTGGCCGACCAGATCGGCGCCCCGACCTGGGCCGGCACCATCGCCGACAGTACCCGCGCCCTGATCGAGCGCTGGCAGGCAGGAACGCCCGGAGCCTGGGGCACCTATCACCTGACTGCCCACGGCGAAACCTCGTGGTTCGGCTTCGCCCAGGCCATTGGCGAGCAATTGCTGGCCCTGGACAAACCCTGCGCGATCCTGGAGGCCATTCCCTCCAGCGCCTACCCGACCCCGGCACCGCGGCCGCTGAACTCGCGACTGGACTGCAGCCGCCTGGCGCAGGAATGGGGCGTGATCCAGCCGGACTGGCACACCGCATTGCGCGAGTGCCTTGCCGAACAGGGCTGACGCTCGGTGACGTGCGGTCGCCGGTTACCCAACGTCGGCAGACCCCGGGCATAATGCGCCTGTATCCACAGGCGCCCTATCCATGACTGCACCCCTTCCCCGTCGCCCCCGCTGGCGCAGCCTGGCCTTGCTGGCCCTGTGCCTGGCACCGCTGCTATGGCCCCTGGAGCGCCTGGCGGAAAGCTACTACCGCAACGAGCTGGCCGGGCAGAACCGCCAGACCCTCGATCTCTACGTGGCCAACCTGCTGGGGACCCTGCATCGCTACGAGGTACTGCCACAGATCCTCGGCGATCTGCCGGCGTTGCGCGCGGTACTGGGCGCCCCCGACGACGGCGTGACCCAAGGCAACGCCAACCGCCTGCTGAGGAACATCAGCGCCCAGACCGGTGCCGAGGTCATGTACCTGATGGACACCAGCGGCAACACCCTGGCGGCCTCCAACTGGGACAAGCACGACAGTTTCGTTGGCCGCAACTTCGCCTTCCGCCCCTATTTCAGCGAGGCCATGGCCGGACGCCTGGGCCGCTTCTTCGGCCTGGGCACCACCTCGGCCAAGCGTGGCTACTTCTTCGCTGCCGCGGTGCGCGACGGTGAACGCATACTCGGGGTGATGGTGGTCAAGGTAGACCTGGACCACACCGAAAGGCTGTGGGGCAAGACCCCTGAGCAATTGCTGGTGACCGACCACAATGGCGTGGTGATCCTGACCTCGCGCCAGGAGTGGCGCTTTCGCGCAACCCGTGAGCTGAGCGAGCCGGAACGCCAGGCGATCATCGCCATCCAGCCTTACCCGACCCGCACTCCGCGTCCGCTGAACCTCAACCCGGGTGCCTGGCTGACCCAGACCCAGCAGATCGAGGAAACCGGCTGGAGCGTCAGCATCCTCGCCCCGCGCCCGCTGATCGATCGCCCGGTGCGGACCGTGGTGGCAGTCGGCGCCGCTGCGTTGCTGGTGCTGATGCTGCTGCTCGGATTGATGATGCAGCGGCGCCGGCATTACCTGGACCGAATCGCCTTCGAAGGCAAGGCCCGCAGAGAGCTGGAGATGCGCGTGGCCGAGCGCACCAGTGACCTGGAGAACCTCAACCGGCGCCTGAAACAGGAAGTGCTGGAGCGCGAAACCGCCCAGCAGGAATTGGTGCGCGCCCAGGATGACCTGGTCCAGGCCGGCAAGCTCTCGGCGCTGGGCACCATGTCCGCCAGCATCAGCCACGAGCTCAACCAGCCCCTGGCGGCGATCCGCAGCTACGCGGAGAACGCCGAGGTACTGCTGGACCATCAACGTACCGACGATGCCCGGGGCAATCTCAAGCTGATCAGCGAGCTGACCGGACGCATGGCCTCGATCATCACTCACCTGCGGGCCTTTGCCCGGCGCGATCACCACGCGCCGGAGAGCGTCGCCCTGCAACCGGCCCTGGACGATGCCCTGGCCCTGCTGGCCAAGCGTCGTCGAGCCATGGACGTGGAACTGATCCGCGACCTGCCGGCCGCCACCTTGTGGGTCGAGGCCGGGGAAACCCGCCTGCGCCAGGTGCTGGGCAACCTGCTGGCCAATGCCCTGGACGCCCTCACCGAAAAGGGTCCGCCACGCAAACTCTGGCTGAGTGCCGAATCCACCGCCACGGGCGTCAACCTGTACATCCGCGACAACGGCCCGGGCTTCTGCATGGAAGCCCTGGGCCGCGCCGGAGAACCGTTCTATACCACCAAGACACGAACCCAGGGCCTGGGCCTCGGGCTGGCAATCTGCGACACCCTGATGCGCGCGTTCGGCGGCGAGTTGTCGTTCGCCAACCACCGCGATGGCGGGGCGCTGATCACCCTGCGCCTGCGGGCCGGGGCGCCAGGCGTCAGTCCGCAACCCTCAGAGGATCGCGGGGTATGAAGCACTGCACGCCGACAATCCACGGGCTGGCCTGGCAAGGCCAGCCACGACACCTTCTGGAAAGCGACCGATGACCCGTCCCGACAGCCTCGACCCTCAGTTGCAAGTGGTGTTGATCGACGACGACCCGCACCTGCGCCAGGCCCTGAGCCAGACCCTGGACCTGGCCGGGCTCAAGGTGCTGTCCCTGGGGGATGCCCAGGGCCTGGCCGAGCGCCTGGAGCGGGACTGGCCCGGGGTGGTGGTCAGCGATATCCGCATGCCCGGCATCGATGGCATGGAGTTGCTGGTCCAGTTGCATGCCCAGGACCCGGAACTGCCGGTGTTGTTGATCACCGGCCATGGAGACGTGCCACTTGCCGTGCAGGCCATGCGCACCGGGGCCTATGACTTCCTGGAGAAACCCTTTGCCAGCGATGCCTTGCTGGACAGCGTGCGCCGGGCCCTGGCCTGGCGGCGCCTGGTGCTGGACAACCGCAGCCTGCGCCTGGCCTTGAGCGATCGCCAGGAACTGAGTGCCCGGTTGGTAGGCCAGTCGGCCCCCATGCTGCGCCTGCGCCAACAGATCGGGGCCCTGGCGGCAACCCGCGCCGATGTACTGATCCTGGGCGAAACCGGGGCCGGCAAGGAGGTGGTAGCTCGCGCCTTGCATGACCTGTCCGGTCGGCGCAACGGGCCATTCGTGGCGATCAATGCCGGCGCCCTGGCGGAGTCGGTGGTGGAAAGCGAACTGTTCGGCCACGAACCCGGAGCGTTCACCGGCGCCCAGAAGCGCCGCATCGGCAAGTTCGAATTCGCCAACGGCGGCACCCTGTTCCTTGATGAAATCGAAAGCATGAGCCTGGATGTCCAGGTCAAGCTGCTCCGCCTGCTCCAGGAACGAGTGGTGGAGCGCCTGGGGGGCAACCAGCTGATTCCCCTGGACATCCGCATCATCGCCGCGACCAAGGAAGATCTGCGCCAGGCCGCTGACCAGGGACGCTTTCGGGCTGACCTCTATTACCGCCTGAACGTGGCGCCACTGCGCATTGCCCCGCTGCGCGAACGGGGTGAGGACGTCCTGATGCTGTTCCAGCATTTTGCCGATGAAGCCAGCAGTCGCCATGGCCTGCCCGTCCAGGAACTGCAACCGGGGCACCGGGCCCTGCTGCTGCGCCATGACTGGCCGGGCAACGTGCGCGAGTTGCAGAATGTCGCCGAGCGCTTCGCCCTGGGCCTGGAACTGGCCCTGGACAATGGCGATCCTGGCCAGGCCCCAGTCATGGCTCCTCCCTTGGTCGCCGGGGGCCTGAGCGAGCAGGTCGAGTATTTCGAGAAATCGCTGATCGCTGCCGAAATGGCCCAGCCCCACAGCTCATTGCGCAGCCTCGCCGAAGCCCTGGGCATCCCGCGCAAGACCCTGCATGACAAGTTGCGCAAGCATGGCCTGAACTTCGCCGATAGCGCCTCGGGCCAGCCCGGCGACGAATCGGAATGAACCACGTCCACCCACCTGCTGCCCCCGAGGCCCCTGCATGAACCGCGACAGTCGATACCTGGAATCCATCCTTCATCACGACATACCCCTGACCCGGGAAATGGGCCTGAAGGTGCTCGACTGGCAGGGGCAGAAGCTGCGCCTGGAACTGCCCCTGGACGCCAACGTGAACCACAAGAGCACCATGTTCGGCGGCAGTCTCTACTGCGCCGCAGTGCTGGCCGGCTGGGGCTGGCTGCACTTGCGGCTCAAGGAAGAGGGCGTCGAGGATGGGCACATCGTCATCCAGGAAGGGCAGATCAGCTACCCGTTGCCGGTCACCGGCGACGCCCAGGCCATCTGCGCTGCCCCCGAGGCGAACGACTGGAAGAAATTCCTGGCGATGTACCGACGCTACGGCCGTGCCCGCCTGACCTTGCATACCCGGGTAGTGAATGCCGGCAGCGATGAGGACGCGGTGCTGTTCGCCGGCCAGTACGTGCTGCACCGCTGAAATCGGCATGCCCCTGGGCTTTACCCTAATGCCGTTCAGTTAAGCAAGGTGATCCCCTGTAGGAGCAGCCGGTCGACGCTCGATTGCTCGCGATGGTCGTTAACGGTAGCGCGTGTTTACTGGATAAACGCGGCGCTCTGAAGACCATCGCGGGCAAGCCTCGCTCCTACCATTTCCTTAACTGAACAGCATTACGGGGCTTTACCCGGGGTTCAGGCCGCCTGTGGTATCAGGGCTGCCCGTCCTGGGCGCCACAGAGTTCCAGCAACCTGGCCCGCCAAGGTGCCTTGGCGGGCAATGCCACGAAGAAATCGTTGAGCAGCGACTCCCTGGGCGGATAGCAGAACGGCGCCCCGGAAAGATCCAGCATCTCGCCCCCGGCGCCTTCGAGCACACCCTGGGCCGCCGCCGTATCCCATTGCGAAGTGGGTGCCAACCGCGGATAGCAATCCGCCGAACCTTCGGCCAGCAAGCAGAACTTCAACGAACTGCCGATATTGGCCAGTTTCAGCTCACCCAGGGAGGCACTCAGGCCACTGAGCAGACGCTCTTGCGCCGGGCTCGAATGGCGCCGGCTGGCCACCACGGTGAAGGCCTCGCCAGTCGCCGGCTGCTCGCGCACGGCGATCGCTTGCAGTGGCTGGCCACGCTCGGCACGCCAGGCGCCCAGGCCGGCGCCCCCCAGGTAGCAACGGCCATTGGTGGGCATCGCCACCACACCGAACACCACGCGCCCTTGCTCGATGAGGGCGATGTTGACGGTGAACTCCTCGCTACCGGCAATGAACTCCTTGGTACCGTCCAGCGGATCCACCAGCCACCAGCGCTGCCAACCAGCGCGAGTGGCCTGGGGAATGTCGGCGTCTTCCTCGGACAGCACCGGGATCTCCGGGGCCAGGGCCTTGAGGCCGGCGACGATCAGATGGTGGGCCGCGAGGTCGGCAGCCGTCACCGGCGAATCGTCAGCCTTGTGCTCGACCGCCACGTCCGCGCGCCAGAACGGCAGGATCGCCTCGCCGGCGCGCAGCGCCAGCTCCATCACCGGGGCCAGGAAAGGATGGGGAAGCGTCATCGATATCTCACTCATGCTTGAAACACCCCGCGCTGGCTCAGCAGATCGCGGGCCAGGTACAGCGCGGCCAGGGCCCGGCCTTCGCTGAACTGGGGATTCTGCGCCAGGCCCGACAGCTCCCGCAGGTTGATCTTGTCGACCCGCATCGGCTCCGGTTCATCACCTTCCAGACGCTCTTCATACAGGTCGGTGGCCAGCACCACCTGGATCTTCTGGCTCATGTAGCCCGGGGACAACGACAGCTCGGTCAGGTGTTCCAGTTGCCGTGCGCCAAACCCGGCTTCTTCCTTGAGTTCACGCTCGGCCGCCGCCAGGACATCCTCCCCCGGCTCGATCAGGCCCTTGGGCAGGGACAGTTCGTAGGCATCGGTGCCGCCGCAGTATTCCTCCACCAGCACCGCGTGCTCGGCATCGAGCATCGCCACGATCATCACTGCACCGTAGCCTGCACCCCGGCCCACCAGCCGCTCGTAGGTGCGTTCGGCACCATTGGCAAACCGCAGCTGCACCTGTTCGACACAGAACAGGCGACTGGAAGCGACGATCTCACGGGCAAGTACGGTGGGTTTCTGACGCATGGCGGGCTCCTTGACGATAGCGGGTTACTATACAGGCTGTTTTAAAGTGACTGGGTTGCAGATTGCGCCTGCGTGCCCTCTGCCCCGCACCTCTTGTTTACTGCATGTGACCGTCCTGCCGGGGACGGCGGATTCTTTCCAACGGGCGACCGGTCCCTGCCCCTGCACCCTGTCGACCTTGCCGGTCGGCTGCTTCCCTACCGCTGGAGATGTTCAATGGCCATGCTGCCCTGGCGCGATATCGATACCGTCCTGCTGGACATGGACGGCACCTTGCTGGACCTGCACTACGACAACCATTTCTGGCTGGAGCACCTGCCCCAGCGCTATGCCGAACTGCACGGGGTCAGCCGGGCCATGGCAGAGCTGGAACTGCGGCCGCTGTTCGAGCGTAACGCCGGCCGGTTGCAGTGGTATTGCCTGGACTTCTGGAGCACCGAGCTGAAACTGCCGGTACGCGAGCTGAAGCTGGAGACCGCCCACCTGATCGCCCTGCGCCCGGACGCCGACACGTTCCTCGCAGCACTGGGGGCGGCCGGCAAACGAGTGATCCTGATCACCAATGCCCACCGCGACTCCCTGTCATTGAAACTGGAACGGATCGAGCTGGCGCCCTATTTCGAACGCCTGATCAGCTCTCACGACTACGGTTTCCCCAAGGAGGCCCCGCAGTTCTGGGATGCCTTGCAAGCCGATATCCACTTCGATCCGGCCCGCAGCCTGTTCATCGACGATACCTTGCCAATCTTGCGCAGCGCCCGGGACTTCGGGGTCGCGCAATTGCTCGCGGTGCGCCAGCCAGACAGCCGCAAGGGGCCCAAGGACACGGCAGAGTTCGCGGCGGTAGGGGATTATCGGGAGTTGCTCGAGGGGCTGGACGAGTAACAGGCCCGCATCTGCGCGGGCCTGTACGAAGCGATTGCTATCCGATCACTCGGGGATACGCAGCACCTGGCCCGGGTAGATCTTGTCCGGGTGGGACAGCAGGGGCTTGTTGGCCTCGAAGATCTTGTTGTACTTGTTGGCATCGCCGTATTGCACCTTGGCGATGGCACTCAGGGTGTCACCCTTCTTCACCGTGACAAATACCGCCGAGACGGCAACCGGGCCGCTGACGGTGATCTGGTCTTCGACGCTGCCGACGCCGGCGATGTTGCCCAGGGCCAGGAGAATCTTTTCCTTCTCTTCCTGGCTCGACACTTCACCCTTGACGATGACCTTGTCGCCTTCCACCGTCGCCTGGACGTTGGGATTGCCCAGGCCGACCTTGGCGATATGCTCCTTGAGCTGTTCACTGGCGTTGGCGTTACCCGGGGTCAGCAGGTCGATCAGTTTCTCGCCGGCTTCCTTCACAAAGCTGAAAATGCTCATGTCGCACACTCCTTGGTTGATAGATCCAGATGCGAAAGACTAGACCAGTGCGGCCAAACGAGGTTCCCGACCGACCACTGACCAAGGTTCTGCGGGCACGGTAGAATCCCGGCCTTTTGTCGCGCCGGAGCGAAGATGGACATCAAGCAGCTGAAATTCCTCATCGCCCTCGACGAAACCCGCCACTTCGGCCAGGCCGCTGCCCGCTGCCACATCACCCAGCCGACCCTGTCGATGCGCCTGCGCAACCTCGAGGAAGAGCTCGACCTGCCACTGGTCAACCGCGGCCAGCGCTTCGAAGGCTTTACCGCACCCGGCGAGCGGGTCCTGGCCTGGGCCCGCACCGTGCTCACCGCCTACGACGGCTTGCTGGCCGAGGCCGCCGCCTGCCGGGGCAACCTGGTCGGCACCCTGCGCCTGGGCGTGGTGCCGCTGTCGAGTTTCGATCCGTTGCCGTTGATGCAGCGCTTGCATGCCGAACACCCGAACCTGCGCTTCGAGCTCTCGTCCCTTAGCTCGGAACAGATCCTCGAGCAACTGGCGAGCAATCGCCTGGACCTGGGCGTCTCTTACCTGGAACGCCTGGACAGCGAGCACTTCGACTCCCTGACCCTGGCCCAGACCCGCATGGGGTTGTTGTACGACCAGCGGCATTTCAGCTTCGGCGAACCGCCCCTGAGCTGGGAGGCGCTGACCGAACTGCCCCTGGGCCTGCTGACCAGCGGCATGCATTTTCGCCAGTCCATCGACCACAACTTCCATATTCGCGGACTCCATCCCAGGCCAGTGGTCCAGACCGACGCCGTCCATCAGTTGGTGCAGATGGTCCATGGCGGCCTGTGCTGCGCGGTGATGCCCCTGGACAGTGGCCTTGAGGCCATGACCGAGCACCTGCGCCTGCAACAGATCGAGGAGGCCCAGACCCTGGCCCGCCTGGGGCTGATCATGCGCCGCAGCGCCCCGCGCTCGGCCCTCGCCGAGGCCTGCTTCGCGCTGTATCGGAAATTGCTCGACGAGGCTTGATCGACGCCATCTATCAAAGGATCAGTACTAGCAATTAGACGCGACACAATGCCGCGCTTAGGCTTGCCTGCACTACCCCGCTGCCCCCGATGAACGCCCGTTGCCCGCCCTGCGCAGTGCCAGCCCCGCCACCATGCTCGCCCCTTGCGCATCCGCCAGACCCGGCAACGACCACGTCATCACAGCCCCAACCTTGTCCGCCTGCCGCATCGAAACGTACTGCGGCTCGACAGCCCCGCGATGGAGAGTCGCCCGTGAGTACACATAACCAAGCCGATCAGAAACCCGTGGCCCGCTACAAGCCCTACAAGGGGCCGGCCGGTGGCTGGGGCGCCCTGATCAGCGTGGCCCAGGCCTGGCTGACCAGCGACAACGCCCTGAAGAACTTGCGCATGATGCTCAAGACCAACCAGAACGGCGGTTTCGACTGTCCGGGCTGCGCCTGGGGCGACTCGCCGGAAAGCGGCATGGTCAAGTTCTGCGAGAACGGCGCCAAGGCGGTGAACTGGGAAGCCACCAAGCGCCGGGTCGACGGCGCCTTCTTCGCCAGGCACAGCGTGACCTCCCTGCTGGAGCAGAGCGACTACTGGCTCGAGTACCAGGGCCGGCTGACCGAGCCGATGAGCTACGACGCCGAGACCGACCGCTATCGACCCATCAGCTGGGAAGATGCCTTCAGCCTGATCGCCCGGCACCTGCTGAACCTGCCAAGCCCGGACATGGCCGAGTTCTACACCTCGGGCCGGGCCAGCAACGAGGCGGCCTATCTCTACCAGTTGTTCGTGCGTGCCTACGGCACCAACAACTTCCCCGACTGTTCGAACATGTGCCACGAAGCCAGTGGCGTGGCGCTGGCGCAGAGCGTCGGGGTCGGCAAGGGCACGGTGACCTTCGACGACTTCGAACACTCGGACGCAATCTTCGTCTGGGGCCAGAACCCCGGCACCAACCACCCGCGGATGCTCGAACCACTGCGTGAAGCGGTGAAGCGTGGTGCCCAGGTGGTGTGCGTCAACCCGTTGAAAGAGCGTGGCCTGGAACGCTTCCAGCACCCGCAGAATCCCCTCGAGATGCTCACCAACGGCAACCGTCCGACCAACACGGCCTATTTGCGCCCAGCCCTGGGCGGCGACATGGCGTTGCTGCGCGGCATGGCCAAGTTCCTCCTGCAATGGGAACGCGACGCCCAGAAGGCTGGCACCGAAGCGGTGTTCGACCACGACTTCCTCAACACCCATACCGCCCAGGTGCTGGAGTACCTGGGGGTCATCGACGACACCCCATGGGAGCACATCGTCGAGCAGTCCGGCCTGACCCTGGTGGAGATCGAGCAGGCGGCGCGCATGTACGCCAAGGGCAAGAACGTGATCATGTGCTGGGCCATGGGCATCACCCAGCACCGCCACTCGGTGGCGACCATCCAGGAAATCGCCAACCTGATGCTGCTGCGCGGCAACATCGGCCGGCCCGGTGCCGGCCTGTGCCCGGTACGCGGCCACAGCAACGTGCAGGGCGATCGCACCATGGGCATCAACGAACGTCCGCCGGTGGCCTTCCTCGATGCCCTGGAGCGACGCTTCCAGTTCAAGGTGCCCAGGGACAACGGCCACAACGTGGTCGAGGCGATCCACGCCATGCTCGAAGGGCGCTCCAAGGTGTTCATCGGCCTGGGCGGCAATTTCGCCCAGGCCACCCCGGACAGCGAGCGCACCTTCCAGGCCCTGCGCAACTGCGACCTTACCGTGCAGATCAGTACCAAGCTCAACCGCAGCCACCTGGCCCACGGCAAGAACGCCCTGATCCTGCCGTGCCTGGGTCGTACCGATATCGACCTGCAGGCCGGCGGTCCGCAGGCGGTAACCGTGGAGGACTCCTTCAGCATGGTCCACGCCTCCAACGGCCAGTTGCAGCCGCTGTCGGTGCATATGCGCTCCGAGCCCTGGATCCTGGCGGGCATCGCCTCGGCCACACTGGGCAACCGCCCGGTGGACTGGAGCTGGCTGGCAGCCGACTACGGACGCATCCGCGACCTGATCGCCGACACCATCCCGGGCTTCAAGGAATTCAACGAGCGACTCAAGCACCCGGGCGGCTTCTACCTGGGCAACACGGCCGGCGCTCGCCAGTGGAGCACCTCCTCGGGCCGCGCCAACTTCCGCGCCAATCTGCTGCCCAGGGACTTGATCGACGAACGCACCCGGGCCAGCGGCCAGTTGCCGGATCTGATCCTGCAGTCGATGCGCTCCCACGATCAGTACAACACCACCATCTACGGCCTCGATGATCGCTATCGCGGGGTCAAGGGCCAGCGCGATGTGCTGTTCGCCAACGAGGCGGACATCATCCGCCTGGGCTTCAAGCCCGGGCAGAAGGCCGACATCGTGTCGTTGTGGAACGATGGCCGCGAGCGGCGGGTCAAGGGCTTCACGCTGCTGGCCTTCGACGTCCCCGCGGGCCAGGCCGCCGCCTACTATCCGGAGGTCAACCCACTGGTGCCGCTGGAAAGCACCGGCGACGGCAGCCACACCCCGACCTCCAAGTTCATCGCCATCCGCCTGGAACCCGCCAGCGACAATGGCCTGATCATGGCCCGCTCGGCCTGATCCCTCGGCGATTGCACCACAGGAACTCCAGGCATGAAAAAGGCCGCCCTGCATGCAAGGGCGGCCTGTCCGAAGTAGCTGTAGACCCACTAAAGCCAGTTAAGTTCCCGATTAAAAACAATAAGTTACGGGATTGTGTACAATTCGTGCTATTCGTCGGATTTCGTTTGTAAGCGCCGCGGCACAGCCTCAGGATCGCGCCGTCATCCCTTTGAGGCTCATGTATGAAGTTCTCCTCGATTCTCTTGTTGTCCCTTGGCCTGGTCAGCGGCGTCGCCTCTGCCGGAGGCACCACTGAAGCAGGTGTGGGCGGCGCATTGGGCGGGGTTCTAGGCTCGGTGGTCGGTCAGCAGATCGGTGGCAATACCGGATCGGCCATCGGCGCGGCCTTGGGCGGCGCAGGCGGCAGTGCGGTCGGTGCGGACAAGCGCAGCCGCGGCCAGGCAGCCATTGGCGGCGCCCTTGGCGCTGCAGGCGGCAACGTGGTGGGCCGCAGCATGGGCGGCAACACGGGCAGCCTGATCGGCGCAGCAGCAGGTGGCGGCGCCGGCGGTGCACTGGGCAACTACATGGGCAATGAGAGCGCCCGCGAAGACCGCGACTACCGCCGTGATCGCGACCGCCGCTACTACCGCGACGGCCACCGTGGCCGTGGCCATGCCTACGGGCATCGCAAGCATCGTCATTATCGCGACTGACTGTCGCCGCTGCCGCAGGCAACGAACGAGGCCGCAGGACTCGCCAGGCAGGCGCAACGGTGTATCAGTTGCACCGTTGATTGCGCTCTAGCGTCTCCTGCGCAGACGATCGCAGCCTGGCAGCAGCTAAAGGCTCCAACGTTCACACCACCAGCAACTGCTCCAGCGCCGCCCGCAATGCGGGCGGAATCGCTACCGGCTGGTTGGATGCCCGGTCCACGAACACATGGACGAAGCGTCCTGCCGCGCACGGCTCTCCCTCTCCCAGCTTGAACACCGCCAACTCATACTGCACCGAGCTGTTGCCCAGTTTGCCGACCCGCAGACCCACCTCGATGCATTCGGGAAAGGCGATGGAAGCAAAGTAGTCGCAGGCCGAACTGACCACGAAACCCACCACCTCGCCATCGTGGATATCCAGACCGCCCTGTTCGATCAGGTAGGTGTTCACTGCCGTATCAAAGAAGCTGTAGTAGGTGACGTTGTTCACATGGCCATAGGCGTCATTGTCGTGCCAGCGGGTGGTGATCGGCTGGAAATGACGGTAGTCGCCGCGTTGCGGCACAGGTTCGGACATCAGGGCTGTCTCCCATGGGCTGAAGATTGATCGCCGGGCATTTCACCCCAGGCGACTAAACCTGGGCAAACCCTTTTCCGGCGGCGGCCAGCTCCTCGATCAGTTTCGCGGGCCGCCAATGGCCGCCCAGCCCGGCTTGCAGCTCCAGCAACCGGCGGCGGACCTGCTCCAGGCCCTGGCTGTCGGCCCAGCTCATCGGCCCGCCCCGCTCCCTGGGGAAGCCATAACCGTTGAGGTAGACCAGGTCGATGTCATGGGCCGAGCCGGCAATGCCCTCCTGGAGGATCTTCGCGCCCTCGTTGACCAGGGCCAGCAGGCAGCGTTCGAGGATTTCCCCAGGACCGATGTCACGGCGCAGGTAGCCCAGGCCCTCACTGACCTGCTGCACCAGCGCATCGACCTCCAGGTCGTGCTCGGCCTGCCGGCTGCCGGGCTCGTAGTGGTAGTAGCCGTTGCCGCTTTTCTGACCGAAACGCCCCAGCTCGCACAAGCGATTGTCGACCTGGACCTCTGGCACATCCTGGCCGATGCCACTCAGTTGCCGCGCGCGCCAGCCCAGGTCGACACCCACCACGTCGTACATGCGAAACGGCCCCATGGCAAAACCGAAGGCCTGCAGAGCACCATCCACCTGATAGGGAAAGGCTCCTTCGAGCAGCATCTTGCGGGCCTCGTGCACATAGGTGTTGAGCATGCGATTGCCAATGAAACCGAAGCAGTTGCCAGCCACCACGCTGACCTTGCCCATGCGCTGACCCAGTGCCAGTGCCGCATCCAGTACCGCGGGCGCGGTCTTGGCCGCGCGTACCACTTCCAGCAGTTTCATGATGTGCGCAGGACTGAAGAAGTGCAGGCCCAACACCTGGGGAGCGCGCCGGGTAACCGCAGCAATGGCGTCGATATCCAGG
Source organism: Pseudomonas sp. L5B5 (assembly GCF_020520285.1). NCBI lineage: Bacteria > Pseudomonadati > Pseudomonadota > Gammaproteobacteria > Pseudomonadales > Pseudomonadaceae > Pseudomonas > Pseudomonas sp. L5B5. Next base: position 3,858,507 of record NZ_CP084742.1, read on the forward strand.
GCAGAAGTGTTGCTGGCCAGGATCGCCGACGGCTTGAGCGTGTCATCCAGCTGACGAAAGATCTGCTGCTTGAGCTCGAGATTCTCATACACGGCCTCGATCACCAGGTCCGCATCGGCCAGCTGTGGATAACCTGGCGCGACGCCGATCCGTGCCAGGCGTGCGTCGGCTTCGGCCTGCTCGAGGCGCCCCTGGCGCACGTGGTGAGCATAGGTTTCGGCCACCGCCGCCAGCGCCTGCTGGAGCATCTGTGGATTGTTGTCCAGCCACAACACCGGCAGGCCGGCGTTGGCCAGGCACATGACGATGCCACGGCCCATGGTGCCGGCACCGATCACTGCGGCGCGCTGAATATCGAAGGCTGTCTGGCTCATGTCGACTCTCTGGTGGTGGATCCCAAGACAGCCACCACCATAGTCAGGCGAACATCATTTTTGAAATTTATTCCTGTGATGCGCAACATTCAGCAAATGGATTTTCACTCGGGCAAATGGGCCGTGCACCACTCCCGCACGGCGCCATAGGGATACTCCTCCAGCGCCGCAAAACCGGCGATGCTCCTGGCCTTGAGCTTGGTGAACAACGGCACGCTGATGCCACACAGGAAACGCGTCAGGCGTTCTGCCCCGGGCACATCGCCGGTGTGCTGCTGGTGCCTGTGGATAAAATTGCCGCACAGCCCCTCGAAATTTTTATCCACAAGTGCCGGCAGCCCCGGCGGCGCGGGCAGCTGCGCCACCTGGCCCCGGCAGACCGAACAATGCCCACAGTGCCGGGGGGCCTGCTGGTCGCCGAAGTACTGCGCCAGGCGATACCCCAGGCACTGCTCGCTGGCGAACAGTTCGAGCATGGCGTGGATCCGCCTGACCTCGCCGGCCTCGTGGCAGGTGAAGTAGGCATGCAGCTCGGCACTCAGCGCCACTGGGTCGAAATCGCTCTGCAACAGGCTGTAGACCTCGGTCATCTGTTTGCTTTCCAGTTCCACCCAGCCTTTTTCCTGGAGGTAGTCCAGGGCCTTGACCACCCGCTGGCGCGGCGCCTGGCAGTGGGTATGGAGCGCGTCGAAATCCACCGTGGCCCAGGTCCTGGCCCGGCTCGAAGTGTGGAGGATGGCCTCGACGAAGTCCCGCCGCTCACCCTCGAAACGCGCCAGCAGGTCCGCCGGCTCCTGCAGCAACTTGAAACGGTACTCGGCGAAGTAGGCATAACGCGGGGCGATCAGGCCTCGCAGCTCCAGCTGCACAAGCAGGGTCTTGAGGGGCAACTGGCGGATATTGCTCTGGTCCGCCAGGGGCCCCAGCAGCAATTCCCACTGCCCCTGGGGCGCCGACGCCAGCAGCTCGTCCAGCACACAGCGGATTCCGCTCAGCTCCGGCGTATCCCCGTATACGAAGTTCTCCAGCACGTTGAGACTGTCGCGGTTGGCCAGCACCAGGCAGTCCGAGGGCTGGCCATCGCGCCCGGCGCGGCCGATTTCCTGGCTGTAGTTCTCGATCGATTTGGGCAGGTCGAAGTGCACCACGTTGCGAATGTCGCTCTTGTCGATGCCCATGCCAAAGGCAATGGTAGCGACGATGCACTGGCTGTTGCCCGTCATGAAGTTTCGCTGGATCGACTCGCGCCGCTCGTGGGGCAAACCGGCGTGATAGGCCTGGGCAGCGATCCCGTGCTGCCCCAGGTATTCGGCGATCTGCTCGGCGGTCTTTTGCAGGGTGACGTAGACGATGCTCGGCTGGCCGATCCGCTCGCCCAGCCACTGCACCAGGCGCCGACGCTTATCGACACCCGCCACCGGTTCCACCAGCAGGTTGAGGTTGGGCCGATAGAAACCCGTGGTCACCACATCCTGCTGGGCAATGGCGAACTTGGCCTGCATATCGGCAATCACCTTGGGCGTGGCCGTGGCCGTCAGCAGCAGGGCCTGGGGAATGCGGAACTGGCGCTGGTAGTCGGGCAACTTGAGGTAGTCGGGCCGGAAGTTGTGGCCCCATTCGGAAATGCAGTGGGCCTCGTCCACCACCAGCAAGGAAATGGGCACCTGCTGCAGGAAGTTGCGAAAGCGCTCGTTCTTCAGGCGCTCCACCGAGATCATGAGGATCTTAAGCTCACCGGAACGAGCCCTGGCCATGACCTGGTTGGCCTCATCGCGGCCCTGGGCCGAGTCGATGCTAGCGGCGGCAATGCCGTGCCGTTGCAGAAAGGCCAGCTGGTCCTGCATCAGCGCCAGGAGCGGCGAGACCACCAGGGTCAGGTGCGGAAGCAGCAAGGCCGGCAGCTGGTAGCACAAGGACTTGCCGGAGCCGGTGGGAAAGATCGCCGCCGCCGAGCGCCCGGCCAGCACCGCGCTGACCGTGGCCTCCTGGCCCGGGCGAAAACCTGGATAACCGAAGACCTGTTCGAGAGTACTGTGCATGGGGTCACTCCTTTGACCGCTGACCATGCCTGAGACTAGCGCGGCAGGTCGGCGGATCGGGAAAAGGTCATGGGCAAAAGCGCTACCGGATGATACCGGCACACCGTGGCGGTGGCCGGTCCATCGACCAGGGGCGGCTAGCGCAGGCTGCGGCAGTCCAGCCATTGCACGCCATTGTGCAGATTTTCCTGGAACAACACCGGCAAGGCCTGGGCCGCCTTGGGATGGACGTCATGGAACAGGATGATGCCGCGCCGCCACAGCAGCATCAGCGTCTGCACCCGCTGGGCGGCAGCCTGCGCACTGACCTTCTTGCTCCAGTCCTGGGAGTCGATGTTCCACAGCATCAGTTGCAGGCCGTGCCCCTTGAGAAAGGCGGCTGTGTCGCTGCGACGTTGCCCATAAGGTGGACGAAACAGCGGCAGGTACTCCCCTTCCAGACTACGCCCCGCCAGGCTGGCGCTGTTGACCAGCGAACCTTGCCACTGGCTCCAGGACGCATGGGATTTGTGCTCCCAACCATGCAGGCCCACGCACTGGCCGTCGTAGAGCTCTCGCACCTGGCCCGCCGAAGACGGGTCCAGGCGTGCCTGCAACGCGGTTCCCAGGACGAAGAACAGGCCATGCAGGTCATGGGCCCGCAGTACCGTCACCAGCTCGTCGCTATGGCCGCCACGGGGGCTCGGCCCATCGTCGAAGGTCAGCAGGAACTGCCGATCCGCCAGCTCGTCCCCCAGCTTCTCTGCCGGATCCATTCGCTGGATCTCGCTGCTGACCGTGGGGAACAACGCTGCCAGCCGTAGTTGCTCCTGCAGGTACTGCTGGTGGAAGCGGGCGCTGGCCTTCGCCCAGGCGTCATAGGTGGCCTTGCTCTCGCCGGTGAAACCCGCCACCAGCTGGCGCAGTTCGGCAAGGTTGCGCACGGGTTGGCAGAACGGCGCGGTGCCACAGTCGCGACTGGCCATCTGGTAGTTGACCAGCAGCAACGCCCAAAAACGCTGGCGTACCTGATTGACGGACTTGAGGTCCAGCTGCCTCACACCGAGTCGCTGCTTCAAGGCCCCCTCGTCGAGGTTTTCGCTGGCCAGCAGGGCCTTGCCGAACATCAGGATTTCAGCCCGGGAGGCCGTGTCGAATTCTTCCGTGCTGGCCAGGGGAGTCGGCCAGCCACTGCGATCGATGGTGGCGAACACCAGTGGACCTGCCGCCTGGGCCAGGCCGCTGGACAGGCACAACGCCAGCAACCAGGGGAAAACAAGAATTCGCATATCAACCTCCATGAATGCACAGCGCCCCTGCCGGCGCGCTGTGCAACAACATCTAGCCTGGGATCAGCGCTGCTGCAGCCGCTCTATCGCCTGGTCGTACACCGGGTTGGCCTTTTGCTCACGGGCCTGACGGTAATTTTCCAGTGCCATGGCGAACTGCCCGGCCTCCTCGAAGACCCGGCCCATGTCGTAGTAGGCACTGGCACGAATGGTCGCCGCCGCCGGCCCGCTGGCCAGGGCAATGGCCTGGCGATCGGCGAGTATGGCCTCATCCGGCCGGTTGTTCTTGCGATAGGCCAGGGCCAGGTTGCTGTAGGCCTGGGCATAACCCGGGTCCATCTCGATGGCCTGCTTGTAATAGATCCCAGCGCCACCGAAATCGCCTCTGCGGTAATACTCCTCGCCCTTGCGATTGAGGGTTTTGGCATCCACCGGGCCGGCATCCTTGGCCACCACTTCGTCGATGGGCCGGGTACCGTCCAGCAGGGGATCGAAGCTGATCATGATGGGTTCCGGACCCCGGTTTTCCTGCAGGACGCGGTCGATATCCTGCAATTGCCCGGCTGCGCTCAGGCGAAACACTACCCACAGATTACCCTGGCGATTCTCCGGTACCCGATAGCTGCGAATCAGCGACGGACCTTTGTAGACATGGACCCACGCCCGGCTGCGCCCCAGGTGCAGCGACTCGGGGTTGTTGCCATTGGTGAAGTCGTGCACGGCGAACACATAGGCGTCCCCGGGCACTGGCTCGTCGATGGTGATGGTTTCCGGCCCGCCACTGTCGGTGCTGTCCACATCCAACCGGGCCCCCTGGCCCTTGCCGGTGCCGAAATACAGCAGCTTGTGCGGGTAGGCCAGGTAGGTATCCAGGTCCTGTCCCGGTGCGCTCCAGCTCAGCACTATTCGCAGGCTTCGCGGATCTTGCAGCACCGGGCTCATGGCCAGGCCAAGCCCCTGGCACGGGCATTTGACTCGCAGGTCGGCGTAGCCCTGCTTGCGCAGCAGCAATTCGCCGGCCGCACCCTCGGCGTCCTCCAGGACCGCTCGCCCTTGGGCGTCGGTACGCCCCGAGACCTGGCTCTTGTCCTGCTGCAACTGCACCTGGACATCAGCCAGCGGCGAATCCTTGACCACCGCGTCCAGCACCTGGATCGACAACGCCTGGGCCTGCGCCGCACCCATCGCCATTCCTAGCCACAACACCGCCGCCAGGCGAAAAAAAGCCATAACAAAATCCCTGTAACCGAAGGTGATGGCAGCTCGATTCCAGCCCGCCAGCCAGCGGCGCACCATACACATTTTTGCCCGTCAATGCTCGGCCCAAGGCAGGAAAATGGCGCGCAATGGGACACAGTCGAACCTTTGCAAAAACTGGCCAGAAGACGGTCCCGGGGCTTGAAAAACCCCCACCGGATCGCCTTACACTCCCCCCCCTTCCAAGAGCTGCCGCGAACGTGACCATGCACCTGGCCCCCGGCTTTCCCGACGACGCCCCCATGCGCCAGCTGATGCAGCTGCTGCATGAAGAAATCGGCCTGCCCGAACGCAAGACCCTGCACCTGGCGACCGCGATCAACCTCGACCTGGGTTGCGACGGTGCCGATGCCCGACACCTGCTGCTGGCCCTGGAGGAGCAGTTCGACCTCGATTTTTTCGACTTCGACAGCTATCGCTACTTCCAGCCCGAAGGTTTCGATCCGTTTCTCAAGCGCCGCGCCAAGGGCCGCAGCGACAAACTGCCGTTGACCATCGGCATGCTGTACCAGGCGATCAGGCTGCGCCGCTGGGATACCCGGGAACTGGAAAGCCTCTAGGACGTACAACAAAAACAAGGAAGAAACCGTGGATGTAATGATGGGGCTGCTCGCCGCCTTGCTCTGGGGCGGCACTGATTTTCTCGTGGGGCTCAACGTTCGCGCGGTGGGGGTAAAACGTGCGGTGTTCTTCAGCCAGACCCTCGGGTTCACGCTGATGAGCCTGCTGCTGGTGGTCTTTCCCGCCTTCCTGTTCAAGGCCGTGGCTGCGCCGCCGGAGGTCTGGCTGATGGGCGTGGTCGCCGCGGCGTTCACCGTCTCCGGCGCCCTGGCCCTGGGCAAGGCCTTCGCCCTGGGCAAGGCGTCCATCGTCGCACCGCTGGTGACCTCCTACGGTGTGGTCACCACGTTGCTGTCCTGGGCCAGCGGCGAGCAGATCAGCCTGATCCAGCTGTCCTGCATCCTGCTGTGCGTGGTCGGCGTGGTCCTCACTGGCCTGCACTCGGACCCCAAGCTGCCCCACAGCACCGCAGCAGGTCGCTCGATCTTCTACGCCCTGCTGTCGGCCTTCCTCTATGGCACCAGCTTCTGGCTGCAGGGCCGCTACACCCTGCCCCAGCTGGGGCCCATCAGCATGCTCTGGCTCGGCTACATGGTGGGCAGCGCGACCATGCTGCTGATGGTGCTGAAAATCCCGGATGGGCTGAAGCTTCCGCCACCGAAGAACTGCGGCATCCTGGCCTCTACCAGCCTGATGAACCTTGGCGCCTTCTTCGCCTTTTCCTGGGGCGCCATGGCCGGCTCGGTGTCGGTGGTGACAGTGATCAGTACCCTGTCCGGCGGCATCGCCGCGGTGCTGGGTTATGTGTTCTTCAAGGAACGCCTGAGCGCGGTGCAGGTGACGGGCGTGGTGCTGGTACTGCTGGGCGCGCTGGCGCTGCATTTGAAGGGTTGAGGCTCGGGCTCGAACCAGATAACGGGCCTGGGCCCGGGTCGATGGCATCCCGGCTCGTCGCGCACAAAAAAGCCGCCCCGAAGGGCGGCTTTTTCATGGCAGGTCGAGGCTTACAGCTTCGGACCGGCAGCCTTGATGGCGTCGCTCACGTCGAACTTCTTGAAGTTCTCGATGAACAGGCCGGCCAGGGCCTTGGCGGCTTCGTCGTAGGCGGCCTTGTCAGTCCAGGTGTTGCGTGGGTTGAGCAGCTCGGTGTCGACGCCCGGAACGGTCTTTGGAACGTCCAGGTTGATGATGTCCAGGTGCTCGGTCTCGGCACCCACCAGCGCGCCGCTCTGGATCGCTGCGATCACGCCACGGGTGGTTGGGATGTTGAAGCGCTTGCCGACACCGTAGCCACCGCCGGTCCAGCCGGTGTTGACCAGGTAGACCTTGGAGCCGAAACCGTTGATGCGCTTGATCAGCAGCTCGGCGTATTCGCCGGCTGGACGCGGGAAGAACGGGGCGCCGAAGCAGGTGGAGAAGGTCGACTTGATGCCGCCGCCCGAGCCCATTTCGGTGGAACCGACCAGCGCGGTGTAGCCGGACAGGAAGTGGTAGGCCGCCTGCTCGTTGTTCAGGATCGACACCGGAGGCAGTACGCCGGTCAGGTCGCAGGTCAGGAAGATCACCGCGTTGGGCTCGCCACCCAGGTTCTGCTCGGAGCGCTTCTCGACGTGCTCCAGCGGGTAGGCGGCGCGGGTGTTCTGGGTCAGGCTGGCATCGGCGTAGTCGGCCTGCTTGGCGTCGTCCAGGACGACGTTTTCCAGCACAACGCCGTGCTTGATGGCTTTCCAGATGACCGGCTCGTTCTTCTCGGACAGGTCGATGCATTTGGCGTAGCAGCCGCCTTCCATGTTGAACACGACGCCTTCGCCCCAGCCGTGCTCGTCGTCACCGATCAGGTAACGGCTTTCGTCGGCCGACAGGGTGGTCTTGCCGGTACCGGACAGGCCGAAGAACAGGGTCACATCGCCTTCTTCGCCGATGTTGGCGGCGCAGTGCATCGGCAGCACATCGACAGCCGGCAGCAGGAAGTTCTGCACCGAGAACATGGCTTTCTTCATTTCACCGGCGTAGCGCATGCCGGCGATCAGCACTTTCTTCTGGGCGAAGTTGAGGATGACGCAACCGTCGGAATTGGTGCCGTCACGCTCTGGCACGCACTCGAAATTGGCAACGTTGAGGATCTGCCACTCTTGGCGACCGGCCGGGTTGTACTGCTCCGGGGTGATGAACAGGCACCGGCCGAACAGGTTCTGCCAGGCGGTCTGGGTGGTCATCTTGACGGCCAGGTAGTGGTCGGCGGCAGCCCCTACGTGAACGTAGGAAACGAAGTGTTCCTGAGCGTTGTTGAACGCCTCGACGCGAGCCCACAGGGCATCGAACTTGTCGGCTGGGAACTTGCGGTTGATCGGGCCCCAGGCGATCGCATCCTGGGTGGAAGGCTCCTCGACGATGAAACGGTCTGCCGGCGAACGGCCGGTGCGGTGACCGGTCTTGACCGTCAGCGCGCCAGTATCGGCCAATTCGCCTTCACCGCGGGACAGCGCTTCTTTTACCAGCTCATCGACGCTCAGGTCGGTGTACACGGTGTTGTTGGCTTGCGTCATGAGGTTCCCCGTCGTCGGCCAGCGGCCGAGTGCTCCAAACGTTTTGTAGTAGAAACTCGCGCACTACTACCGCGAAAAAAGTGCGCCGGATTATGCCAGAAAAGCCCAAAAAAAGTAGGGTCCTCCCGTCAGCACGGCGTAATTCCGGCGTTTACCAGGTGATTTACCTTCGCTGAAACGTTTTAGTGACGAGTATCTGACGGTGAGTCAACGCCCGCACCGGCAAACAATTGCGCGATGTCCGCCGCATCGAACAGATAGCGTTCGTTGCAGAACTGGCAGTCGATTTCGATGCTGCCGCCATGCTCCACCACCAGTTGCTGGGCATCTTCCAACCCCAGGCTGACCAGGGCATTGCCCGAGCGCTCGCGCGAGCAGCTGCAGCGGAAACGCAGCGGCTGGACATCGAACAGGCGCACGGCTTCTTCGTGGTACAGGCGATGGAGCACGGTTTCGTTGTCCAGGCTAAGCAGTTCATCGGCGGTCAGGGTGCTGGCCAGGGCGGTGAGGTGCTGCCAGTTGGCCTCGCGCTCCTCGGGATCGCGCAGGCGGTCGGCCGGCAATTGCTGCAACAGCAGGCCACGGGCATTGCGGCCATCGGCATACAACCAGAAACGGGTGCCGGTCTGCTGCGACATGACGAAATAGTTGGTGAAGCACTCGGCGAGGGTGGCGCCGTCCAGGTCGACAATGCCCTGGTAACGCTGGCCTTGGGCCGGGTCCACGGTCAGGGCCAGGACACCATTGGGCATCAGGTCGGCCAGGGTCGCGTCAGGGGCGATCTGCGCCGCGTCATAACGGGCCAGGCCGCGAATCTCGCGCTCGCTGGAGCACTCGATCATCAGCAGTGGCACCGGACCTTCGGAGCGCGCCTGGAGAATCAGCAAGCCATCGAACTTGAGGGTGCCGACCAGCAACGACGCCGCCGCCATCAGTTCGCCCAGCAGCTGCGCCACCGGCTCGGGATAGGCGTGCTTGGCGAGGACTTCGGCATAACTGCGCTCCAGCGAGACCAGCTCGCCGCGGGCGTCGCTCTCGTCAAAAATGAAGCGTTGAGTGAAGTCGGTATCCGGCAAATCAGTCATAGGTCTGGGCATCTGAAAGGTGACAAAAAGGTTACAAGCACCGAAAATTGCGTTTTTTTGCACCATGAAGGTGCAGTTTTTGCGGTGATTGGAGATATTTTATGAACAATCCGGGTTTGTTCCAAGCAAGGTGGAACCTCGGCAAGCTGGTTCTGTGCAATGTACTCCCTTTGGCCCTGCTGGGTTTCTGGTTGTGGCCCACCGGGCAAATGCTCTGCACGATGTTCGACGAGTGGCTGTTCCGCCTGCTCAACACTCCCCTTGCCACCCATACCACCTGGCTGCACCTGTGGGCCGTGGCCAGCCTGCGGCCATTCGACATCGTGGTGGGTCTGATCATGCTCGGCCTGCTGATCCGCGGCGACTGGGTATTCCAGGCCGTGGATGTACGCCGCGCCTTCTTCGGCTTCCTGTCGATCCTGATCCTGATGGTGGTGATTCGCGCGCTGTTTTCCAAGCTGGTGGCCGTGATGAACTGGCAACACAACAGTCCATCCATGGTGCTCGAAGGCGCCGTGCACATGAGCGACTACTTCCCGGGCTGGGAAAAGACTTGGGAAATCAAGGATCGCTCCAGCCAGAGCTTTCCGGGCGATCACGCCTCGGTGCTGCTGATCTGGGGCCTGTTCATGGGCCTCTTCAGCCGCACTGTCGGCCAGTTCCTGGTGGTGTGGGGGCTGACCCTGCTGTTCATGCTGCCACGCCTGGTGGCGGGTGCGCACTGGGGCCAGGACGACTACATCGGTGGCGTGCTGCTCGCCGTACTGGCCCTGGGCTGGGGCTTCTACACCCCTTATGCGGCGCGGATGTCGAACGTCCTGCTGCGCCTGACCCAGCCACTGTTCAACCTGATAGGCCGCATGCCAGTCCTGTCGCGCATGAGCGTAGTCCGCGCCAGCAGCCAGCTGCGCTAAGCAGACCGGCAGGAGCCGGCTTGCCGGCAAGCCGGCTCCTGCGGCTTCATTCGTGGTTGCTGCCGTGGAACTTGAACAGGTCCCGGCGCTGCTTCTTGCTCGGTTTGCCGTCGGTGCTCACCCCAAGGGCGCCAGCCTTGCGCTGGGCCGCAGCGGTTTCACGCTTGGCGATACTGGCCTCGGTTTCCGCGTAGAGTGCTTGCGCCTCGGGCGCGCCACGGCGGACGATGGACAGGGCCTGGACCACCACCGTGCGTTCGTCGAAGCCGGTGCGAATCTCATACTCATCGCCGATCCGAGGCTCCTTGCCCGGCTTGCAGCGCTCGCCACGGTGGTGCACCTTGCCGCTTTCGATGGCCCCCTTGGCCAGAGCCCGGGTCTTGTAGAAACGTGCTGCCCAGAGCCATTTGTCCAGACGGACCTTGTCCTCTTCTTCCTGTTCCTGCTTGTGCGCCACTGAAATTCCCCTAACTGAAAAATGTCGCAACGGTACCGCTTGCAAGCGGGCTCTCATAAACCCTGCCGCTCACCTAAAATAACCCAGGTTGCGCCCTGATACGCGAGGAGTCCCCGTGACTGACTTTCCCACTTCCCTGACCTCGCCCGGCAACCGCTGCGAAGGTTGCCAGCAAAGCCAGCCACTGGGCTTCGATTTTTCCTTCGCCTATCAGCCCATAGTCGATCTGCGAGACCGCTCGGTCTTTGCCCATGAGGCCCTGGTACGCGGGGTCAATGGCGAAGGGGCAGGCACCGTGCTGGAGCAGGTCGACGACAGCAATCGCTACCGTTTCGACCAGCGCTGCCGCACCCAGGCGATCACCCTCGCCGCCCAACTGGGCATGCAAAGCCACCTGTCGATCAACTTCATGCCCAACGCCGTGTACCGGCCGGAGCTGTGCATCCGCAGCACCCTGGAGGCGGCCCGGGCCCAGTGTTTCCCCCTGGAGCGGCTGATTTTCGAAACCCTGGAAAGCCAGCACGTAGATAACTATCGCCATTTGACCAATATTCTGCGTGAATACCGCGAATTCGGCTTCAAGACCGCCATCGACGACTTCGGCTCGGGGTACTCGGGGCTGAACCTGCTGGCGGATTTCCAACCCGACCTGATCAAGCTCGACATGGCGCTGGTGCGTGATGTCGACCAGGATCGCGTACGCCAGGCGATCATCCGCGCGATTGTCACAATGTGTGCGGAGTTGGGGGTTACAGTCATCGCCGAGGGCATTGAAAGCGCCGGTGAACGGGACTTTCTCAGCGACTGTGGAATTTATCTGATGCAGGGTTACTGGTTCGCCAGACCTGCATTCAAAGCCCTGGCCGACGTTCCGGCCTCGGCCTGGAACAGCTAATTGCGGATTTCCCTTATTGAAGACTTTTGACCATTTGACCGTTGTCGGTCTGCGCGAGTGGGTGGCGCTTCCGGATCTGGGAGTCGCCGGCCTGCGCGCCAAGATCGATACCGGCGCCAGCACCTCCAGCCTGCATGCCACCGAGATCGAGCCCTTCGAGCGCAACGGCGAGCAATGGGTGCGTTTCAATGCCCACCTGGGTAGCGTGGTGCAGTTGCGCCACCGACGTTGCGAAGCGCCACTGGTGGCGATGAAGACCATCAAGAGTTCCAACGGCCAGGCCCAGGTCCGCTACGTGATCAGCACCACCCTGGCCCTGGGCGATCACCTATGGCGGGTGGAGTTCACCCTCGCCTGCCGCAAGGCCATGCGCTATCGCCTGCTGCTGGGTTCCAAGGCCCTGATCGACGGCCAGTTGGTGGTCAATCCGGGCCTCAAGTATGTACAAGACAAGCCGGTGTTCCCGGTATCCACTACCTCTGCCACAGGTGTTGCATGAAGATCGCTGTGCTGTCGCGTAACCCGCGTCTGTATTCCACTCGCCGCCTGGTCGAGGCCGGCACCGAGCGTGGCCATGAAATGGTAGTGGTCGACACCCTGCGTGCCTACATGAACATCGCCAGCCACAAGCCGCAGATCCACTACCGCGGCAAACCCCTGGAGGGGTTCGATGCAGTGATCCCGCGGATCGGCGCCTCGGTGACGTTCTATGGCTGTGCGGTGCTGCGCCAGTTCGAAATGATGGGGGTGTTCCCCCTCAACGAATCGGTGGCCATCGCCCGCTCCCGGGACAAGCTGCGCTCGCTGCAGTTGCTGTCGCGGCGTGGCATCGGCCTGCCGGTGACCGGCTTCGCCCACTCCCCGGACGACATCCCCGACCTGATCGAAATGGTCAACGGCGCCCCGCTGGTGATCAAGGTGCTGGAAGGCACCCAGGGCATCGGCGTGGTGCTGTGCGAAACCGCCACCGCCGCGGAGTCGGTGATCGAAGCGTTCATGGGCCTGAAGCAGAACATCATGGTCCAGGAGTACATCAAGGAGGCCGGCGGTGCCGATATCCGCTGCTTCGTGGTGGGTGACAAGGTGATCGCGGCGATGAAGCGTCAGGCCAAGCCGGGTGAGTTCCGCTCCAACCTGCATCGTGGCGGCAGCGCCAGCCTGATCAAGATCACCCCCGAAGAACGCATGACCGCATTGCGGGCCGCCAAGGTCATGGGCCTGAGTGTGGCCGGGGTGGACATCCTGCGTTCCAATCACGGACCGCTGGTGATGGAGGTCAATTCCTCGCCGGGCCTGGAAGGCATCGAGACCACCACCGGCAAGAACGTGGCGGGGATCATCATCGAACACATCGAGAAGAACGGCGGGCCGAACATGACCCGCACTAAAGGCAAAGGATAAGAGCAGCTGCAAGCGGCAAGTGAGAAGCGAGTGGGCTTTTCACTTGCGGCTTGAGGCTTGCCGCTGCCCCTAGTCTGCGTCGCGGGGCAGCAGCAGGCCCAGCGGCAGGCGTACCCGCGCTTCCAGGCCGCCGTCGGGGCGGTTGCGCAGTTCGACGTTGCCACCATGCATGGCGGCAATTCGCTTGACGATGGCCAGCCCCAGGCCGGTGCCCTTGCCGCCCCGGGCACGATCACCACGGGTGAAGGGGTTGAAGATTGCCTCCAGTTCCGAAGGGTCGATCCCCGCGCCACGGTCCATCACGCTCAGCACCACGTAGGGCGCGTTGACGTCACCCGACAGATGAGCGGCGACCTCCACGTCCGTCCCCGCATGATTCAAGGCGTTGCCGATGAGGTTGTTGAGCAGGCGCTTCATCGACACCCGGCGCAGCGGGAACGGCTGGATCGGTTCCAGGCGCAAGTGCACCCGTTCCTCGTTCTGGTTGTAAGGCGCTGCCACTTCCTGCACCAGGTCGTTGAGGTCCACTTCTTCCACCGACTCATCGCGACCATCGCGGATGAAGGCCAGGAACTGGTCGAGAATGGCGTCCATGTCCTCGATGTCGCGCACCATGTCGTCGGTCAGCTCGGTGTGATTGCCCATCAGTTCCAGCGACAGGCGCAAGCGGGTCAGCGGCGTGCGCAAGTCATGGGAGACCCCGGCCAGCATCAGCTCGCGTTCGCGCCCGGCCTGCTCCACGTCCTCGGCCATCTGGTTGAACGCGCGGTACACCTCGGTCATCTCGCTTGGGGTGTCGCTGATGGGCAGGCGCACGCTGCGGCCCTGACCCAGTTGCCGGGCGGCATAGACCAGGCGCTTGAGGGGCTGGTTGAGCTGGCTGACGAAGATCCAGGCCGATGCGGTGGACAGCAGGCCGATGGCCAGGAACCAGCCCAGCACGCTCCAGATCTTCTGGCCGCGCAACGGGTGCGGATACAACGGCACCTTGAGCCAGCCATCCCCCAGGCTCGGCGCCCGCACCCAGAGGGCTGGCGGCGCGTGCATGCGCAGCCGCACCTCGGTGTCGGCCCCCAACTCGGCCTGCATCTGCCGCTGGTAGATCTCACTGTAGGGCCAGTGCTGCTCGCCGGCCGGCACGCCGCTGCCCACCACCTTGATCAGGCCGGCGGCCTCGGCGATCTGGTCGCGATTGGATTCATCGGCAGCCCAGTAGGCGCGAAGGGTAAGCGCCACGCCGTGGCTGTACTGTCGATCCACCAGCACGTCCTCGTTCATCAACAGATAAACCAGGGTCAACGCCTTGGAGAACAGCACCACGATCAGCACCAGCCACAGGGTGCGGGAGAAGAAACTCTGGGGGAACCACAGCGGGGTTTTCATGACAGCCAATACACACTTTGCAGGAGCGAGCCATGCTCGCAACGTTGCGGAATGCGAACGCCCGGGTTGGGCCCGGGCGCTCGCTCCTACAAATCATCGATCACTTGGTCGCAGTGCCATCCGGCACGAAGACATAACCCACGCCCCAGACCGTCTGGATATAACGCGGCTTGGACGGATCAGGTTCGATCATCCGGCGCAGGCGGGAGATCTGCACATCGATGGAGCGCTCCAGGGCATCCCATTCGCGGCCCCGGGCCAGGTTCATCAGCTTGTCGCGGGTCAGCGGCTGGCGAGCGTTCATCACCAGCGCCTTGAGTACCGCGAACTCGCCGGTGGTGAGCATGTGCACCTCGGCGCCGCGCTTGAGTTCGCGGGTGGCCAGGGACAGTTCGTAATCACCGAATGTCACGCTTTCGTCTTCACTGCCCGGGGCACCGGGAACGGGAGCCGACTGGCGACGCAGCACGGCCTTGACCCGGGCCATCAGCTCGTCGGGGTTGAACGGCTTGGCCAGGTAGTCGTCGGCACCCAGCTCCAGGCCCTTGATGCGGCTCAGCTCGTCGCCCTTGGCGGTGAGCATGATGATCGGGATCTGGTTGTTCGCGCCACGCAGGCGGCGGCAGGCGGTCAGGCCGTCTTCGCCGGGCAGCATCAGGTCGAGGACGACCAGGTTGAACACTTCGCGACCCAGCAGGCGGTCCATTTGCTCGGTGTTCGGGACTGCGCGGGCACGGTAGCCCTTGCTGACGAAGAATCTCTCCAGCAGGCTGCTCAGCCCCGGGTCATCGTCAACAATAAGAATTTTTTCGCCTTCAGCAGTTTGTGCAGTGCTGCTCATTGGATGCTCCTCTAATCTCGATGCGCATTATGGCGTAGCTGCCGTTATACGCACCGTGTGCATTGTTAGCAGATTTTTCCTCTATCGCCAGCAAACCCGCTGTCGGCCTGAGGTCGGCGATCGTCCCGCAGCTGGGTATAATGCGCCGCCTTTTGTGTTGGGCAGTCTCTGATCAGTACCCTGCGGCCGGTTTGTTTATTTGCCTCGGCCGGCAGTATTTCCACGATTACAGGGGTCAACAGGCAGCCTTTTGATCCAGGTGGCGGCGCGACCAGGCCGCTCAACCAGGCTCGCCGGGCCTTTTTTCGCTCCCGCGGGCCTGCTTTCACATATTTGTCAGGTGGTTTTATGGACAGCATCAACAGCCGCATTGCCGAGGAACTCGGCGTACGCCCACAACAGGTCGAAGCGGCCGTCGCCCTATTGGATGAAGGCTCCACCGTGCCCTTCATCGCCCGTTACCGCAAAGAAGTCACCGGTAGCCTCGATGACACCCAACTGCGCCATCTGGAAGAGCGCCTGCGCTACCTGCGTGAGCTCGACGACCGCCGGGCCAGCATCCTGTCCAGCATCGAGGAGCAGGGCAAGCTGACGCCCGAGCTGGCCCGCGACATCAAGCTGGCGGACACCAAGACCCGCCTCGAAGACCTTTACCTGCCTTATAAGCAGAAGCGCCGCACCAAGGGCCAGATCGCCCTGGAAGCCGGCCTCGGCGAACTGGCCGATGGCCTGTTCAACGACCCGAGCCTGGCCCCGGAAGCCGAAGCCGCACGTTTCGTCGACGCCGTCAAAGGCGTGGCCGACGTCAAGGCTGCCCTGGAGGGCGCCAAGTACATCCTCATGGAGCGCTTTGCCGAAGACGCCGGCCTGCTGGACAAGCTGCGCAACTACCTCAAGCAGGAAGCCACCCTCAGCGCCCGCGTGATCGCAGGCAAGGAAGAGGAAGGCGCCAAGTTCCGCGATTACTTCGAACACGATGAGCCGCTCAAAAGCATGCCGTCGCACCGTGCCCTGGCGATTTTCCGCGGCCGCAACGAAGGCATCCTCAGCTCCGCCCTGAAAGTCGGGGACGAGCTGCCGGGCACCATGCACCCCTGCGAAGGCATGATCGGCCAGCAATTCGGCATCCAGAACCAGAACCGCCCGGCGGACAAGTGGCTGGGCGAGGTGGTGCGCTGGACCTGGAAGGTCAAGCTCTATACCCACCTGGAAACCGACCTGCTGGGCGAACTGCGCGATGGCGCGGAAACCGAGGCGATCAACGTCTTCGCCCACAACCTGCACGACCTCCTGCTGGCCGCCCCAGCTGGCCCACGCGCGACCCTGGGCCTGGACCCGGGCCTGCGCACCGGCTGCAAGGTGGCGGTGGTGGATGCCACCGGCAAGCTGCTGGATCACGCCACCGTCTACCCTCACGTGCCGCACAACAAGTGGGACCAGACCATCGCGACCCTGGCGGCCCTGTGCGCCAAGCATTCAGTGGACCTGATCGCCATCGGCAACGGCACCGCCAGCCGCGAGACCGACAAGCTGGCAGCCGACCTGATCAAGAAATACCCGGCCATGCGCATGACCAAGGTGATGGTCTCCGAAGCCGGCGCCTCGGTGTATTCGGCCTCGGAACTGGCCGCCAAGGAATTCCCTGACCTGGACGTCTCGATCCGGGGCGCGGTGTCCATCGCTCGCCGCCTGCAGGACCCGCTGGCGGAACTGGTGAAGATCGATCCGAAGTCCATCGGTGTCGGCCAGTATCAGCACGACGTGTCCCAGCTCAAGCTGGCGCGCGGCCTGGACGCCGTGGTCGAAGACTGCGTGAACGCCGTGGGCGTCGACGTCAACACCGCGTCGGTGGCCCTGCTGGCGCGCATCTCGGGTCTTAACGCGACCCTGGCGCAGAACATCGTCAGCCACCGCGACGAGCACGGTGCGTTCAAGACCCGCGCCGCCCTGAAGAAAGTCGCCCGCCTGGGTGAAAAAACCTTCGAACAGGCCGCCGGCTTCCTGCGCGTGATGAATGGCGACAACCCGCTGGACGCTTCGGCCGTGCACCCGGAAGCCTACCCGCTGGTGCAACGCATCGCCGCCGACACCGGCCGCGACATCCGCTCGCTGATTGGCGACAGCGGTTTCCTCAAGCGCCTGGACCCGAAGACATTCACCGACGAGACCTTCGGCCTGCCCACCGTCACCGACATCCTCCAGGAACTGGACAAGCCCGGCCGCGACCCGCGTCCCGAGTTCAAGACCGCCGAGTTCCAGGAAGGCGTCGAGGACCTCAAGGACCTGCAGTTGGGCATGATCCTCGAAGGCGTGGTGACCAACGTCACCAACTTCGGTGCCTTCGTCGACATCGGCGTGCACCAGGACGGCCTGGTGCACATCTCGGCACTGTCGGAGAAGTTCATCAAGGACCCGCGTGAAGCCGTGAAAGCCGGCGACGTGGTCAAGGTCAAGGTCATGGAAGTCGACATCCCGCGCAAGCGCGTGGGCCTGTCGATGCGCATGAGCGACACCCCGGGCGAGAAGATCGACGGTGCCCGCGGTTCCCGCCCAGGTTCGGCGCCCCGCTCCTCCCAGGGCAACGCACCACGCAAGGAAACCACCGCTGCGGCGCCGAGCAACAACGCCATGGCCTCGCTGTTCGCCAATGCCAAACAGTTGAAGAAGCGCTGATGGAAATCCCCGCCGGCCTGACCGAAAGCGCCTTCAGCCAATTGCTCGGCTGCCGTCTGCAACGCCTGGAAACCGGCGAGGCGGACGTGGCCCTGGAGCTGACTCCGCCGTTGCGCAATCGCGGGCAGAAGCTGCATGGTGGGGCGATCTTCAGCCTGGTGGACATCGCCATGGGGCTGGCCTGTTCCAGTACCCATGGCTTCGACCAGCAGAGCGCCACCATCGAGTGCAAGATCAACTACATCCGCGCCGTGGCCGAAGGCGAGGTCCTGTGCCGGGCCCGGGTGATCCATCCCGGGCGCCGTACCCTGGTGGTCGAGGCGGACGTGATCCAGGGCGACAAACTGGTCGCAAAAGCACAAGGCACCTTCGCGGTCCTGTAGCTGACCGTCGGCGATTTGGGTTAATTTCGGCGCTGCGAAAGCGGCGTCGGGGTTTTCTGCCCACGCTGATGCCAGATTCAGGGAGGGAGCACTGGCGTTTTCAGGCGAGTCGGCTTGACTCAGGAACCAGGCGAAAACGCCAGTTTTAACTCCACCCTTGTAGACCGTCCTGCCCACCCCCATATTGGGGCGACTGACGCGTGAAGGAATCCAACTTGAGCGAACTTCTCAACCGCCGCCTGGCCTTGCTCGGCGAGTGCGCTAACCTTTCCCTGCTCGAGCAGTGCCTGCACGGCATCGAACGTGAATGCCTGCGTGTCACCGGCGAAGGCCGCCTGGCCCAGACCCCGCATCCGGAGGAACTGGGTTCCGCGCTGACCAACGAACAGATCACCACCGACTATTCCGAGTCGCTGCTGGAGTTCATCACCCCGGCCCTCAAGGACCCGGCGGACACCCTGGCCAGCCTCGACAAGATCCATCGCTTCGCCTACAGCAAGCTCGGCAACGAGTACCTGTGGAGTCCATCGATGCCGTGCCCGTTGCCGGCCGAGGAAGACATCCCGATTGCCTACTACGGCACCTCCAACATCGGGCAGCTCAAGTACGTGTATCGCAAGGGCCTGGCCCTGCGCTACGGCAAGACCATGCAGTGCATTGCCGGGATCCACTACAACTTCTCCCTGCCGGAAGCGCTGTGGCCGCTGCTCAAGCAGGCCGAGGGTTTCGTCGGCACCGACCGTGACTACCAGTCCGCGGCCTATATCGCGCTGATCCGCAACTTCCGTCGCTACAGCTGGCTGCTGATGTACCTGTTCGGTGCCTCGCCGGCCCTGGACGCAGGCTTCCTGCGCGGCCGCTCGCACCAGCTGGAGCAGTTCGACGCCGAGACCCTGTACCTGCCCTACGCCACCAGCCTGCGCATGAGCGACCTGGGCTACCAGAGCAAGGCCCAGGCCGGCCTGACCCCCTGCTACAACGACCTGAACAGCTACACCGACAGCCTGCGCAAGGCAGTGGCCACGCCCTACCCGCCCTATGTGGAAGTCGGCACCCACAAGGACGGCGAGTGGGTCCAGCTGAACACCAACATCCTGCAGATCGAAAACGAGTACTACTCCAACATCCGCCCCAAGCGCGTGACCTACACCGGCGAGCGGCCGATCCAGGCCCTCATGGCCCGTGGCGTCCAGTACGTGGAAGCGCGCTGCCTGGACATCAACCCGTTCCTGCCCCTGGGCATCGATGTGCAGGAAGCCCGCTTCCTCGACGCCTTCCTGCTGTACTGCGCCCTCAACGACAGCCCGCTGCTGGAAAACATCGAGTGTGGCAATGCCACCTCGAACTTCCTCAGCGTGGTCAAGGAAGGCCGGCGACCGGGCCTGCAGTTGCAGCGCCGCGGGCAAGCGGTGGACATGAAGGAATGGGCCGCCGAGCTGCTGGAGAACATCGCCCCGCTGGCCGCCCTGCTGGATCAGAGCCAGGGCAGCGATGAACACAGCAAGGCGCTGGATGCCCAGTTGGCCAAGGTCAAGGATTCGTCCCTGACGCCTTCGGCCCAGGTGCTGGCGGTCATGACCGAGCGCAAGGAAAGCTTCAGCCAGTTCTCCCTGCGCCAGAGCCTGGCCCATGCCGAGCACTTCCGCAGCCAGGCCCTGACCAAGGACGAACAAGCCGCGTTCGAAGACGCGGCGCGCAAGTCCCTGGAACAGCAGGCCGAACTGGAACAGAACGAAGTGGGGGATTTCGACGTGTTCGTCGGCGCCTACCAGGCCAGCATCCTGGCCATCAGCAACTAGAGTGGCGAGGGAGCTTGCTCCCGCTGGGCTGCAAAGCAGCCCTCAGCCCAGGCGGCGCGGTCATTCAGGAATATCCAGCCGCCAGGTTCGAGGGTGGCTGCGCCACCCGACGGGAGCAAGCTCCCTCGCCACAACAGCCTCCGGGCCATGCCCGCATGTTTCCCCTCATAAGCTAATGCAAATAAGTTATTTATTTTAGAATTCTTAGATCATTTAGTCTCCTCCAACGCCGATCAACGGCCGCCCATGAGGAGCTCCTACCGTGAAACTGCATTTCCCCCTTCGACTCCTGGCGGCTGCCTCCCTGGCCGCAGCAAGTTTCCTGGCCCAGGCGGCCGATCTCACCGTCGCCTACCAGACCACCGTCGATCCAGCCAAGGTGGCCCAGGCCGACGGCAGCTACGAAAAAGCCACGCAGGCCAAGATCAACTGGCGCAAGTTCGACAACGGCGCCGACGTCATCGCCGCCATCGCCTCCGGTGACGTACAGATCGGCTACCTGGGTTCAAGCCCGCTGACTGCCGCCGTCACCCGCAAGGTGCCGGTGGAAACCTTCCTGATCGCCACCCAGATCGGCGCCGCCGAAGCCCTGGTGGCCCGCGACGGCTCCGGGATCAAGACCCCCCAGGACCTGGTTGGCAAGAAAATCGCGGTGCCGTTCGTTTCCACCGGCCACTACAGCCTGCTCGCAGCCCTGAAACACTGGAACATCGACCCGGCCAAGGTCCAGGTGCTCAACCTGGCGCCACCGGCAATCATTGCCGCCTGGAAACGCGGCGACATCGACGCCACCTACGTCTGGGACCCGGCCCTGGGCGTGGCCAAGGAAAACGGCAAGGTGCTGATCACTTCCGGTGAACTGGCCAAGTTCGGTGCACCGACCTTCGACGCCTGGATCGTGCGCAAGGACTTCGCCCAGAAACACCCGGAAATCGTCACCGCCTTCGCCAAGGTGACCCTGGATGCCTACGCCGATTACCGCAAGGACCCGCAGGCCTGGCTGGCCAACTCGGGCAACGTCGACAAGCTGGTGAAACTCTCCGGCGCCAAGGCCAGCGACATCCCCCTGCTGCTGCAAGGCAACGTCTATCCGTTGGCCGCCGACCAGGTCGCAAGCCTCGGCGCCCCGACCACCAAGGCCATCACCGACACTGCCGTGTTCCTCAAGGAGCAGGGCAAGGTCGACGCCGTCCTGCCGGACTACGCCCCTTACGTCAGCGCCCAATTCATCACTGAATAACCCGCATCAGGACAGGAGATAGCCGTCATGGCCTTGCTACAACTGGAGCGCATCAGCGCACAGTACCCCGGCGCCGCCGAACCGGTGCTGGCGGATATTTCCCTGACCCTGGGATCACAGCAACTGCTGGTCGCCCTGGGGCCGTCCGGCAGCGGCAAGACCTCGCTGCTCAACCTGATCGCCGGTTTCGTCGAGCCCAGTGCCGGGCGCATCAGCCTCGATGGCGTACCGGTGCAAGGCCCCAGCGCCGAACGTGGCGTGGTGTTCCAGGACGATGCCCTGCTGCCCTGGCAGGATGTGCTGGCCAACGTCGCCTTCGGCCTGGAGCTGGCCGGTGTGCCGCGCGCGAAGCGCGAAGCCCGGGCCCGGGAAATGCTCGCCCTGGTGGACCTGGCCGGTTTTGACCAACGCCGCATCTGGCAGCTTTCCGGGGGCCAGAAACAACGTGTCGGCCTGGCCCGCGCCCTGGCCGCCGATCCACGGGTACTGCTGATGGACGAGCCCTTCGGCGCCCTGGACGCCTTCACCCGCGAGCAGATGCAGGAGCTGTTGCTGCAAGTCTGGCGACGCACCGCCAAGCCGGTCTTCCTGATCACCCACGACATCGAGGAAGCGGTGTTCCTGGCCACCGACCTGATTCTCCTGGCGCCCAATCCGGGGCAGATCGTCGAGCGCCTGCACCTGGACTTCGGCCAGCGGTATGCCGCCGGCGAGTCGGCCCGGGCGATCAAGTCCGATCCACGCTTCATCGAAACCCGCGAACACGTACTGGCACGGGTGTTCTCCCAACGCGCCAGCCAGCAGCAGGAGCGCCCATGAGCAGCTACGAGATTCCCGCCACCGCCAGCCGCGAGACCGGCTCCCGACCGCTGTCGGCGCGTCGCAACCTGAGTACCCGCTGGATCAGCGTACTGACCCTGGCCGGCCTGCTGGCCCTGTGGTGGGCGGTCACGGCCAGCGGCCTGGTCGAGCCGCTGTTCCTGCCCTCGCCTGCCGCCGTCCTGCAAAAAGGCTGGTTGCTGGCCACCACCGGCTACATGGACGCCACCTTGTGGCAGCACCTGGCCGCGAGCCTGGGACGCATCGGCCTGGCCCTGGGCTGCGCCGTGCTGACAGCGATCCCGGTGGGCATCGCCATCGGCGCCAACCGCATCGCCCGTGGTGTGCTCGATCCGCTGATCGAGTTCTACCGGCCGATCCCGCCCCTGGCCTACCTGCCGCTGATCGTGATCTGGTGCGGCATCGGCGAGTTGTCCAAGGTGCTGCTGATCTACCTCGCGATCTTCGCCCCGATCGCCATCGCCACCGCCACCGGGGTACGCACCGTCGACCCGGCCAAGCTGCGCGCCGCCCAGTCCCTGGGGGCGACTCGGGTCCAGTTGATCCGCCACGTGATCCTGCCCAGCGCCCTGCCGGACATCCTCACCGGGGTCCGCATTGGCCTGGGCGTGGGCTGGTCGACCCTGGTGGCAGCGGAGCTGATTGCAGCCACCAGTGGCCTGGGTTTCATGGTGCAGTCCGCCGCGCAGTTCCTGGTCACCGATGTGGTGGTGCTGGGCATCCTGGTGATTGCCCTGATCGCCTTCGCCCTGGAGATGGGCCTGCGCGCCCTGCAACGCAGGCTGGTGCCCTGGCACGGCCAGAGCCACTGACAGGCTCCGCGCCGCTTGCCTGTAGCCGCTGTCGAGCCCGCGATTTCCAGATTGATGCAGATAAACCGAATCCGACCACGCCGACCGTTCGGCACCGAACACGAGAACCACCATGAGCCTGATCATCACCCCCTTGAGTTCCGCCCTCGGCGCCGAGATCGACGGCGTCGATATCAGCCAGCCACTGAGCGGCACGCAGCGTGACGCCATCGAACAGGCACTGCTCGAGCACCAGGTGCTGTTCTTTCGCAACCAGCCGATCACGCCCCAGCAGCAGGCGCGATTCGCCGCCCACTTTGGCGACCTGCACATCCACCCGATCTACCCCAACGTGCCGGAGCAACCCGAGGTGCTGATCCTCGACACCGCCGAGACCGATGTGCGCGACAACGCCATCTGGCACACCGACGTGACCTTCCTACCGACCCCAGCCCTGGGCGCGGTGCTCAGTGCCAAGCTGCTGCCCAGGTTCGGTGGCGATACCCTGTGGGCCAGTGGCATCGCCGCCTACGAGGCCCTGTCGGAACCCATGAAGAACCTGCTGCAGGGCCTGACCGCCACCCACGAGTTCATCAAGTCGTTCCCTCTGGAACGCTTCGGCAATACCCCCGAGGACCTGGCGCGCTGGGAGGAGACCCGGCGCAAGAACCCGCCGCTATCGCACCCGGTGATTCGCACCCATCCGGTCAGCGGGCGCAAGTCGCTGTTCGTCAATGATGGTTTCACCACCCGGATCAACGAGCTGTCGGAAAGCGAAAGCGCGGCCATCCTCCAGTTGCTGTTCGCCCACGCCACCCGCCCGGAATTCACCATCCGCTGGCGCTGGCAGGAAAACGACGTGGCGTTCTGGGACAACCGGGTGACCCAGCACTATGCGGTGGACGACTACCGTCCACAGCGCCGGGTGATGCAGCGCGCGACCATTATTGGGGATGTGCCGTTCTTTCGCTGAAACGCGAAGGCATGCAGCGAGCCCCGGCGCCGCTGAATGAGCGGTACCGGGGCCGACTGGCTACTTGACGCTGGCGGGTGCTTTCTTCTTGCGGTTGCCGATGTGGATGGCGTGGCCATTCACCGACAACGCCGCCTCGTGCAGCGCTTCGGACAGGGTCGGATGGGAGAACACCATCATTCCCAGGTCTTCGGCACTGGTGCCGAACTCCATGCCGATGGCCCCTTCCTGGACCAGTTCCGCCGCACCCGGCCCGATCACATGCACGCCCAGCACCCGATCGGTGCCTGCGTCGGCAATCACCTTGACCAGCCCGGCCGTGTCGTTGGCCGCCATGGCCCGGCTGCTGGCCGCGAACGGGAAGGTGCCGATATTCAGTTCGACACCCTCGGCCTTAAGAGCCTGTTCGGTCTTGCCGACCCAGGCGATTTCCGGATGGGTGTAGATCACTGACGGGATCAGCTCGTAATTCAACGGATGCTGGTGCCCGGCAATTCCCTCGGCCACCATCACGCCCTCTTCCGAGGCCTTGTGCGCCAGCATCGGCCCGCGCACCACGTCACCGATGGCGTAGACCCCGGGGACGCTGGTCAGGCACTGGCCATCGACATGAATGAAACCGCGCTCGTCCAGATGCACGCCACTGTCGGCCGCCAGCAGGTCGGCAGTCAGGGGGCGGCGACCGACGGCCACGATCAGCCGGTCGAACGTCTGCTGCTTGTCCTCGCCGGCCTCGCTCAGGCTGACCTTGACGCTGTCGCCTTGCACTTCGGAAGCGGTCACCCGGGCGCCAAGACGGATATCCAGGCCCTGCTTGCCGAGGATCTTCTGCGCTTCCTTGGCGATCTGCGTATCCACTGCCGGCAGGAAGCTGTCGAGGGCCTCGAGCACGGTCACCTCGGCTCCCAGGCGCGCCCAGACCGAACCCAGCTCCAGGCCGATGACCCCGGCGCCGATCACTCCGAGGCGCTTGGGCACGCTGGTGAATTCCAGGGCACCGGTGGAATCGACGATCACCTCGCCGGTCAGGGGCGCCGCCGGGATGTCGATTGGTCGCGAGCCAGGCGCCAGGATGATGTGCTCGGCGCTGATGCGTTGCGTGCTGCCGTCAGCGGCGGTGACCTCCACCTCCTTGTTGGCCAGCAGCTTGCCGTGGCCTTCCAGCACGGCCACGCCGTTGGCCTTGAACAACGAGGCGATGCCGCCGTTGAAGTTGCGTACCACGTTGTCCTTGCGCGCCAGCATCGCCGCCACGTCCATCTGCGGATTGCTGATGCCGATGCCGTGCACCTCGAAACCGTGGCGCGCCTCATAGTAGTGATGGGAGCTGTCGAGCAGCGCCTTGGAAGGAATGCAGCCCACGTTCAGGCAGGTGCCACCCAGGGCCGTCTTGCCATCCTTGCCCTTGTAGCGCTCGATACAGACCGTCTTCAGCCCAAGTTGCGCCGCTCGGATCGCAGCGACATATCCCCCCGGGCCCGCGCCGATAACGATCACATCGTAACTTTCACTCATAGGTTGCCGTCCTTTGCACAGACAAAATCGACCACGGCTCCCATGGTCGCCCTGTCCTTGAGAATTTTCAGATGGCCAAGCCCGCGGGTCTGCAGGACCTGCCGGTGCCGCAAGCCCTGGGCGAAGGATTGCAGGTCATCTGCCGGAACCTCCTGGTCCTGCTGGTCGTGGACCAGCAGCACCGGGATGTCTACCTGTTGGCCGTAACGGCTGACCGCCAGGCTGCCCATGTCTTTCTGATAGCGTTGCTCGACCAGGCGTTGCATGCGCTGCCTGACGTCATCATTGATCCAGAGAAAGGCCGCGAAGCGCCGGACGACGTTTTCAATGTCGGCCGGTGCCGCCACCAGTACCGCGCGCTGGAAACCCTTGCCGATGTCGGTGCTCAAAGCGTAGCCCGCGGCGGCGCCACCCAGGGAGTGACCGATCACGGTGTCGAACGGCCCCAGTTGCTGCTGCACCTGGTCGAGCATGCTGACGAAGGTAGGCAGCGACGCCTGCCGGCCACCACTGCCACCATGGCCGATGCAGTCGAAGGACAAGACCTCGCAGCCCTGCTCCAGCAGCAACGGGATCAGGTACTGCCACTGGGTACTGGCGCCGCTCCAGCCGTGCACCAGCACCACCCTGCGCCGGACTTGCGGCGGCGTCCAGCAAAAGCAGCGCAAGCGCCCGTCCCCGGTTTCCAGGTCCCGCACCGTGGCCGTGGGCAGCGCCGGCGGAAAATGCTGGCGCAGGCGCTGTGGCGTGGTGAAGATCTTCAGCGCCCTCTGCGCAGCCCGCTGTGGAAGAAGTCGCGACTCAATCCAGAAGCTGCAGCGCAACGCTCCCAGAACCCCGTTGTAGATGCCCTTGAACAGCATCTTCCTGAAACTGCTGCGCCGGGCCTTGGCCGCTACCGGCGGGTGCTCTTGGGTCGCCATCTTCCTTCCTCATCGACTACAGATTTCAAGCGTCGGGTTACAGCTTCACCATGTTGAAGTCCAACTTGCCCACGCCACATTCAGGACAGGTCCAGTCATCGGCAATGTCATCCCAGGAGGTGCCCGCAGGCACCCCCGAATCGGGATCACCTAGCCGTTGATCGTAGATCCAGCCGCAAATCAGGCACATCCATACACCGGACTCAGCCACAACGTTTTCAGCATAGGTCGTCATATCGTTCTCATGCACTGGCCTGGGCCACTTCGGCCACCTTGATGTTTTCGGCGAGGAATTGCGCCACCTGCTCCAGCACCGCGGCATCGGACAGGATCCGCACATGGCCGAGCCCGGACACCGGCACCAGCTTCGCCCACGGCATCAGCGTGGTGATCTGCTGTGCCTCGCAGAACGGCACGGTCGGATCTTCCTGGTCGTGCAGGACCAGCATCGGCAGTTGCAGGGAGTTGCCCAGCGCGGGGATGTCCCAGTGCTGGACCGGCACGCCGTTGCGCTTCCACAGTTCACGGTGCATGGCCTGGACGATCTGCGGCTTGAGCTGCAGGTAGCCGTTGGCCCAGCGATCGATCACCACTGGCAGGTTCGCGGGCGAACCCAGCAGGCACATGGCCTTGATCCGATGGGTCTCGGCCAGTTCGGCCAGGGCCCCGGTGGCGGCGATCCCGCCCAGGGAGTGGGCGACGATGCCCACCACGTCGCCCAGGGCGACAATCGCGGCTTTCACCGCGTCCTTGAACTCGGTCATGGTGCTCAGCGAGCCCGGCGAGATGCCATGGGCCGGCGCATCGAAGGTCGCGACCTTGAAGCCCTGGCGCTGCAGTACCCGGGTGAAGGAGTACAGGCTGCGGCTGTCCGCACCCCAGCCATGGACCAGCAGGATGGTCTGCTCGCCCGTGCCCCACTGGTAGCCATGGGGTACGCCGGGAATGCCCTTGATATGAAAGCGCTGGGCGCCCAGTGGGCTCATTTCCTTGTCCGGCTGCTTGATGTATTCCCGGGTATAGCCGAACAGGTCAGTGGCCCTGGAACCGGCACGCTCGGGAGCCAGCGAACCCAGCACGCTCATGTAGGTGCGCAATGCCTGTTGCTTCATGCTCAGCGGGCCGCTGTAGCCCTTGCCCGAAGCGGCCGGATGCCGGTCGAAGGACTCGTAGAAGCCGTTGACCGGATCGTACAGATGGCAGTGACGCGCCACGTGCCACACGTCCTGCACGGTCATCGGCTTTTCCCGGACCATCCCCGGGAAGGCCGTCTTCAGCGCGGCCTGGGCCTCGGGCAGGTTGTAGTGGGGGATGATCGGTGCCACGTGATGCGCGGTGTGCACCGAAATGTAGTGGGTCAGGAACAGCAGCCACTTCGGATACATGTAGTCGGTGGTCAGCAGCAGGCGGCTGCTGTTGAAGCTCCAGTGCTCCTTGGTCAGGAACGGAGTCTCGTCACTGATGTGATGCATCATGGTGGTCAGGCTGAACCAGGCATGGATCGCCAGCCACGGGGCAACGAAGTACAGGAACAGACCGGTGAAGCCGGTGAAGTACACCAGGGTCGGCAGGTAGATCACTGCGGCCACGGCCATGAACAGGATCGAACGACGCACTTCGTTGCGCGCTTCGAGCTTGGGGAACATCTCCGGGCGAAAGCCCGAATGGCGCTGGTAGTTGACGGTGCCCAGCCAGAACAGCCAGGTGCGGGTGCTGCTGTAGACCAGCTTGTCCCACCAGGGCATCGCGTCGTATTGCACGCGCAGCACCGGGCGCCAGTCGACGTCCATCTCCAGGTTGTTGGTGTTGGCATGGTGCATGTTGTGCATGTGGCGCCAGCCATGGAACGGATACAGCAGGGGCAGCAGGGCGATATGCCCCAGGATGTGGTTGAAGCTGCGGTTGCGGGAGAACGAGTTGTGCCCGCAATCGTGAGCGACGCAGAACAAGCCCCAGCCACCCAGGCCGGCAATCAGCCACAGCGGCAGGTAGAACGCCCAGTGCACGTGGGCAACAGCCACCACGGCACCGATGTAGAGCGCGTAGCTGACGATGAAGCTGAGCATCCCGCGCCATACGCGAGGCTGATACAGGTGTTTGGGAATGGCGTCGGTCAGACGCAAGCCATCGATCTCCTGCGAACGTCGGAGCAGATCGTTGAATTTATCCGTTTTTTGCGTGGGCATCTGTACAAAGGCCATGGCCTAGCTCCTGCGAAGTCAAACTTCGGATGTGGTCAGTTCACTGGCCAGGTATTTGGACAGGTCGTCGATGCTGGAGTATTCGAACAACAGCGCCGGGGACAGGCGCTGCTCCATGAACTTCTCCAGGTCGCCCGCCACCTTCACCGCCACCAGCGAGTCGAGGCCGTAGGCTTCGAAGGTGCGCGCGGTATCGACCTGCGACGGATCGATCTTCAGCAGGGTCCCCATGCGCTGCACCAGCCAGTGCTTGATGTTTTCCTCGTTGAGTTCGACCGGAGCCTGTTTTTTCTCCGAAAAACTCAAGGTGCTCAGCAAATTGGAAATGAAGTTGGACATTAGGTTTCTTCCTTGATGAGTGGGGGTTGGTACGACCTAAGAATCCCGCTGCTCAGGATGAGGCCTGACGCTTACGGACCTTGTCGATCATTGCCTGGGACGGTGAACGCAGGTCTGAGACCAGTCTCAACTTGCCCATTAACGCCAGTGTCCAGCCCGACAGGTCGGGCTCCCACCAATGCACGCCATGCCGGTACCAGGCAGGAAATGCGTGGTGATTGTTTTGCAGCCCCTCGCCGAAGGTGAGGAACGCGATGAACCAGTTGTTGGTGCTCTGGTCGTGGGTCACGAACGGCCGGCTGCCATAGCGGTGGCAGATCGAGCCCACGCACCAGGCCGCCTGGTTGGCGATGAACAGCCGTGCCAGGCCGCCGAAGATCAGGCCGCTCCAGGCCCCTGCCCAGCTCTGGGTGACCAGGCCGCCGATGGCGCCGGGCAGCAGGACTCCCAGGGCCACCCAGAGCAGGTAGGTCTGGTTGTAGAAGAACAGCCGCCGGTCACGCAGGATGTCGGGGGCGAAGTAGTTCCAGCTGGAGAGGTCCGGCGTCAGCATCCAGGGCATGTGCGCATGCCACAGGCCCTTGACCCGGTCCCAGCGGTTCTGGCCCAGCAGATTGGGTGAATGCGGATCGCCGTGCTGGTCGCTGTAGGTGTGGTGACGCCTGTGGGTGGTGACCCAGAACAGGATCGGTCCCTGGGCAGCCATCGAGCCGGCGATCAGCATCAGGCTGCTCATCAGGCGCGAGGTCTTGAACGCACGGTGCGCCAGGTAGCGGTGGTAACCCATGGAAACCCCGAACATCTGCACGACGTAAAACACCCCGAACAGAATGAAGTCCAGAGCATGGGCCTGGCCGGTGACCCACAGACGGATCGCCTCGAAGGTCCCGAACAGGGGTATCAGCATCACCGCCAGGGCGATACGGGCCTTGGTCTTCGCCGCCTGGGGACTCAGCTGGGCGACCCCGCTGATCTCGGGGGTGGCTGTGGTGGAAAGTATTTCGTCCATGAATAGCGTCCTGTGAGGTGAGTACCGACTATCAGCCTTCTGAAGGTTCCACTGCCGCGCTCGGGCCGGGCCGCTTGACGTCCCAGACCAGCCCGCACAGCGCCAGCGACTCGATGAACAGCCCGCCCAGGTCCAGTTGCCAGGGCTTGAGGCCGGCATGGGCCAGCGCCGGGAAGGCATGGTGGTTGTTGTGCCAGCCGCCCCCTACCGTCGGGATCGCCAGCCAGAACACATTGCGGCTGGTGTCACGGGTCTTGTGATCGCGGCCGCCGACCTTGTGGGCGAAGGAGTTGATGCACCAGGTCGCGTGATCCACCAGGAAAATCCGCACGAAGCCGCCCCACAACAGGCCGCTGAGCGCACCCTCCCAACTGCGGGTAATCAGTCCGCAGGCCAGGGTAGGCAGCAACAGGCCGAGGATGATCCACAGGTAGTAGCGCTGGTTGATCTGCATGATCAGGCGATCGCGCAACAGGTCGGGCACGAACTGGCTCCAGCTCTGCTTGCGCAGGCTGAACAGCCAGCCCAGGTGGGCGTGCCACCAGCCCTGGAGGTTGCCGACAAGACCTTCCTTGAGCGGACGCGGCGAGTGCGGATCGCCTTCCTTGTCGGTGAACGCATGATGCTGGCGATGGGTCGCGGCCCAGAACAGGATCGGTCCCTGGGCCGCCATCGAACCGGCAATCCCGAAGAACGCGGTGACCACCGGGCCGGCCTTGAACGCGTGATGGGAAAAGAAGCGGTGCATCCCCACCTCTACCCCCAGGGCCGTCAGCAGGTACATGCAGGCCAGGGCGCCGACCTCCAGCCAGCTGATGCCCTGATGCCAGGCCAGGACCAGGGCTGCCACGGTACCCACCGCCGGCACGCCAACGGTCAGCCAGGCCAGTTGACGCTCGCGCTGGCCGGTACGATCGATATGAGGATTCATCGCGGTCATGACAGGGCATCCGTAGGGGTTTTGAGAGGTTGTGCCGAGGCCGCCGCGCGCCCGGCGCCGTAACGCCCCAGGCTGCCGTTGAGCAGGGCCTGGCGAGTGGCCTGGCGCTGGACCTTGCCGCTGGTGGTCAGCGGAATGCCGCCCATGGGCGCCAGGTGAATGCGCGCCGGGGCCACGCCGAACTGGCTGACCAGGGTGCTGGTGATCACCTGGCGCAGTTGTTCCTGCTGGGCCTCGTCAAGCTTTTCGCTGCGCTTGATCTCGGCCACGATCGCCAACTGCTCCTGCTGGCCGTTGTCCAGGCCCACCGCGACGCAGCCATTGCTGCGGATGCGCGGGTCGGCGTTCTCCACGGCCAGTTCCAGGTCCTGTGGATAAAGGTTGCGGCCGGCGATGATGATCAGGTCCTTGAGACGACCGGTGACGAACAGCTCGGCCCGATACAGCGCGCCCAGGTCGCCGGTGCGCATGAAGTGGCCATCGACGCCTGGCAAGCTGGCGCGAAACACCTGCTCGCTCAGGGCTTCCTTGCCCCAGTAGCCTGCCCCGACGTTGCCACCCTGGACCCAGATCTCACCGACCTGGCCGTCGGCCACGGGCAGCAGGCTGACCGGGTCGACGATGGCCAGGTGCAGTCCGGGCGCCACGCGCCCGCTGCTGACCAGTGGCAATGCCAGGGCATCGCCAGCTTCGACAATCGCCAGGGTGCCGGTGGCCAGTTGGTCCCGATCGACCTGGATGCCGAACGCCGGTTCGTCGTAGGGTTTGCCCGAGACCAGTACCGTAGATTCAGCCAGCCCATAACAAGGCCCCAGGGCCGCCGGGTCGAAACCGGCGGCGGCGAAACGATCGGCAAAACGCGCCAGGGTGCTCTGGCGAACCGGTTCGGCCCCGCAGTAGATTGCCTTGAGCCGGCTCAGGTCGAGAGCCGCCAGCTCGGCATCGGTGATGCTTTCCACACACAGGTCGAAAGCGAAGTTCGGCGCGATGGTGACGGCAGCGCCAAATCGCGACACTGCATCCAGCCAGCGCAGGGGCCGCTGGACGAAGTGCCCGGGACTGATGAGCACCGTCGGAAAGGCGTCGTAGATCGGCTGCAGGATTCCGCCCATCAGGCCCATGTCGTGATACGGCGGCAGCCAGCTGCAGCCCACTCGCTCGTGGGCCGGGCCCATCCACTGGCTGGCGCTGCGGCAATTGCTGTAGAGGTTGGCGTGGGTGAGCATCACGCCCTTGGGTGTCGAAGTGGAACCCGAGGTGTATTGCAGCAGCGCCAGCTGGTCAGGGGTCATGCCCTGGGCGCTCCAGGTCGAATCCGTATCGGCCAGTTGCTGCGGATCGACCCACTGCGGCTTGGGCAAATCGCCCTGCAGCAGGGCGTCGACTCGCTCCTGGGAGCGCATGAAACGCGAACTGGTCAGCACGATCTGCGGATGAGCATCGGCACAGATCAGCGCCAGGCGCTCCAACCCACGGGTGCCCACGGGCGGGAAGGCCGGGATCGCCACGGCACCGGCCAGGAACAGGCCGAACAGGGAAACGATGTAGTCGATACCGGTCTCGAACAGCATCAGCACCCGTTTACCCCGGGGCTCGAAGATCTGCAGCGCACCCGCCAATTGTTGACTACGCTTCCACAGTTCGGCGTAGCTGATGGCCGCCTGTTCCTGCTCGCCATCGAGCAGGTGGACGAAGGCTGTCGCCTCGGGTTGGTGCCAGGCGCGATAGGCCAGCACTTCGGTAACCGAACTTAAACATTCGACACCCAAGGTCTCGGCCAGTGTCTTGTCATCAACGGCTATATGTGTCGAGAAGGATTTATTGACATCGCTTAGATAGTCACGAGGCGCGGCGTAGTTCATTCAAAATCCTTTTTAAATGGAGAGCCATATATCGACCTGATGGTCATTTATTATTTTTAGCGCTAAGGAACCGAACAAACGCCCCTAAAATGGGGAGCTCTTACTAGGCAGATTTAAAAGGTGTCATTTCAATGACAGAACGAGGCATTCATTGGTGAATGCATATTTTTATATGTCCCACAGGAACTAACGCGGGCAGAGATAGTGAAATCTGGATGCGTTGAGAAGTCTGCCACCAGCTTGTATATTTTGCTAATGCACAAATGGACACTTACAGGGAGAAAATGGACATGGATGTGCTGACCCTTATCGCACTGGAAGGCGCCATGGGCTCCAGTGTCGCCATCACTCTGGATGTGCTGCGTACTGCCAACCAGGTTGCCGAAGTCATGGGGCGGCCCACCATTACCTGGCAGATCATCGGCAGCAGCGAATCTGTGAGAATGCGCAATGGCATGCGCCTGGATGCGGTGCCGCTGGAACGGGTCCAGGCCATCGAAGGCAGCATGCTGGTGATCCCCGGGCTGGGGCTGGAGAACACCCAGGAGCTGGATTTTTTTGGTTGTCGCACGGAAAAACGCCAACCCGGCCTGAGCCTGTCCACCGAGCTCATCTCCCGCCTGGACCATGGCGACATCCGCAAGCTGAGCAAACTGGTGCAGGAACATCACCTGCGCGGACAGCAGACCGCAGCCTCCTGCTCGGCGGTTTTCGTCCTCGGCGAAGCGGGCATCCTGCAGGACCGGACCGTCACCACCCACTGGCAGCTGTATGACACTTTCAAGCAGCGTTATCCCGAGGCGATTCTGGACACCAAACGCATGCTTATTCATGACGGAAATATGATTACTGCCGGTGCAGGCATGTCGCAAATGGACTTGATGCTATATATCCTTCGCAACAACATGGGCAACCAAGTTGCCGAGCTGACCATGCGTTACTTATTGATAGATGGACGCCCGGCACAATACCACTACATGGCCCTGTCTAACTTGAAGACAGAAAGCCGTGAAGTGTTGATGCTGGAAAAATTCATCGAAGACTGCCTGCCAAACGTTCCGCCGCTCAGCACAATCGCCGAACACCTGCGAATCACCGAGAAAACCTTATCCCGGAGAATTCGTAGCGCCACAGGCAAGCCGCCCATGGCGTTCATTCAGAAAGTTCGCCTGCAACATGTTCAAAGCTTATTGGAAACAACCAATATGAGTATTGAAGAAGTTGCCTTCAAAGTGGGTTACGCCGACTCCACCGCATTGCGCCGGCTGATGTGGAAAAACATGGGTTGCACCCCCAGCCAGCTGCGCAAGGCCAGATCCGGCCCACCCATCATGTAGCGGTCCCGGTCATTTCTCTTCCTCGGCTGCGGGTGCGGCCGGGGGCACCTTGCACAGCGGCACCAGCAGCAGTGCCACCACGAACATCATCGCCATCAGGCGGAATACGTCGCCAAAGGCCAGGGTCAGGGCTTCGCGCCCCACCAACCGGCCAAGGATGCCCTGGGCCATCAGGAACGCATGGCTGGAATCCGGAGTATCGGCGGCGATCTTCAGCGCCAGCTGGCTCATCAGCTCCTGCGCGGCGACGGCCTTGGCCCCCAGGGATTCGGACAGGTGCAGGACCTGGGTCCGGGCATCGTCTTGCAGCCAGGTGTTGACCGTGGCGATACCGATGGCCCCGCCCAGGTTGCGCATCAGGTTGAACAGCCCTGAGGCCTGGCGCAACTCCACGCCCTGGAATGAGCTCAGGGCCATGTTGACGCTGGGCACGATGCACAGCATCAGGAACAGTCCCCGCGCCACCTGGGGCACCAGCAACTCGTCGAACCCCCAGTTGGAGGTGACCCTTGAGGTCAGCCACAGGCTCAGGGCCAGGCCCAGGAAACCCACCGAGATGATCAGGCGCCGATCGACCCTTTCCGAAGCCCGGGCAGCGATGATGGTACTGACCAGTTGCCCGATGCCCACGACAAATACCGTGGTGCCGATCTCCAGGCTGTCGAAGCCGCGTACCCGGCCAAGGAACACCGGCACCAGGTAGGTCGAGGAGTACAGGCCGAAACCTATCACCAGGTTCAACAGGCAAGCGATGGAAAAGGTCCGGTCGCGAAACGGCCGCAACGATACGATGGGGTTGTTCGAATACAGGGAACGCTCGAGAAACAGCCCGAAGGACACCAGGGACACCCAGGCGGAGATGACGATGCCGGTATCGCCGAACCAGTCCTTGCGAGGCCCCTCTTCCAGCACATATTCAAAACAGCCCAGGGCCAGGGCCATGGCCACGAAGTGCAGCCAGTCGATACGTCGCAGCATGGACAGGTCGGGGCGGTCGACATCGATCAACAGCGCCGCGCCGATGCAGATCAGCAGGCCGGGCAGCACGTTGATGAAAAAGATCCAGCGCCAGTCCAGGTAGTAGGTCACCAACCCGCCCACGGTAGGACCGAGCGTAGGGGCCAGGACCGCGGTCATGCCCAGGATGGCCGGGACCATCGCTCGCTGCTTGCCTTCGAACAGCACGAACCCGACGGCGAAAACCGTCGGCACCATGGCCCCGCCAGTGAAGCCCTGCAGCGCCCGCAGCACGATCATCGACTCGATGTTCCAGGCCATGCCGCAACCGATGCTGAACACGGTGAACAGCGCCGCGCTGGTCGCGAACAGCCAGCGGGTGGAAATCGCCTGGGCCAGGAAGGCCGAGAAGGGAATCATGATCAACTCGGCGATCAGGTAGGCGGTCTGGACCCAGCTCACTTCATCAGGGCCGGCGCTGAGCCCGGCCTGCACTTCGTTGAGCGAAGCAGCGACGATCTGAATATCGATCAAGGCCATGAACATGCCGAAGGCCATGATCGTGAAGACCAGGAACTTGCGTCGCAGGGTAGGTTGACCAGGCTGGATGCCCGCGCCAGGGAGGTCGGATGCGCTTGTCGTCACGTGGATACTTCCCTGTAGTATTGCGGTCGTCATGTGAATATTATGATCGTAATTCAAAACCGCATGGAGCTTCAACATGGAGCAAAGCACCCAGACCCAGAACGCTATCCTGCAAGCTTCGGAGGACACGCAGGCGCCGCGCAAGCGCTCCAGGCGCCCGCTGATTGCCGGTGCCATCGCCTTGACCCTGGTGGCCGTCGGCGTGGCCTGGGTGCTGATGGCACCATCGACCGAGTCCACGGACGATGCCTACATCGCCGCCGATGCCACCTCCGTCGCGCCACGCGTCCATGGCCTGGTGACCGAGGTGCTGGTCAAGGACCACCAGAACGTCACGG
Organism: Pseudomonas sp. L5B5; assembly: GCF_020520285.1. NCBI lineage: Bacteria > Pseudomonadati > Pseudomonadota > Gammaproteobacteria > Pseudomonadales > Pseudomonadaceae > Pseudomonas > Pseudomonas sp. L5B5. The sequence goes on from NZ_CP084742.1 coordinate 3,894,293, forward strand.
CCGGCCAACCCCTGGTGCGCATCAACAGCGAAGAGTTCGATAGCCGGGTAGCCCTGGCCGAAGGTGACCTGGCCGACAGCCTCGCCCAGGTCGCCCTGGCACAAGCCGCGCTGGCCATCCAGGACGCCGAACAGCGACTGGCCGATACCCGGGTACTGGCCGCCCGCACCTCGATCCGCACCACCCAGGCCGAATCCAAGCGGGCCGGGGCCGAACGCAACCGCTTCGACACCCTGGTCACTACCGGTGCCGTGGCGCGCAACGAAGTGGAGAAGTACAGCACCCAGGCGATCTCCGCAGAGCAGAACCACGCCCACGCCCAGGCCATGCTGCAAGTAGCGGAAAACGACCTGGCCGTGACCACGGCCCAGCGCCAGCGCCTGCAGGCGCAGCTGCAGATGGCCAAGGCCAAGGTGGTGACCGCCAAGGCCCGCCTGGAACTGGCCCAGCAGGACCAGAGCCACACCACTGTCTATGCGCCAATGGATGGCACCGTGGGCAATCGCCAGATCCAGGTGGGAGACTACGTCCAACCGGGTTCGCGCCTGCTGACCCTGGTGCCGCTGCACGAGCTCTACGTGCTGGCCAACTTCAAGGAAACCCAGACCCAGCACATGTTCCCGGGCCAGCCCACACGTATCAAGATCGATGCCCTGCCAGGGGTCAGCATCACCGGAACCGTGGAGAGCCTGGCCCCGGGCTCGGGCTCGACCTTCGCCCTGCTGCCCTTTGAGCCCGGCACCGGCAACTTCACCAAGATCGTCCAGCGGGTACCGGTACGCATCCGCTTCGACGCCAACCAGCCAGGCCTCGAGCGTCTGCGCCCAGGCCTGTCGGTGATCGCCAAGGTCGACCTCGACGAGCCAGCACAACGCACCGCAGGCAACGCGTCCCCCGAATTGAAGGTCAGCGCCACCAGCAAATGAACGGCGCACCCGATCCCGGTCGCCCCGCACCAGGCGACCGGCTGCACCGTGCAGACCGGGTGATCGCCCTGCCAGTGCGCCGATCTATTCGGCGGTCGACGGTTTTTCCCACAGGTTGATCCGGCCTTCCCTGGCGAAGTGATCGATTTCCGCCAGCTCTTCCACGCTGAAACCCAGGTTCTGCAGGGCACCGACGTTCTCGATGATCTGCTCGGGCCGGCTGGCGCCGATCAGCGCCGAGGTCACTCGCGCATCCCGCAAGGTCCAGGCCAGGGCCAACTGGGCCAGGCTCTGCCCGCGATTCCTGGCAATATCGTTGAGCGCCCGTACATGGGCAATGTTGGCCTCGGACAAGTGGGAGGCTTGCAATGATCCTCCGCCTGGGCGGTTGACCCGCGCATCCTCGGGAATGCCATCCAGGTACTTGTCGGTGAGCAGCCCCTGGGCCAGGGGCGTGAAGGCAATCACCCCGACGCCGAGCTCCTCGGTGGTGTCCAGCAGGTCCTTTTCCACCCAGCGGTTGAGCATGTTGTAGGCCGGCTGGTGAATCAGCAGCGGCACCTTCCACTCCTTGAGCAGCGCGGCCATCTCCCGGGTCTTGGCCCCCGAATAGGAAGAGATGCCGATGTACAGCGCCTTGCCCTGTTGTACCGCGCTGGCCAGGGCGCTGGCGGTTTCCTCCAGCGGCGTATCCGGGTCGAAGCGATGGGAATAGAAGATATCCACATAGTCCAGGCCCATGCGCTGCAGGCTCTGGTCCAGGCTGGCCAGTACGTACTTGCGCGAACCGCCACCCTGGCCATAAGGCCCCGGCCACATGTCCCAGCCCGCCTTGCTGGAAATGATCAACTCATCGCGATAGGCCTTGAAATCTTCACGCAGCAGGCGACCGAAATTGACCTCGGCGCTGCCATAGGGCGGGCCATAGTTGTTGGCCAGGTCGAAATGGTTGATCCCCAGGTCGAAAGCGGTGCGCAGCAAGGCGCGCTGGGTATCGATCGGCGTGCTGTCGCCGAAGTTGTGCCACAACCCCAGGGACAGGGCTGGCAGCACCAGGCCACTGCGGCCGACACGGCGATAGGGCATGGAGTCGTAGCGATGTTCAGCAGCTGAATAAGTCATCGAATCCTCATCTGGACGAGGGCCACCTCTGAAATGGCCAGTGCCTGCATGGCGGCCGGCGCAACGGCCAGCCACCCTCCTGTTGTTGTGAAACCACCCGGGCCATGGCAGTTCCGCAAATCGAAAACGCCATGAAATTCCGTATTTCATACTGAATTCATACTTAATTTCGTACTAAAAACCGCTAAAAAACAATCTTTTGCTCGACTTTCAGCCCAAAAGCGCTTGCCCACGAAGTATCAGGCCCAGGCTTCATGCAGTGGCGAACCATCCAGTATTTACTGGGCTAAAACCCCATGAAACGAATTGAGCGAGGCGCGATGACTGACGCTTCGTACCACGAAGCCCAGATCGCACACCCTTGAAATCGACGGATCGATGAATCGCATTGCAAAGCGCGGCTAAAAATGAATTACGTACTACGTAGCACAATACGAAATCGTCCTCAGAGGCTAATGGCAATTTGCCTTTTTACCCACTGAACGATGCTCAAAAGTGGCCACACAGGCCCGGGGGCAAAAACCGCAGCCAACGCCGATCCTGGAGAAATACCCAGGCCTCGCAGTCGCTGACACTCACTCGCGAGTCGCGAGGAATGCGTCGAAAGCCATACGCCAGGCAAGTCGCCTGATGCCAGTCAGTCAAGCCAGTTGATCCCCTGTAGGAGCAGGTCGACGCTCGATTGCTCGCGATGGTCGTTAGCGGTTGCGTGTGTTGACTGGATAAACGCAGCGCCCCGAAGTCCATCGCGGGCAAGCCTCGCTCCTACAACTTCCTTCTGATCGGCATCAGGCAGGTGGCCTCCATTGTTTATAGACGGCAAAAACCACTCCTGCCCAGGCCGCGACAGTCACCCTTGGCAGGAAAAAAACAGCCAGTGACTGGCCTGTGGAAGGGCTGTTCCAGGTGCGCCGGACACCCGCTCACTCAGCGTCGGCGAACACCTGGACCAGCCAGTCGACGAACACCCGTACCCGCGCAGAGAGTTGACGGTTATGGGGGTAAACCACCGATACCGGCATCGAGGGCGGCGGCGTATCACTGAGGATCTCGCACATCAGCCCCTGGGCGAGCGCTTCGGCCACGTGGTAGCGCGGGCACTGGATGATGCCCAGCCCTGCCAGGGCCGAGGCGCCGTAGATCTGGGCGCCAAACACCGAGAGCGCGCCGTCGAGGGCGATGTGGCGAAGCTTGCCGGCGACCAGGAACTCGAAGGGCAGCGGCCCGCTGGCGCTGCGCGAGACATAGTTCACAGCCCGGTGCCGGGACAGCTCCTCCAGGTTCCGGGGCTCACCATGACGAGCCAGGTAGGCGGGGCTTGCACAGGTCACCTGGGCCAGGTTCGCCACCCGCCGGCCGATCAGCGAGGAGTCGCCCAGGGTTCCGGCACGCAGTACGCAATCCACGCCTTCGGCGATCAGGTCGACGAAGTGATCGGCCTCGCTGATGGCCAGCTCGATCTGTGGATAACGCTGCATGAACTGCCCCAGGGACGGGATCACGAAATGCCGGGCCAGGGTGCCGTGCATGTCCACCCGCAAGCGTCCATGGGGCTCAACGGTGCGAAACGCCAGTTCGGCTTCTTCCAACTGCGCCAGCAGTTGCACGCAACGCGGGTAGTAGGCTTCGCCGTCCAGGGTCGGCCGCACCCGCCGGGTACTGCGCTCCAGCAGCCGAGTGCCGAGCCAGGCCTCGAATTGATTGAGGGTGTGGGTCAAGGTCGCCCGAGGCAGGTTCAAGTCATCGGCGGCCAGGGTGAAGCTGCTGCGCTCGTAGATCCGCACGAACACTTTCATCGCTTTGACTTGATCCACAGGCACCTCCGCAGGCGAGATTGTTGGCGTTCCTTGAACAGTCAAGGCAACTCTGGCGTATTTATCCACAGGGGTAAATCGGTGAATCTGCGGTCATTCCCCGCCACCTGTACAAGGACATCCGCCATGACCGCCCAACCCTTCAAAATCGCCATCGTCACCGGAGCCTCACGGGGCATAGGTGCGGTGATCGCCCGCCAACTGGCCGAGAACGGCTATGCGGTGACGATCAACTATGCGAGCAATGCCGAGGAGGCCTCCAGGCTGGTGGAGCAGTTGCGCCAGGCCGGCCACCAGGCCATCGCGGTCAAGGCCGACGTGGCCGACGCCGCCCAGGTACGCCAGCTGTTCGAAACCACCGAGGCCCAATGGGGCAAGATCGATGTGCTGGTCAACAATGCCGGCATTCTCAAGGTCCTGCCGCTGGCCGAGCACAGCGACGAGTTGTTCGACCGCACCTTTGCCATCAACACCCGGGGCACCTTCAATACCCTGCGCGAGGCCGCCGCCCGCCTCAACGACGGCGGACGCATCGTCAACTTCTCCAGCAGCACCGTGGGCCTCAACTTGCCGGGCTACGCGGTGTACATCGCCAGCAAGGCGGCAGTGGAATCCATGACCCAGGTGTTCGCCAAGGAACTGCGCGGACGCAATATCACGGTCAATGCCGTGGCACCGGGGCCGGTGGCCACCGAGCTGTTCCTGCAGGACAAGAGCGAGGAGCAAGTGCGGCACTTCGCCAAGCTGCCGCCGCTGGAGCGCCTGGGGCAGCCACAGGACATCGCCGACATCGTCGCCTTCCTGGTGAGCCCGGCGGCCACCTGGGTCAACGGCCAGGTACTGCGGGCCAACGGCGGGCTGGTTTGACGCCTATGCTGGAGGCCAGGGCCACCGGACTCTTCTTCGGTCAATCGGCATGCGCCAGGAGCTGCCCCATGCACACCACCATCGTGATTGCCTTCGGCCTGCTCCTGCTGGCCCTGGTGCTGTATATCGGCGAACGGCTGGGCTTCAGCCGCCAGATCCTGGCTTATGCCTTCTGCGGGCTGTGGCTGGCGCTGAGCGTGCTCAACGGGGTGGTGGGGGTGGTCAGTACCGGACAAGGCTGGCACTCGGAGCTGGCGCTCGGCGGCCTGGTGTTCGCCCTGCCGGTGGCAGCCCTGGGGCTGTACCTGGCCATGAACGGCGCCTGAGCCGCAGGCCGGGAGCCAACAGGCAACTCCCGGCCGGCAGGCCCTGGTTCAGCGCACCAGGTGCAGGAACTGCATGTGGCGTTCGTACTGGTCGAGGATGTCGTTGATGATCTGCTCCTTGCTGTAGCCCATCAGGTCGTAGTCCTGGCTACCCTCGGACAGATGCACCTCGGCGCGATAGTAACGACGATTGCGCAGCTCTTTCGGGCCCATGCCGCCACGGGCGAAGGACGGCGTGAAGTAACCGCGCATCTGCACCTGGTAGATGAACGGATGCTGGTCGCCGTGGCCGATCTCCAGGCTGACGCTGTCGTTGGCCGGATCAGGCTGGGTGACCACGTTCAGGCCCTTCTCGACGAACACCGCCGTCACCTCCTCGATGGCCGGACGCACGGTCTGGTCGAGGAAGCGATACACCTCGTCCCGCGACGGGAAATGCACCGCCTGGCTCAAGCGCTGGCGCCAACCACCACGGCCCCGGCGCGAGGCCGACACCGGCGCCAGGGAATGCAGCTGGGCGATGCGCTTCTGCGACTCCATGTAGAACGCCTTGTGCAGGCCCCACATCATCAGCAGCAGGATCAGCGAGAACGGCAGCGAGGTCAGGACCACCGCCGACTTCAACGAGTCGACGCTACCGGCGAACAGCAGCCCGCTGGTGACCAGGGCGGTCATCGCGCCCCAGAACACCCGTAGCCATTTCGGACCGTCTTCGTCGGCATTGCCGCCCCGGGCCGACAGGGTCGAGAGCACCACCGTGCCGGAATCCGCCGAGGTGACGAAGAACACGAAGCTGATGAACACCGTGACCGCGATCACGGTCTTGCTCCAGGGGTAGGTTTCCAGCAGCAGGTAGAGGGTCATCGACGGGTTGTCGATGGCCGACATGCCCAGGGCGCTCATGCCGTGGTTGAGCACCTGGTCGATGGCGCTGTTGCCGAAAATCGACATCCAGGCCAGGGTGAAGCCCAGGGGAATCAGCAGCACGCCGAAGACGAACTCACGGATGGTCCGACCCCGGGAAATCCGCGCGATGAACAGGCCCACGAACGGCGACCATGCAATCCACCAGGCCCAGTAGAACACCGTCCAGCCACCCAGCCAGTCGCTGGGCTTGTCATAGGCATAGACGTCGAAGCTCTTGGCCGGCAACGCTCCCAGGTAATCCCCCAGGTTCTGGATCAGGGTGTTGAGCAGATGCTGGGTCGGGCCGGCGAACAGCACGAACAGCAGCAGCGCCACCGCCAGCAGCATGTTGATGTCGGACATCACCCGCACGCCCTTGTCGACCCCGGACACCGCGACGAGGATGGCCGCGCCCATCATCAGGGTGATCAGCAGCACCTGGATCCACTGGGTGTGGGCGATGCCGAACAGGTAGTCGAGGCCGGAATTGAGGTGCAGCACACCAAAACCCATGTCGGCGCCCAGGCCGAACACCGTGGCGATGATGCCGAAACCATCCACCGCATAACCGATGGGACCGTTGATGCGCTTGCCGATCAGCGGGTACAGCGCCGAGCGCAGGGCCAGCGGCAGGTTATGCCGGTAGGCGAAATACGCCAGGGCCATGCCGACGAAGGCGAACACCCCCCAGCCATGCAGGCCCCAGTGCAGGAACAGCAACTGCATGCCCTGGCGTGCCGCCTCCACCGTGCCGGCCTCGCCCTTGGGCGGCTGGAGCATGTGGGTCAGGGGTTCGGAAACGCAGAAGAAGAACAGGGTGATGCTGATCCCGGCGGCGAACAGCATGCCGGCCCAGGACAGGTAGCTGAACTCGGGCTCGTCGTGGTCGGCACCGAGCTTGATCTTGCCGTAGCCGGACAAGGCGGTGACCACCACGAAGATCAGGTACAGGGTCATGGCGAGCATGTAGTACCAGCCGACCGTGTTGGCTGCCCAGTTCTGCGCGGCCAGCAACCAGGCACCGGCCTGTTCCGGCAGGCTGATCACCACCACGCCGAAGATCAGGATGAAGCTGGCGGCGAAATAGAACACCGGGGGATTCATGCGAACCGGACTGTTCGCGGGGACGGACGATGCACTCATGGATGGTGCACCTCGAAGGGGTGAAACATGGCTGAAATGTACGGACTCAGCAAAGGCAAGCCTCCTGTTGTGAGCGGGCAGCGAACCACCGGTTTAACTTGAACAAGCGTTCAAGTTAAACATGGATAAGGGGTTCAGGACCAATTGCAGGGCTCAGCGGTACTGTCAGTACGCTAGCTCAAGGAAGGGTATGACGTATGCCGGGCGCAATCGTTCAGCAGAAAAGACGCCGCAGGCTGTGTACGGCGGTTGATCGTCAAGCAAGGTCCTGCGGACCTTTTCGCAGCCTCGCAGCCTCGCAGGCTCGGCAGCGGCTACAAGAAGCGGGTGCAGCGGGAGGCATGGGCACCTCTGTAGCCGCTGCCGCAGGCTGCGCTAGGCACCGAAGGGGCCTCGGCGGTGGAGGGATCGCCGGCGAGCCTGCGGCTCGTTCGCAGCCTTCGGCAGCGACTACAGAGGGCCTGCCCTACTTCTGCGAACCGTCGTCGTGCTGCAGGTTGGCCTGGGTCAGGTTGCAGCCGGCCGGCACGCTGCGGGTCAGCCAGACGTTGCCGCCGATGGTCGAACCCTTGCCGATGGTGATGCGCCCCAGGATGGTCGCACCGGCGTAGATCACCACGTCGTCCTCGACGATCGGGTGGCGCGGATGGCCCTTCTGCAACTGGCCATCCTCGTCCGCCGGGAAACGCTTGGCCCCCAGGGTCACCGCCTGGTAGATGCGCACGCGCTCGCCGATGATCGCGGTCTCGCCGATTACCACGCCAGTACCGTGGTCGATAAAGAAGCTCTTGCCGATCTGCGCCCCCGGGTGGATGTCGATACCGGTGGCCGAGTGGGCGATCTCCGAGCTGATCCGCGCCAGCAACGGCAGCCCGGCGCCATACAGGTGGTGGGCCAGCCGGTGGTGGATCACCGCCAGGATGCCGGGGTAGCACAGCAGCACTTCATCGACGCTGCGGGCCGCCGGGTCGCCGTGATAGGCCGCCAGCACGTCGGTGTCCAGCAGCACGCGCAGGCCCGGCAGGGCCAGGGCGAAATCCTGGATCAGGCGGATCGCCCGCGCGTTGACGTCAGCGTCCGCCTCGCCGTTCTGCCGGGCCACATAACGCAGCTCCAGGCGCGCCTGGGCAAGCAACGCATTGAGCGCCGCGTCCAGGGTATGGCCGACGTAGAAATCCTCACTCTCCTCCCGCAGGTCCACCGGCCCCAGGCGCATGGGGAACAGGGCGCCGCACAGGGCCTCGAGGATCTCGGCCATGGCCGCCCGCGACGGCAGCTCGCGACCGCCCTGCTCGCCGCTGACCCGACCGTTGCGGGTACGCCAATGATCACGGGCATCGCGCAGTTGACCGACGATGCTCTGCAATTGCCAATGGCTGGAACGCTCGCTCACGATAAGACTCCTAGACTCGGGCGGCCGGACTGTCAGGCCGCGCAAACGGCGATCACTTTACGCCCGGTCACCGCCACGCTTAAGAACTAATTGTGCGCACTCAAGCACTTTTTTGCATAAGCGATCGGCGGTTGCCCGGCCAAATATGGCTGCCTATAGTCGTTGCACCTTCCCTGTTCCGTGCGGACTCATGATCAAACAACAGCTCGCCCGTTTCGACCGCCTCGACCTGCTCGGCCATGCCACCGCCCTGGAAAAACTCCATCGCCTGTCGGCCTGGACCGGCCGCGACATTTACATCAAGCGCGACGACACCACGCCCCTGGCCATGGGCGGCAACAAGCTGCGCAAGCTCGAGTACCTGGCGGCCGATGCCCTGGCCCAGGGCGCCGACACCCTGATTACCGCCGGCGCCATCCAGTCCAACCACGTACGCCAGACCGCGGCCCTGGCCGCCCAGCTGGGCCTGGGGTGCGTGGCCCTGCTGGAGAATCCCATCGGCACCGACGACGCCAACTACCTGGGCAACGGCAACCGCCTGCTGCTCGAACTGTTCGACGCCAAGGTCGAGCTGGTGGACAACCTCGACCAGGCTGACGAACAGCTCCAGGCCCTGGCCGCACGCCTGCGCAACAATGGCAAGAACCCCTACCTGGTGCCCATCGGCGGCTCCAACGCCCTGGGGGCCCTGGGCTACGTGCGCGCCGGCCTGGAGCTGGCACAACAGATCGAGGACAGCGGCCAGCGCTTCGCCGCCGTGGTCCTGGCGTCCGGCAGCGCCGGGACCCACAGCGGCCTGGCCCTGGCCCTGGGCGAGGTGCTGCCGCAACTGCCAGTGATCGGCGTCACCGTCTCGCGCAGCGAGGAAGACCAGCGGCCCAAGGTCCAGGGGCTGGCCGAACGCACTGCCCAACTGCTGGGCGTGCCGTTGCCGCAGAGTTTCAACGTGCAGCTGTGGGACGAGTATTTCGCCCCGCGTTACGGCGAACCCAACGCCGGCACCCTGGCTGCAGTCAGGCTGCTGGCCAGCCAGGAAGGCCTGCTGCTGGACCCGGTGTACACCGGCAAGGCCATGGCCGGCCTGCTGGACGGCATCGGTCGCCAACGTTTCGACGAGGGGCCGATCCTGTTCCTGCATACCGGTGGCGCCCCGGCGCTGTTCGCTTATGCCGGGGCCTTCGCCTGAAGACAGAGACAGCAAAAGACAGCGGCAAAGGCGAGCGCCCTGCGCTCGTGCGCAGCTTGCGGCAGCGGCTACAAAAGGCGGACTTTATATTCCTCAAAGAAATATAAATGTGAATTTATATTATTTTTACATCTATAAAAGGCCACTTATAGTCGCGTCGCAGGCGAATTTGCCGGGAGACGCATACGCTGCATTTAGGGCAGGATAAAACCTGCGTTCCGGCTCACCGATCGACCTGCATTTCCCATCCGCATCGTGCATAAGAAACCACAGGGGCTTGTCATGAATCTTTCCGTACTGCGTCGCAATCTGCTGATTGGCACACTGGGCCTGGCCCTCGGTGCCGGGGTGATGGGGCAAGCGGTTGCCGGCGAGCAACTGCAGAAGATCAAGGACGCAGGCGTGATCAGCGTCGGCCTGGAAGGCACCTATCCACCTTTCAGCTACGTCGACGAAAACGGCAAGCTGACCGGCTTCGAAGTGGAGTTCTCCGAGGCCCTGGCCAACAAGCTCGGGGTCAAGATCAAGCTGCAGCCGACCAAGTGGGACGGCATCCTCGCGGCCCTGGAATCCAAGCGCCTGGACGCCGTGGTCAACCAGGTGACCATCTCCGAGGAACGCAAGAAGAAGTACGACTTCTCGACGCCCTACACCATCTCCGGCATCCAGGCCCTGACCCAGAAGAAGGACGAGGGCAAGTTCAAGACCGCCGCCGACCTGGCCGGGCACAAGGTCGGCGTGGGCCTGGGCACCAACTACGAGCAATGGCTCAAGGAAAACGTGCCCAACGCCATCATCAAGACCTATGACGACGATCCGACCAAGTATCAGGACCTGCGTGTAGGCCGTATCGAAGCCATCCTGGTGGACCGCCTGGCCGCCTTCGAACTGATCAAGAAAACCAAGGACACCCTGGTCGTCTCCGGCGAACCCTTCTCCCGCCAGGAAGCTGGCGTAGCCTTGCGCAAGGGCGAACCGGAACTGCTGGCCGCGGTGAACAAGGCCATCGAGGAACTGCGGGCCGACGGCACGCTGAAGAAACTCTCCGAGAAATACTTCAACGCTGACGTTACCCAATAATGGAAGCAGGCCTGCAACTGGCGCTGGACTCGGCGCCCTTCCTGCTCAAGGGCGCGTACTACACGGTGATCCTGAGCCTGGGCGGCATGTTCTTCGGACTGCTGCTGGGCTTTGGCCTGGCCTTGATGCGCCTGTCGCGCCTGGCCCTGGTCAGCTGGATCGCCCGGATCTACGTGTCGTTCTTTCGCGGCACGCCGCTCTTGGTGCAGCTCTTCGTGATCTACTACGGCCTGCCGCAACTGGGGATCGAGCTGGACCCATTGCCCGCGGCGCTGATCGGTTTCTCCCTGAACATGGCGGCCTACGCCTGTGAAATCCTCAGGGCCGCCATCGGCTCCATCGAGCGTGGCCAGTGGGAAGCCGCCGCCAGCATCGGCATGACCCGGGCCCAGGCCCTGCGCCGGGCGATCCTGCCGCAAGCCATGCGTACCGCCCTGCCGCCTTTGGGCAACAGCTTCATTTCCCTGGTCAAGGACACGGCCCTGGCCGCCACCATCCAGGTCCCGGAACTGTTCCGCCAGGCGCAGCTGATTACCGCCCGGACCTTCGAAATCTTCACCATGTATCTTGCCGCCGCTCTGATCTACTGGGTTCTGGCCAGTGTGCTCGCGCACCTGCAGAACCGGCTGGAAGAGCGGGTCAATCGGCACGACCAGGAGTCTTGAAGCCATGATCGCGGTGGAAAAACTGACCAAGCAGTTCAAGGGCCAGACAGTGCTCAATGGCATCGACCTGGAGGTCAAGGAAGGTGAGGTAGTGGCCATCATCGGCCCCAGCGGCTCGGGCAAGACCACCTTCTTGCGCTGCCTGAACTTCCTCGAGGAGCCCACCAGCGGCCGAGTCCGCATCGGTGACATCGCCATCGACAGCAACGTCCCGCTGGGCCAGCAGCAAGGGCGGATCCGCCAACTGCGCCAGCAAGTGGGTTTCGTGTTCCAGAACTTCAACCTGTTCCCCCACCGCACCGCCCTGGAGAACGTCGTCGAAGGCCCGCTGGTGGTGAAGAAGACCCCACGCGAGCAAGCCCTGGCCCTGGGCCGCACGCTGCTGGCCAAGGTCGGCCTGGCGGGCAAGGAGGACGCCTACCCGCGGCGCCTGTCCGGCGGCCAGCAACAGCGGGTGGCGATCGCCCGGGCCTTGGCCATGGAACCCAAGGTGATCCTGTTCGACGAACCCACCTCGGCCCTCGACCCCGAGCTGGTAGGCGAAGTGCTGGCTACCATCCGCAGCCTGGCCGAAGAAAAACGCACCATGGTCATCGTCACCCACGAAATGAGCTTTGCCCGCGACGTGGCCAACCGAGTGATCTTCTTCGACAAGGGGGTGATCGTCGAGCAAGGCGAAGCCAAGGCCCTGTTCGCCAATCCCCAGCAAGAGCGCACCCGGCAGTTCCTCAGCAAGTTCCTCACCTCGGCCTGAGCCCTGCCCCATCTCCACGGCCGCTGCGCGCCCATGCGCAGCCTGCGGCAGCGGCTACACACGCCCCGATACCCACACGCCCCATCCCCGCCTGACGTATACGTAACCCTCTTCTATGCATATTCCTATAAGTTAGTTTATTTAATTTTTATCCACGTTTAGGGTATATGCCACCGGACCACCGGACATTCTTGATTCTGATTTCGCCGCATGACGCGGCCTATCCAAAAGATGTGAGGTAGGTATGGTCCGGAACACAATCACCCCAGTGCAGATCGCCAGGGCATTGCGTGCAGCCAAGGAGCGGCACTGATGTCCAGTCTGGTAGAAGCACAGGTCCAGAGCGACCTGGATATTGCCCCCCTGTTGCTGCCCGCACAGGTCTTGCTCAACGACGCCCAGGCCCTGCAGGCCGCCCATGAACTGGCCGATGCGGCCCGCCAGCAGGCCGCCCAGCGCGACCGCCAGCGCAAGCTGCCCTGGGCGCTGGTCGAACAGTTCACCCGCAGCGGCCTGGGCAGTATCGCCATCCCCCGTGCCTATGGCGGGCCCCAAGTGTCCTACGTGACCGTGGCCGAGGTCTTCGCGATCATTTCCGCGGCCGACCCGGCCCTGGGGCAAATCCCGCAGAACCAGTTCGGCATCCTCAACCTGATCCTCGGTTGCGGCACCGAACGGCAGAAGAAGCAACTGCTGCAAAGCGTTCTCGAAGGCTGGCGCATCGGCAATGCCGGCCCGGAACGCGGCACCAAGAACACCCTGGAACTCAAGGCACGGATCAGCGCCGACGCCGACGGCCCTGTACTCAATGGCCAGAAGTTCTACTCCACTGGCGCACTGTTCGCCCACTGGGTGGCGGTCAAGGCGCTCAACGACGACGGGCGCCAGGTACTGGCCTTCGTCCGCCGCGGCACCCCGGGGCTGCGCATCGTCGACGACTGGTCGGGCTTCGGCCAGCGCACCACCGCCAGCGGCACCATCGTGCTGAACAACGTGCGGGTCGACGCCGAGCTGGTGCTGGACAACTGGCGGATCAACGACACGCCGAACATCCAGGGCGCCGCCTCGCAACTGATCCAGGCCGCCATCGACGCCGGCATTGCCCGCGAGGCGCTGGCCGATGCCATCCGTTTCGTCCGTGAACGTTCACGCCCGTGGATCGACGCCAACGTCGAACGGGCCAGCGACGACCTGTATGTGATCGCCGACATCGGCAAGCTGCAGATCGAACTGCACGCGGCCGAGGCCCTGCTGCGCAAGGCCGGCCAAGTGCTGGATCAGGTCAACGCGGCGCCGGTCACCGCCGAGTCGGCAGCCCGCGCTTCCATTGCCGTGGCCGAAGCCAAGGTGCTGACTACCGAGATCTCGCTGCTGGCCAGTGAAAAGCTCTTCGAGCTGGCCGGCAGTCGCGCCACCCTCGCCGAGTTCAATCTCGACCGCCACTGGCGCAACGCCCGGGTACATACCCTGCACGATCCGGTGCGCTGGAAGTACCACGCCGTGGGCGCCTATCACCTGAACGGCACTTTGCCGGCCCGTCATTCCTGGATTTAACCGCCCAGAACGCTTTTGACCAGATCTCTGGAGAAACACATGAGCCTCTCTCAACACGTCGCGGTCATCACCAGCGACGAGCAAGCCCTGATTGTCGCCAGCGACCTGGCGGAAGATTTCAAGCGTGACAGTGCCCTGCGCGATCGCGAACGGCGCCTGCCGCACCCGGAACTCGAAGCGTTCACCCGCTCCGGCCTGTGGGGCATCAGCGTGCCCAAGGAATACGGCGGCGCTGGCGTGTCCAACGTGACCCTGGCCAAGGTCACCGCACTGATCGCCGAGGCCGATGCCTCCCTGGGACAGATCCCGCAGAACCATTTCTACGCCCTCGAAGTGTTGCGGGTGAACGGCAGCGAGCAGCAGAAGCAACGGCTGTACGCCGAAGTCCTGGCGGGCCGGCGTTTCGGCAATGCCCTGGCCGAACTGGGCACCAAGACTTCTCACGATCGCACCACCCGCCTGAGCCGCGACAGCAACGGCCAGGGCCATCGCATCGACGGGCGCAAGTTCTACGCCACCGGTGCCATCTACGCCCAGCGCATTCCCACCTCGGTGGTGGATGAAGACGGTGTCCAGCAGCTGGCGTTCGTCCCCGCCGACAGCCAGGGCCTGAGCGTGATCGACGACTGGAGCGGTTTCGGCCAGCGCACCACCGGCAGTGGCTCGGTGGTGTTCGACAACGTGGCGGTGGACGCGGCCGACGTGGTGCCGTTCCAGAGTGCCTTCGAGCGCCCGACCCCGGTCGGTCCCCTGGCACAGATCCTCCACGCCGCCATCGACACCGGTATCGCCCGAGCCGCCTACGAAGACGCCCTGCGCTTCGTGCGGACCAGGAGCCGGCCGTGGATCGATTCCGGCCTCGACAAGGCCAGCGACGATCCACTGACCCTCAAGAGTTTCGGCCACTTGAGCATCCGCCTGCACGCCACCGAGGCCCTGCTGGAGCGGGCCGGGGAATTCCTCGACCGGGCCCAGGCCCAGACCAACGCCGACACCGTGGCGGCCGCGTCCATCGCCGTGGCCGAGGCCCGGGCCCTGAGCACCGAGATTTCCCTGGCCGCCGGCAGCACCCTGTTCGAACTGGCCGGCAGCCAGGCGACCCTGGCCGAGCACGGCCTGGACCGTCACTGGCGCAACGCCCGGGTGCACACCCTGCACGATCCGGTGCGCTGGAAGTACCACGCCGTGGGCAACTACTACCTCAACCAGCAGAACCCGCCACTGCGGGGGACCATCTGATGAGCCTCCCTGGCACCACCAAGAAGAAGATCCTGCTCAACGCGTTCAACATGAACTGCGTCGGGCACATCAACCATGGCCTGTGGACCCACCCGCGGGACAACTCGACCCAGTACAAGACGATCGAGTACTGGACCAAACTGGCCCAGCTGCTGGAGCGCGGGCTGTTCGACGGGCTGTTCATCGCCGATATCGTCGGGGTCTACGACATCTACCAGGACTCGGTGGACGTGACGCTCAAGGAGTCGATCCAGCTGCCGGTCAACGACCCGCTGCTGCTGGTCTCGGCCATGGCCGCCGTCACCAGGAACCTTGGTTTCGGCCTCACCGCCAACCTCACCTACGAGGCGCCCTACCTGTTCGCCCGGCGCCTTTCCACCCTCGACCACCTGAGCCGTGGCCGGGTCGGCTGGAACATCGTCACCGGCTACCTGGACAGCGCCGCCCAGGCCATGGGCCTCAAGGAGCAGATCGAGCACGACCGTCGCTATGACCAGGCCGACGAGTACCTGGAGGTGCTGTACAAACTCTGGGAAGGCAGCTGGGAGGATGACGCAGTGCTCAATGACCGCGAGCAACGCATCTATGCCCAGCCGGGCAAGGTGCACAAGGTCGAGCACCAGGGCGAGTTCTACCAGGTCAGCGGCTACCACCTGTGCGAACCGTCACCCCAGCGCACCCCCGTGTTGTTCCAGGCCGGCAGCTCGGACCGCGGCCTGCTGTTCGCCGGGCGCCATGCCGAGTGCGTGTTCATCAGCGGGCAGAACAAGGCCGCGACCAAGGCCCAGGTGGACAAGGTCCGCGCCAGCGCCGTGGCTGCCGGGCGCAACCCCGAGGACATCAAGATTTTCATGGGCCTGAACGTGATCGTCGGCGAAACCGAGGAGCTGGCCTGGAAGAAGCACGCCGAGTACCGCAGCCATGCCAGCGCCGAAGCCGGGGTGGCGCATTTCTCTGCTTCCACCGGGATCGACTTTGCCCAGTACGAGATCGACGAACCTATCCAGTACGTGAAGAACAACGCCATCCAGTCGGCCACCAAGCACCTGCAGAACAACGACTGGACCCGGCGCAAGCTGCTGGACCAGCACGCCCTGGGCGGCCGCTACTTCACCGTGGTCGGCTCGCCGCAGCAGGTGGCCGACGACCTGGAATCCTGGATCGCCGAGACCGGCCTGGACGGCTTCAACCTGACTCGCATCGTCACCCCGGAAAGCTATGTCGACTTCATCGACCTGGTCATCCCGGAACTGCAACGGCGCGGGTCCTACAAGACCGCCTACGACGAAGGCACCCTGCGCGAAAAGCTCTTCCACCAGGACCGCAAGCTGCCCGAACGCCACACCGGCGCGGCCTACCGCCGCTAACCACCCGGTGGCGAGGGAGCTTGCTCCCGCTGGCTTGCGAAGCAAGCCCAACCCCAGACGACTCGGTACGCCTGCAACACCGCATCGCCTGGATCCGGGGCCGCTTCGCAGCCCAGCGGGAGCAAGCTCCCTCGCCACACCAGCAGCAAATTATTCAACCTCCTCATTCGGATTGACTGGAAGTAAGCACCATGAAAACCAAACGCCTGCGCCACCCGGTCAAAGCACTGGCCCTCGCCCTCGGCCTGTTCAGCAGCAGCGTCTTCGCCGCCGAACCGCCGCTCAAGGTCGGCACCACCGCCGCCTTTGCCATTCCCCTGGAGGCCGCCGTCGCCGAAGCCGGCAAGCAAGGCCTGAAGGTGGAACTGGTGGAGTTCACCGACTGGATCGCGCCCAACGTCAGCCTGGCCGCCGGCGATATCGACGTGAACTACTTCCAGCACATTCCCTTCCTGGAAAACGCCAAGGCCGCCGCCGGTTTCAACCTGGTGCCCTTCGCCCCGGGGATCATCAACAACGTCGGCCTGTATTCGAAGAAGTACAAGAGCTTCGACGAACTGCCCACCGGGGCCAGCGTGGCCATCGCCAACGACCCGATCAACAGCGGACGCGGCCTGCAGCTGCTGGCCAAGGCCGGGCTGATCAGCCTGAAGCCGGGGGTCGGCTACAAGGCCACCGAAGAAGACATCATCGCCAACCCGAAAAAGATCAGGATCCTCCAGGTCGAAGCCGTGCAACTGGTGCGCGCCTATGACGATGCCGACCTGGTCCAGGGCTACCCGGCCTACATCCGCCTGGCCAAGACCTTCGACGCCGGCTCGGCGCTGCTGTTCGACGGCCTGGACCACAAGGAATACGTGATCCAGTTCGTGATCCAGCCCAAGAGCAAGGACGATCCGCGCCTGATCAAGTTCGTCGATATCTACCAGCACTCGCCTGCCGTGCGTGCCGCCCTGGACCAGGCCCACGGCAAGCTCTACCAGGCCGGCTGGGAAGGTTGAGATGACAGTCGCCACACGCAAGCTCCCACTCCCCGAACCCGCCCCCCACAGCGCCGAACGGACTGAACTGCATCCCGAACTGAACCGCGCCCAGGTGCGTTTCATCGGCCTGGGCAAGACCTATCAGGGCCAGCAGGGCCCGGTGCAGGCCCTGCACGGCATCGACCTGTCGATCCAGCGCGGCGAGGTGTTCGGCATCATCGGCCGCAGCGGTGCCGGCAAGTCGTCGCTGATCCGCACCATCAACCGCCTGGAACAACCCACCAGCGGCCGGGTGCTGATCGACCAGGTGGACATCGGCGAGTTCGACGAAGACCGCCTGGTAGCCCTGCGCCGACGCATCGGCATGATCTTCCAGCACTTCAACCTGATGTCGGCCAAGACCGTGTGGCACAACGTCGAGCTGCCGCTGAAAGTGGCCGGGGTGCCCAAGGCCCAGCGTGAGCGCAAGGTGCGCGAGCTGCTGGAACTGGTGGGCCTGGCAGACAAGCACAAGGCCTACCCGGCACAGCTGTCCGGCGGCCAGAAGCAGCGGGTGGGCATCGCCCGGGCCCTGGTCCACGCCCCCGAGATCCTGCTGTGCGACGAAGCCACCTCGGCCCTGGACCCGGAGACCACCCAGTCGATCCTCGGCCTGCTGAAAGAGATCAACCAGCGCCTGGGCCTGACCATCATCCTGATCACCCACGAGATGGCGGTGATCCGCGAGATCTGCGACCGGGTGGTGGTGCTGGAGCACGGGCGCATCGTCGAGCAGGGGCCGGTCTGGGAAGTCTTCGGCAACCCGCAGCACGAGGTCAGCAAGACGCTGCTGGCCCCCCTGCAGCACGGCCTGCCGCCAGAGCTGCAAAGCCGCCTGCACAGCCAGCCGACAGCCGATGCCGCACTGGTACTGAGCCTGCGGTTCACCGGCGCCCAGCATCAAGAGCCGGACCTGGCGGCGCTGTTCGTCGCCCTGGGCGGCCGCGTGCACCTGCTGCAAGGCGGGGTGGAACGCATCCAGGGCCACGCCCTGGGGCAACTGCTGCTGGCGGTCCAGGACTCGCCCCTGGACGCCGAAGAACTGCGCCAGCGCGCAGGGCATTGGGCCCAACAGGTGGAGGTACTGGGTTATGTGGTTTGAACGCTTGCTCCAGGGGGCTCTCGACACCCTGCTGATGGTCGGCGCGTCGTCGTTGATTGCGCTGCTGGCCGGCATTCCCCTGGCGGTGATCCTGGTCACCAGCGGCAAGGGCGGGATCTATGAGGCGCCTGCGCTGAACCGCGCCCTGGGGGCCTTCGTCAACCTGTTCCGCTCGATCCCGTTCCTGATCCTGATGGTGGCGCTGATCCCCTTCACTCGGCTGATCGTCGGCACCACCTATGGCGTGTGGGCCGCGGTGGTGCCCCTGACTATCGCCGCCACGCCGTTCTTCGCGCGGATCGCCGAAGTCAGCCTGCGGGAGGTCGACCACGGCCTGATCGAGGCGGCCCAGGCCATGGGCTGCCGGCGCTGGCACATCGTCTGGCACGTGCTGTTGCCCGAGGCGCTGCCGGGGATCGTCGGCGGCTTCACCATCACCCTGGTGACCATGATCAACTCTTCGGCCATGGCTGGAGCCATCGGTGCCGGCGGCCTGGGGGACATTGCCTACCGCTACGGCTACCAGCGCTTCGACAGCCAGATCATGCTCACGGTGATCGTGCTGCTGGTGATTCTGGTGGCCGCGATCCAGCTGGGTGGCGACCGCCTGGCGCGGCACCTCAACAAGCGCTGACGCACCTGAAGGCCCTGCGGGCCTTGGCGCAGCCTCGCAGGCTCGGCAGCGGCTACAGCGACGCAGGCACACAAGACCCGCTTCGTGTAGCCGCTGCCGCAGGCTGCGCACGGACGCGCAGCGACCGCAGGTGTATATTCGGCCGGTCCCTCCCACAAGCCGCCTGCCGCCATGAAACTCGCTCCCGACGATCTCGAAGCCATCACCGCAACCACCCTTGGCCACTACAACCAGGTCGCCGAGGACTTTCGCCAAGGCACCCGCGACCACGATGTGAGCCAGAACATCGACGCCCTGCTGCGGCATATCCAGGGCTCGGCGCCGTTCACCGTGCTGGATTTTGGCTGCGGCCCCGGCCGCGACCTGCAAACCTTCACCCGCCTGGGCCATGTGGCCGTCGGCCTAGACGGCAGCGAGCAGTTCGCCCGGATGGCCCGGCAAGACAGCGGTTGCGAGGTCTGGCAGCAGGACTTCCTCAAGCTCGACCTGCCCCCCGGGCGCTTCGACGGCATCTTCGCCAACGCCGTGCTGTTCCATATCCCCCGCCAGGAACTGCCGCGGGTGCTCACGCAACTGCATGCCAGCCTCAAGGACGGCGGCGTGCTGTTCAGCTCCAACCCCCGGGGCGACAACCAGGAAGGCTGGAACGGCGCCCGCTACGGCGCCTACCACGACCTCGCGACCTGGCAGGCGCTGCTCACCGAAGCGGGTTTCATCGAACTGGAACACTACTACCGTCCTGCCGGCCTGCCCCGGGAACAACAACCCTGGCTGGCCAGCGTCTGGCGCAAGGCCTGACAAACACCACCGCCTACTGACTACCAGCAGGAGCGAGGCTTGCCCGCGATAGCGATGCGCCTGCTGCGCCGCCATCGCGAGCAAGCTTCGTTCCTACGGATCACCGGCTGTCCTGGTCCGACTTCGGCTCCTTGATCTTGTACCAGGCCACGTAGAGCGCCGGCAGGAACAACAGGGTCAGCAAGGTGGCCACGATGATGCCGCCGATCATGGCGTAGGCCATCGGCCCCCAGAACACTTCCCGGGCGATCGGGATCATGCCCAGGCTGGCCGCAGCCGCCGTCAGCAGGATCGGCCGCCGACGATGGTGGGTGGCTTCCAGCACCGCATCCCAGGGTTCGTAACCGTCCTTCTCGTAGTCGTCGATCTGGGTCACCAGGATCACCGAGTTGCGGATGATGATGCCGATCAGCGCCAGGATCCCCAGGATCGCCACGAACCCCATGGGCGTCCCGGTGGGCACCAGGGCCAGGACCACGCCGATCAACCCCAGCGGGGCCACGCTGGCCACCAGGAACAGCTTCTGCACACTGTGCAGCTGGATCATCAGGAAGGTCGCCATCAGGAACAGCATCAGCGGCACCACCTTGGCGATCGGCCCCTGGGCCTTGCCGCTCTCTTCCACGGTACCGCCGGTGGCCACCGAGTAGCCGGCCGGCAGGCCGGAGGCGAACGTGTCGATGGCCGGCTTGAGCTGCTTGACCAGGTCGGTGGGCTGGATCTCGTCGCGCACCGCCGCCTTGATGGTGATGGTCGGCTTGCGGTCGCGACGCCACACCAGCGGTTGCTCCAGTTCATAACGCACGCTGGCGAAGGCCAGCAACGGGATCGAGGTGCCGCTGGGGGTGACGATCTGCAGGTTCTGCAAGGTGTCTGGGGAGCCACGCTCGCTGTCGTCGGCGCGACCGACCACGTTGATCAGGTAGATGTCGTCATGCACCTGGGTCACGGTGGAGCCGCTGACGATGCCGTTCATCAATTGCGCCACGTCCTCCGAGGACAGGCCCAGTTGCCGCGCCTTGTCCTGAGCGATGTCGATGCGCAGCACTTTTCCCGGCTCGTTCCAGTCGTAGATGATTTCGCCGATGTGCGG
The DNA here is from genome assembly GCF_020520285.1 of Pseudomonas sp. L5B5. Classification (NCBI taxonomy): domain Bacteria; kingdom Pseudomonadati; phylum Pseudomonadota; class Gammaproteobacteria; order Pseudomonadales; family Pseudomonadaceae; genus Pseudomonas; species Pseudomonas sp. L5B5. The sequence continues at coordinate 3,915,284 of NZ_CP084742.1, forward strand.
GTTCTTGTCCAGTTCGGCGGCCAGCTCGATGGCATGCTTGCGCACCTGGTCGATGTCCTTGCCGCTGACCCGGTACTGGATCGGCCGCCCCACCGGCGGCCCCATTTCCAGGGCCTGGACGTAGCTGCCGATGCCGACGTAGTCCTGGCGCAGGCGCTTCTGCAAGCGCTCGATCAACGCGCCGCGCTGCTCCAGGCCCTTGCTGACGATCACCAGCTGGGCGTAGTAGGGGTTCTGCAGTTGCTGGTCCAGGGGCAGGTAGAAACGAATCGCGCCTTCACCGATGTAGGTGCTCCAGCGCTCGATGTCCGGGTCGTCCTTGAGGGTCGCCTCCAGGCGGTCCACCGCCTTGCGCGTCTCGTTGATCGAGGCGTTCTGCGGCAGGTTCAGGTCCACCAGGATCTCCGGCCGGTCCGAGGACGGGAAGAACTGGTTCTGCACGAAACGCATGCCGAACACCGAAGCGACGAACAGCAGCACGGTGATGCCGATGGCCCACCAGCGGTTGCGCATGGCCCACAGCAGGCCGCCGTTGAAGGCACGACCGACACGGCCAGGCTCTTCGGAGTGGGGTTTGACGTCGGTGCTCAGGATATGCACGCCGATCACCGGGGCGAACAGCACCGCGACGATCCACGACACCAGCATCGCCACCGCGATCACCGCGAACAGGGTGAAGGTGTATTCCCCGGCGGAGCTGGCGTTGAGGCCGATGGGCACGAAGCCGGCCACCGTCACCAGGGTCCCGGTGAGCATCGGGAACGCAGTGGAGGTGTAGGCGAATGTCGCCGCCTGCTCCTTGCTCTCGCCCTTCTCCAGGCGCGTGACCATCATCTCCACGGTGATCATCGCATCGTCCACCAGCAGGCCCAGGGCGATGATCAAGGCCCCCAGGGAAATGCGCTGCATGGTGATGCCGCTGTACTCCATGAACACGAAGACCATGGCCAGCACCAGCGGGATCGAGCAGGCCACCACCAGCCCGGCGCGCACCCCGAGGCTGATGAAGCTCACCACCAGGACGATCACCACCGCCTCGAACAGCGCGCTGGTAAAGCCACCCACCGCCTCCTCCACCACCTCGGCCTGGTCGGAGACCTTGTGCACGCCCACCCCTACCGGCAGGTCGGCGGTGAGCTGGTCCATGCGCGCATGCAAGGCCTTGCCGAAGTCCTGGATATTGCCGCCCTTCTTCATGGCGATCGCCAGGCCAATGGCCGGCTGGCCGTTGAAGCGGAACAGCGGGGTCGAGGGGTCGACATAACCACGGCTGATCTGGGCGACATCCGCCAGCCGATAGAAGCGGTCGTTGAGCCGCAGGTTGACCGTGGCCAGGTCCTTCTCCGAGGCGAACTGCCCCGAGGTGCGCACCGAAATCCGCTCCGGCCCGGCCTCGATCACCCCGGCCGGGGTCACCGCGTTCTGCGACTGCAGGCTCTGCAGTACCTGGCGCTGGTCGATCCCCAGGGCCGCCAGCTTGCGGGTGGAGAAGTTGAGGTAGATCACCTCGTCCTGCTCGCCGACCATCTCCACCTTGCCCAGGTTCGGCACCTCGCGAATCTGCGCCCGCACCTGCTCCACGTAGTCGCGCAGCTGACGCATGGTCAGGCCATCGGCGGTGAAGGCGTAGATGGAGCCGAACACATCGCCGAACTCATCGTTGAACCCCGGGCCCTGCAAGCCCTGGGGAAAGTCGCCACGGATGTCGTTGATCTTCTTGCGCACCTGGTACCAGATGTCGGGGATGTCCTTGCCGCTGGTGGTGTCGCGCAGGTAGACGAACACCGTCGACTCGCCTGGCCGGGTATAGCTCTTCACGTAGTCCAGGGAGTCGAGTTCCTCGAGCTTCTTCTCGATGCGGTCGGTGACCTGCTTGAGGGTTTCCTCCTGGGTCGCGCCCGGCCAGCGGGTCTGGATGACCATGGTCTTGATGGTGAAGGACGGGTCTTCCTCGCGCCCCAGGTTCATGTACGAGAACACGCCCATCAGCAACGCCACGAACATCAGGTACCAGACGAAGGACTGGTGCTTGATCGCCCACTCGGACAGGTTGAAGCTCCCTTTGGTGGCAGGCGTCATTGAGTACGGTCCTCGTCGATTTTGACTTTCTGCCCCGGCTTGAGGCTGTTGACCCCGGCGCTGACGACCCGCTCGCCAGGCTGTACGCCCTGGCTGATCAGCACTGAACCCTGGTCGCGGCTCAGTACCGTGACCTCACGGGGCGAGACGGTTGCGGCCTTGGGGTCGATGACCCAGATCCGGCTCTTGCCCTCCACCTCCTGCAAGGCGCTCAGCGGCAGTTCGGTACGCGGGGCGATGGCCGAGCTCAGGGTCACGCTGATGGCCGTGCCCAGGCGGAAGGCCTCGGGGGTGTCCTTGAGCGTCAGGCGGGCCCGACGGGTACGGGTTGCGCTCTGGGCCTGGGGCTCGATCTCGCGCACCGTGGCCGTGGTGCTGATGCTCGGGTCCAGTTGCGCCGCGACCTTGAACACCACATCCGCCGGCAGCTGGTCCACCAGGTTCGCCGGCAGGTCGATCACTGCCTCCTTGATCTCCGGCCGGGCCAGGGTCACCACTTGCTGGCCGGCGGTGACCACCTGCCCGGCCTCGGCATTCCAAGCGGTGACCACGCCACCGTGGTCGGTGTGCAGTTCGCTGTAGCCCAACTGGTCCCGGGCCTGGCGCACCGAAGCCCGGGCCTGCTCCAGGGATGCACCGGTGGTCTTCATGTCGGTCTGGGCCAGGTCCAGCTGGGCCTGGGCGCCCACCCCGCGATCGAACAGCTCCTGCTGGCGCCGGGCATTGGCCTGGGCATTGATCCACTGGGCCTCGACCCGGGCCAGGTCGCCCTGGGCCGTGCGCAACTGGTTCTGCTGGTCAGTGGGGTCCAGGGTCGCCAGCAAGTCGCCCGGCGCCACCTCGGCTCCGACATCGACATTGCGCTTGGCGATGCGGCCCGGCACACGGAAGCCCAGGTTGGTTTCATAGCGAGCCTGGATGTTGCCGGCAAAACGCCCCAGGCTCTCCTCGGATTGCGGCGCCACCTGGATCGACAGCACCGGGCGCACCGGCTCCGGCGCCGGCTCCTCCTTGGAACAACCTGGCAACAGCAAGGCGACACTCCACAGCAAGGCCAGGCGCTTCATGGCTGCCCTCCCTGCTCGGCAGTCTGGTCGGCGATTTCCACCTGCACTCCCGGATGCAGCAGTTGCCCGCCGGCCACCACCACCTGCTCGCCCCCCTTGAGGCCGTCGCTGATGATCACCTTGCCGGTCAGGTAGCGCCCGACCTTGACCTTGTGCAAGGTGGCCTTGCCGTCATCGCCCACCAGCCATACCGCCGGTTCGCTGAGGTCCTTGGTCAGCGCCGCCCAGGGCAACAGCACGCTGGCCTTGGCATGGGCCCGGGCAGTGGCGCTGACCACCGAACCCAGCTCCATGCCCGCCGGCAACGAGTCGAGCTTGACCTTGACCTGAACCGTGCCGCTCTGGGCCGAGACCACCGGGGTCACTTCGCGGACCGTGCCGGTGGTGGCCACCTTGGGATTGTCCAGCAGGGTGATGTGGATGATTTCCTGGCCGGGGGGCTGCATCAGCAACGACTCGTAGACATTGAACACCGCATCGCGCTCACCATCCTGGGCCAGGCTGAAGATCGGCTGGGTCGCCTGCATCACCTGGCCCACTTCGGCCTGGCGGGCGGTGATCACCCCCGGGGCCTCGGCCACCAGTTCGGTGTAGCCCAATTGCTCGCGAGCATTGGCCAACTGCGCCTGGGCCGCGCTCAGGGCGCTCTGGCTACTGCGCAAGGCGGCCTGGGCCGAGTCGTATTCACTCTGGCTGGTGTAGCCCTTGGGCAGGAGTTTCTGCTGGCGGACGAAGGCTGCGCTGGTCTGCTTGACCCGCGCCTGTTCGGCAAACACCGCGGCATTGGCGGAATCGACGTTGGTCTGCAAATCCTTGGGATCGAGCCTGGCCAGCACTTGCCGGGCCGCGACCCGGTCGCCGACATCCACCAGGCGCTGGATGATCTTGCCGCCAACGCGGAACGACAGCTCGGTCTGCACCCGCGCCTGGACATCGCCGGTGATGGTCACTGAAGCGGCGAATTCGCTGTTCTGCACCGCCTGGATACGCACCCGCGGATGGTCCTTCTCCGTTGGCTGCTCCGCGCCACATCCCCCCAGCAGGGCCAACAGGCTCAGCCCCACCATCCACCTCGTATCGAGACCAGCCATGCAGGCTCCTTGTGCTTGTTCGTCGCGCCAGTGACGTTACGACTGTGAGCTTAGAACAGGGTTCAACCCTTGCACGGGCCCAGCACCTGCGGCCACGGCCTCGCTTGGTGTAGCCCCTGGCGCAGGCTGCGCATGGGCGCGCAGCGACCACGATGTACGACCTCGAGCCCGTGCACTTGAAGGCCCTGCGGGCCTTGGCGCAGCCTCGCAGGCTCGACAGCGGCTACAGGGATAGCGGCGGGTCCTGGGGATTGGGCACACTGTGCGCCACGCAAAGGAGACCCTGCATGCTCAAGACCCTGGCGGTGGCCAATTACCGCTCCATCAACAAACTGGTGATTCCCCTCGCTCGGCTGAACCTGATCACCGGTGCCAACGGCAGCGGTAAATCCAACCTCTACCGCGCCCTGCGCCTGCTGGCGGAAACCGCCCAGGGCGGGGTGGTCAACGCCCTGGCCCGGGAGGGCGGGCTGGACTCGACCTTCTGGGCTGGGCCGGAATCCATCAGCCGACGCATGCGCAAGGGCGAGGTGCCGATCGAGGCCGGCGTGCGCTCCTCCAGCAAGCGCCTACGCCTGGGGTTCGCCGGCGAGGACTTCGGCTACGCCATTGCCCTGGGCCTGCCGGAACCCAGCCGCTCGGCATTTGCCCTGGACCCGCAGATCAAGAAGGAATGCATCTGGTCCGGGCCTTTCTATCGCCCCGCCAGCCTGCTGGTAGATCGTGACGGCCCGTTGATCCGGGCGCGCCAGGGCCGGGCCTGGGACGTACTGGCCCAGCACACGCCAGAGTTCGACAGCCTGTTCGACCAGGTGGGCAGCCTGCGCACGTCCCCCGAGGTGCTGCATCTGCGCGAGTCCATTCGCCGCTGGCGCTTCTATGATCATTTTCGCTGCGACAGCGAAGCCCCGGCGCGCCAACCGCAACTGGGCACCCGCACCCCGGTGCTGCACCACGACGGCCGCGACCTGGCCGCAGCGCTGCAGACCATCCGCGAGATCGGTGACCCCGAGGCCTTGCAGGCAGCCATCAGTGACGCCTTCCCCGGAGCCCGCCTGGAGATCGACGCGCAACCGGGCGGACGCTTCGCCATCGAGTTTCATCAAGAGGGATTATTGCGGCCACTGTCGGCGGCGGAGCTGTCGGACGGCACCTTGCGCTACCTGTTGCTGGTTGCGGCCCTGCTGACACCAAGACCACCGACGCTGATGGTGCTCAACGAACCGGAAACCAGCCTGCACCCCGACCTGCTGCCGGCGCTGGCGCGCCTGATCATCCGTGCCTCGGAGCAGTGCCAGGTGTGGGTGGTGTCCCACGCCCGGCGCCTGATCGCAGCCCTGCAGGAAGACCCCGAGTGCAACTGCATCGTGCTGGAGAAGGAGCTGGGCCAGACCGGCATCGTGGGTCAGCGCCTGCTCGACGAGCCCGCGTGGTACTGGCCCGATTGAACAGCCACAAAAGCATCGCGGGCACGCCTCGCTCCTACGGTCTGAGTAGGAGCGAGGCGTGCCCGCGATGGCGTCCTCAAGAGCGCCTGAGGCGCCCGGAGCGGATCAACCCTGCCACTTGCCGCCTTCGACGATCACGCTGTCGGGATTGGTGTCGTCGCTCAGCTCCTTGCGCACGTACTGGTCGTACAGCTTGAGCAGGTACTTCTGCTCGCCCAGCTTGGCCAGCTCGGCATTGACCCAGTCACGCAGCTCGATGTTGCCCTTCTTCACCGCCGGCGCGATCGGCGCCTGCTCGCCCAGGGTCTGGGGCAGCACGCGGTAGCCCGGGTTCTGCTTGGACCAGCTGAACAGGATCAGGTTGTCCTGGGCATAAGCGTCGCCACGACCATTGGCCAGGGCCTGCAGGGACTCGGTGTTTTTCTCGAACTTGAGCAGCTTCCAGTCCGGGTGGTTCTGGGTCAGCCAGATATCCGCAGTGGTGCCGGTGGTGACGATGGTGGTGCGGCTTGCCAGGTCATCCAGGCTCTTCACCGAACTACCCTCGGGCACCAGGGCCTGGACCGCCACCTTGAGGTTGGGGTTGGTAAATTCCACCGCTTCCTTGCGCTCGGGGGTCACGGTCATGTTGGCCAGGATCAGGTCGACCTTGTCGCTTTGCAGGAACGGAATGCGGCTGGCCGGTTCCACGGCGACGAACTCCACCTTGTTCTCGTCGCCCAGCAGGTCCTTGGCCAGCTGCCGGCCGATGTCGGTATCGAAGCCCACGTAGCGTCCGGTCTCATCGACGAAACCGAACGGCGGCTTGTCGGTGAACACGCCGACGATCAGCTTGTCCCGGGCCTTGATCTTGTCCAGGTAACCGGCGGCCGGGGCCGCGCTGGCGGCGGTGGCCGCAGGCTTGGGCGCATCATTGGATTTATCGCAGCCGGCCAGTAGGGCCAGACCGAACAGTGGCAGCAACAGCAGTGAAGACTTGGCAGTTTTCATAAGAGCTCCAGTTCCTTTCTAGGGGCTTTCTTGGGTAATGCTTCGACGAACGAAAACTTCTCCAGGAACTGCTGCGCACGGGCGCTCTGCGGGTTCGTGAAGAAAGCCTCGGGGGTGTTCTGTTCCACGATGCGCCCGCCATCCATGAACACGACACGGTCGGCCACGGCTCGGGCAAAGGCCATTTCATGGGTGACGATCAGCAGCGTCATGCCGTCCCGGGCCAGGCCCTGGATCACTTGCAGCACTTCCTTGACCATTTCCGGGTCCAGCGCCGCGGTGACCTCGTCGAACAGCATCACCTGGGGGTTCATGCACAGCGAACGGACGATGGCGATGCGTTGCTGCTGGCCGCCGGACAATTGCCGGGGGAAGGCCTGGCGCTTGTCCGCCAGGCCCACCCGCTCCAGCAATGCCTCGGCCTGGGCCTGGGCCTCGCGGCGCTCGCGCTTCTGCACCTTGAGCGGGCCCAGAAGAATGTTGTCCAGCACGTTCATGTGAGGAAACAGGTGATAGCTCTGGAACACCATGCCGATTTGCTGGCGCACCTGGCGCCAGTCGGTGGCCGGCTCCAGCAGCTCGCGGCCGGCAAAGCGCAGGTGACCGCCCTGGCCGCTTTCCAGGCCGTTGAGGCAGCGCAGCAAGGTGCTCTTGCCACAGCCGCTGGGGCCCAGGATGACGACCACCTCGCCTGCCTCAACGCGCAGGTCGACATCGCACAGGACCTGCTGCGAACCGAAGAACTTGTTGAAACCCTGGAACTCGATCAATGCGCTCATGCTTGCGTCCAGCGCCGCTCCAGCACGCGGGAGGCGGCCGAGAGCGGGTAGCAGATGAAAAAGAAAAACAGGAACAGGACGCCGTAGATCAGCACCGACTCGTAAGTGCGCTCGATGATCTGCTGGCCGACCTTGATCACGTCCACCACACCGATCAGCACCGCCAGGGAGCTGGTCTTGATGATCCGCGTGTAGACGTTGATGGTCGGTGGCGTCATGCGTTTCAAGGCCTGGGGCAACAGCACATGGCCGTACAGCTGCAACGTCGACAGGCCGATGGACAGCCCCGCCTCACGCTGGCCCCGCGGCAGCGAACGCAACGCCCCGCGCACCACCTCGCCGACTTCGCTGGCGCCCCACAGCGACAGCACCAGCACCGCACAGGTGAAGCTGGGAATGCTGATGCCGAAGAAGATCGGAAACCCGAAGAACAGCAAGTACAGCCAGACCAGTACCGGGATCGCCCGGAACAGCTCCAGGTAGATGCGCAGCGGCACATCCAGCACTCGCCGCTGCAGGCTGCGCAACACGCCATAGAGCACGCCGCCCAGGGTGCTGAAGACAATGCTCAGCAAGGAAATCGACAACGTCTGCTCGGCGCCCCTGGCCAGTTGCGGCAGGGACACCAGCAGCAGCTCAAGACCCGAACTGGCCATGTTGCAGCCTCCTTTCCAGGTAGCTGAGCAACAGCGACAGCGGCAGGAACAGCAGCACGCAGATCAGCGTCAGCACCGCCAGCATCTCGTAGGTCTTGTAGTACAGGGCGATGTAGCTCTTGGTGGTGTAGAGAATCTCCGGCACCGCCACCGCCGAGACCACGGTGGTTTCCTTGAGCAGGAAGATGAAGTTGGCGAACAGCGACGGCAGGCTGAGGATGCCCGCCTGGGGCAGGATCACATGGCGCAGCAGTTGCCAGCGCGACAGGCCGATGGAGCGTCCCGACTCCAACTGCGCCAGCGGCACCGCCTCGACCCCGGCGCGCAGCACCTCGGTGAGATAGGCGCCGCCGAGGAAGGTCATGGTGATGATTGCCGCGGTGAATCCGGAGACCTTGACCCCCAGCGCCGGCAAGGCGAAGTAGACGAAGAACAACTGGATCAGCAGCGGTGTGTTGCGCGCCAGCTCCACGTACAGGCCGATCAGCCGGTGCACATAAGGGGTACGGAACACCAGAAAGGCCGCGTTGATCAGCGCCACCAGAAGCGACGTGCCGATAGCGATCAGGCCGACCTGCAGGGTCACGCCCACGGCCTTGAGAAAGGCCGGCAGGGTGCTGAGGATGAAAGCGTAGTCGAGGGTCATTGAGCGTCCTGGACGCCGCTGGGATACAGCGACGGTGATGCAGTCCTTGGGGCGATGGGTAATCGCCCGGCTGGCGCGACTTTATAGCTATAAAAACAATAATTTAAATACCAATAAAGCATATTGATATCACCCAAAAACCTAACCCGCGGATTTGCCGGGCTGGCGCCGAGCGACTACCTTTTTGCCTGCCTGCCGGGAGTCTTCAGAGCCTGGCCAGCCTTACAGGACGTACTGCCTTCCAAGGACGATCACCATGGCCAATGAAAAGACTCCGCAACCGCTGGACCCTCACGATCTGCTCAAGTGGCTGACAGCCCTGCGCCGGGCCGTACAGCCCGTCGGTTGACCCCACGCGCCCTTGCGACAAGACACAGGCGCAAAAAAACGCCGACGCTGTCATAGCCGTCGGCGTTCGAACCTTGAAGGGGTTTGTCGCGTGGGTAGCCTAGACCATCAGAACGCCGGCAGGACCGCGCCGCTGTATTTCTTCTCGATGAAAGCTTTGACTTCAGGGCTGGTCAGGGCCTTGGCCAGCTTCTGGATGGCCGGGCTGTCCTTGTTGTCCGGACGGGCCACCAGGAAGTTCACGTAAGGCGAATCGGCGCCCTCGATCACCAGCGCATCCTTGGCCGGATTCAAGCCGGCTTCCAGCGCGTAGTTGGTGTTGATCATGTCCAGGTCAACCTGGTCCAGGACCCGTGGCAGCATGGCCGATTCCAGCTCCTTGAACTTGAAGTTGTGCGGGTTCTTGGCGATGTCCTTGGGGGTGGATACGGCGTTCTTCGGGTCCTTGAGCTCGATCAGGCCGGCCTTCTGCAGCAGGATCAGCGCACGACCGCTGTTGCTGCCTTCGTTGGGGATGGCGATGGTGGCGCCGTCCTTCAGCTCGGCCAGGCTCTTGACCTTCTTCGAGTAACCGCCAAAAGGCTCGACGTGCACGCCGATCACGGTTTCCAGGTGAGTGCCTTTGCCTTCGTTGAAATTCTTCAAGTAGGGCAGGGTCTGGAAGTAGTTGGCGTCCAGGCGCTTCTGGTCCACTTGCACGTTGGGCTGCACGTAGTCGGTGAACACCTTCACTTCCAGGTCGATCCCCTCCTTGGCCAGGGTCGGCTTGATCAGCTCGAGGATCTCGGCGTGGGGTACCGGGGTCGCGGCGACCACCAGCTTCTCGGCGGCCTGGGCCATACCTGCGCCCAGGGCTGCCGCCAGTGCGGTGAACAACAGAACTTTTTTCATGCGAGGTCCTTAGGTGTCGGGATCGACGACGGCTTCAATCAGGGTGTTGATCGGGATGCTGGTGAAGTGCCACTGCTGGCGTGTGGCGGACAATACCGAGATTTTTTATTCCCGAACAATATCTTTTTGGCAAGCACTTATACCTTTTTGACTGGTGCAGAAAGGACAACTGGCTCGCCTGCCGGTGCATCTGGTCGCTCCGTTACACAACACCTGCGATCTATCGATTACCGATTTCAATGGCAACCTCGGTAATGACCGACGTCAGTGCCTTCTCCAGTGCACCATCACCTTCCAGGCTGGCATAAATGTCATACCTCACTTCATGCTTGGAATTCATCCAGCGCAACCCGGTCTTCCTGACCCCGCCCACTACTTTTTCCGACGTTTTCACCAAGGGCTTGCCTGGGTCTTGAGGCTTGGCGTAATCATCGTCGTAAACCACTACGCGCTGCGTCAGCTCAGGTTCATAGTGGGTCTCGTAGGTGACAACATAATCATCGCCGCACGAATAAAGTGACATGACACCGTTCAAACCGCCTTCCTTCATCTCGACACCGGAGGGGGCTTCTTTGGAAAACTGACATCTCAATTTTTCAATTGCCGCTCTCGACTCCGATTTGCACATGACAGCTTGAGATAGCCTTTTATCGCTCCTCTGAGCGAGTGTGACCATCGAACTGAATTGCTCGAAGCTTGGAAAGCCCGATTTTTTCTCAGGCTCCATCCTGGATGAAGCGGGCCCCTTATTAATGATCCTTTGAATATGTGCGTTGCTACTTAAAGGGTGAATCTCCAACTCGGCAATTGCCGAGAATGAAACGAGCAACATGCTTATGCAGATCATCGACAAGCGCATCATTACCACTCCGTCAGATTGCAAGAGGTCGTGTAGGTTTCGAGGCAGGGCGAACCATCAGCTACACTTGGCGACCAGCCAGCAGTACAGACATTGACAAGGAGATGATCCTGTTGAGCGCTGTAGTCAGGGTCGCCATATTTCCCGTCCGCATAATGGAAACCGTAGACTTGCCAGTCCATGCCACACAATCCGCAACCTGCATAAGACCGCCAGGTACTGTCGGATTGATCGTGAAACTCCCTGTAACTGCCATCCGCCGTATTGTATTGCATAGACGATGTTTCTAATTTCCATGTATGTATCGTGTCCCACTGACCGACTCGTTGAAACCGAAACAGTTGGCACGAGAAAACATCGCTAGTTCAGTGAGGTACGCATAGGCGTTGGGGGCCAGAGCAGACAGAAAAAGCACCGCGCAAGATACTCTTCTCATAAATATCCCTTTAATGCTTGAAGCAGATCTCCTTTTCGAAAAAAGTTAATGCAAATCATTCGCATGAACAACCATTGCTTTCGCAATAACTCACGTGTTCGCTCCTCTACCCTCCAACCGCTGCGCAACCTTCTCCAGCACGGCCTTCAATCCGCTGCGCTCACTCTCGCTTCCCCGCAGCAACACCTCTACTTGCCGCTCCAACTCACTCAGCGGTGACACTGTTTCCGGCAGGTTCAGGTGCTCGGGCAGTATCTCCTCGCCGCTGCTGACCAGCAGGGCGAAGTGCACGACGTTCTCCAGCTCGCGGGTATTGCCTGGCCAGCTGTGGCGTTCCAGAACCTGTAGCGCGGTGTCGCTGATCAGGGGCACCGGCAGGTCGAGCCGCTGGCTGTAGATCCCCAGGAAGTACTCGGCCAGGGACTCGATGTCCCCCACCCGCTCGCGCAGGGCCGGCAACTCCAGCTGGCCCTCGCGCAAGTAGCGGTACAGGCGCTCATGGAACTTGCCCGCCGCCACCGCCTGGGCCAGGTCGATGCTGGTGGCCGCCACCAGGCGCACATCCACCGGGCTTGGCTGCTGCGCGCCGACCCGGGTCACTTCGTGGTTCTCCAGGGCCGCCAGCAGCTTGGTCTGGATCGGCAGCGGCAGGTCGCCGATCTCGTCCAGGTACAGGGTCCCGCCGTTGGCCGAACCGAACCAGCCAGCACGACTGCTGGCCGAACCACTGAAAGTACCCGCCGCATAACCGAACAGCTCGGCATCGGCATAGGTCGGGCTGATCGCCCCGCAGTTGACCGAGACGAACAGCCCGCCACGGTCGCTGGCACGGTGGATATGCCGGGCCAGCAGTTCCTTGCCGGTGCCGGTCTCGCCACGGATCAGCACCGAGATTGCACGGGGCGCCAGTTGTTCCAGCTCCTCGCGCAGCTGCCGCGAACGCGGGTCGACGAACACCAGCGCCTTGGCGCGGATGCTCAGGGGGCTTTTCTCGGCATCGGGAAAGGTCAGCAGCGGCTGGCCGAAGGGGGAATGAGAACTCATGGCGGACTCCCGCCCCAAGGCGCCTGGCGGCGGGGGCGTTTAAACGAAAAAAGAAACCTCAGGCACGACGCAGGGCATGTTGCTCCATGCGGTTTTGCAGGCGGTAGAGATAGGCGAAACCCTGCTCCCAGCGGTGATGGCCGGACTTGACGTTGATGTGCCCGGCACCGGCCAGGACTCCCGCCTCGGCTCCCCAGTCACGGGCCAACTCCAGGGCCCGGGGGGCGCTGACGGCGCTGTCGTTGTCCGAGCTGACCACCTGGCTGGGGAAGGGCAGCAGGTCCCGGGGGATCGGGGCGAAATTGCGCAGCGCCGGAACACAGGCGGGACGCTCGACATCCGCCGGCGCCACCAGCAGCGCGCCGCGTACCTGGCGCAAGGCCTCCAGCGGTGCATGTGCTGCCCAGTGCGCCACGGTGATGCAACCCAGGCTGTGGGCGATCAGGATCACCGGGGTGTCATCGGCGGCGATGGCCTCGGCCAGGGCGGCCACCCAGTCTTCCCGACGCGGCGTCAGCCAGTCGGCCTGCTCCACTCGCGCGCTGTTGGGCAGGCTGCGCTGCCAGTGGCTTTGCCAATGATCTTCTGGCGATCCCTGCCAGCCCGGCACAATCAAGTAGCGAATGGATTCGTTGCGCATGGGGAACTCTCCTGCTGCGTGTCTGTTCCCGGACGAGTATAGGGAGGGGATTTATATTGGTTAAGGAATAAGAAGCTATTTATTAAGACCCATAAAGAATATATCCCCCGCTCCGTGCAGCCGCTGCCGCTGCCGCTGCCGCTGCCGCAGGCTGCGCACGGGCGCGCAGCGGCCGCAGAAAAGGCCCGGTCGATCGCGTACCTGGAGGCCTTGCGGGCCTTGGCGCAGCCTCGCAGGCTCGACAACGGCTACAACAGCTTCGTGTAGCCGCTGCCGAAGGCTGCGTACGGGCGCGCAGCGGCCGCAGAAAAGGCCCGGTCGATCGCGTACCTGGAGGCCTTGCGGGCCTTGGCGCAGCCTCGCAGGCTCGACAGCGGCTACAACAGCTTCGTGTAGCCGCTGCCGAAGGCTGCGCACGGGCGCGCAGCGGCCGCAGAAAAGGCCCGGGCGCCGCGTACCTGAAGGCCCTGCGGGCCTTGGCGCAGCCTCGCAAGCTCGACAGCGGCTACAACGGCTACAACAAAAAAAGGCCGCACCCTGCCAAGGAGACGGCCTGAAAAGTCGTGGCTTTGTTGCTCGGTATCAACGGGCGGTGATCACCGACAGCTTGGTGATGCCCGCACGCTCGATGGACGCCATGGCCCGGGCCACCTCGCCGTAGTTGACGCCATCGTCGGCCTGCAGCTGGACGCGGACTTCCGGGTCCTTCTGCTTGGCCGCTTGCAGGTTGGTTTCCAGGAGATCCGGCTGGATCTCGTCCTTGTTGATGAAGAGCTTGCCTGCCCCGTCGATGCTCACTACCAGCGGGTCCTTCTGCTCCACCGGGGCCACGGCCTCGGTCTTGGGCAAGTTGATGGGAATGGCGTTGGTCAGCAGTGGCGCGGTGACGATGAACACCACCAGCAGCACCAGCATCACGTCCACCAGCGGGGTGACGTTGATCTCGCTCAGCACTTCATCGCTGTCTTGGGTGGAGAAGGCCATGTCAGGACGCCTCCTTCACTTTTTGCGAGCTGCCCTGGGCCGCGGCCTTGTGCACGCTCGGGTGGATCAGTACGCGGAAAGAGTTCTTCTGCGCCAGGCTGTAGAAGTCATGGGCGAAGTCGTCGAGGTCGGCGGCCGTCAGCTTCAGGCGCCGCAGGAAGTAGTTGTAGACCAGTACCGCCGGCACGGCGACGGCGATCCCCACACCGGTCGCCACCAGTGCCGCACCGATGGGCCCGGCCACGGTTTCCAGGCTCGCCGAGCCCGCCGCGCTGATGCCCTTGAGGGCCTCCATGATTCCCCACACGGTGCCGAACAGGCCGATAAAGGGCGAAGTGCTGCCGATACTGGCCACCACTGCCAATCCGGTTTCCAGGGAGCGGCGCTCACGCACGATCTGCTGGCGCAGGGCGCGTTCGAGACGATCCTGGTGGTTGATCGCCTGGCTCAGGTCCGCAGCGTGGGGCGCATCGCCCACCTGGATCGCCGCATAACCGGCCTGGGCCACCCGGGCCGCCGCGCCAGGCTGGGTTTCGCTCAGGGGCGCGGCGGAATCCAGGCTCGACGCCGCCCAGAACTGATTGTGGAACTTGCGATCCTGGGACTTGAGGCGGGCGAACTGTACGCCCTTGACCAGGGCCAGGCCCCAGGTGGCGACAGAGAAGACCACCAGCAGCCAGATCACCGCGCTTTCGATCGATTCCAGTGGAGATGCCAGTAACGTCATGATGTGTTCCCTCTATAAGCATGTAGATCGGGCCTTGCGGCTCAATGAATCTTGAAATCGATAGGTACGCTGACCCAGCCGTCCTGGGCCACATCGCCCTGCTTGGCCGGGACGAAACTCCAGCGCTTGACCGCGGCCAGGGCCGCATCGTCGAGCTGCTGGCGCCCGCTGCTCTTCTGGATCTGGATCTCTCCCGGCTTGCCACTGGCCAGCACGTGCACCCGCAGCAGCACCGTGCCTTCCCAACCCCGACGCTGGGCCAGGGAGGGGTATTCCGGCGCCGGATTCTTCAGGTACGCCGCACTGGCCGAGGCCGGGGTCACCGGAGCGGGCGCAGGTGGCGCAGGTGGCGCCGCAGCCGCGACCGGCGCAGCGGGCTGGGGCGGTGCCGGCGTCTGCTGCACCGGCTTGGGCGCAGGCTTCGGCTCTGGCTTGGGTACCGGCTTGGGCTTGGGTTTGGGCACCGGCTTGGGGGGCGGCGGCTTCACCGCCAACTCATCCTCCACCGGAGGCGGCGGCTCCACCACAGGCTGCACCGGCTGCGGGGGTGGTGGCTCGACCACAGGTGGCGCCGGATGCGAGAACTCGATGGTCATGGGAGGGATTTGCGGTGGCGCCACAGGCAGCACCGGGGTCGGTTTCTGGCTCAGCCAGTAGATCACCGCGCCGTGCAATACCAGGGCCGCCACGGCCAGCAGGATAGCCTCGCGACGGCGCAACACGTCCTTGGGCGTGCGTTGCAGACGAGCCTGGCCCAGCGGCGAACGGTGCGGCCGGCCAAGGTCGACCAACTCGCCGCTCGGTGCCTGGCGCCACAGCACCTCCTGTGCACTGGCGACGGTCTGGACATTGCCCATTGATTCACTCCCTACGATCTTTTGAATAACCCGGCAGCGGCGTTTGAACGACCCCACGCCACGCTGCGGTGAAATCAATGATCAGTGTCGGCGCTTATCTCTTAAAGTAATCTTTCAAGTTATACATAGACTGAAATTGAATAATGAATTCCAGCAAATCGCCCCAGCCCCCGTGTTTCAAGGGCTGCAGCCAAGCCCTGAAAAAATCATGCTTTACAGGCATTGAAAATATTCCCTGAAAGCATCGAAACAGCGGTGCAAGCGAATCAAGGCAACTATCCAAGTAGCAAAAACCGTAACTAACAAGACATCTAACAACCACTAACAATTTTATAAACAGGCACGACAAAGCCGTTGAACAGCAGACTAATCCTAAAGGCGACAGTGACTGTTCAACGGCTGTTTTTTATTTAACTGTCATTGTTTGACGAACTCACCACTCAGGCCAACCACATCGCCACTGAAGTTGCTGCGGGCGCCGGATGCTCGCAACCGGGAGTAGTTGTGATCCGGAGAAAACAGCGCCCAGGCCTGGTAGCCGTAGCCGTCGTTGTAGCCGGAGACATTGATGATGGTCGGCTGGCCGGTGCTGTTCTGGAAGTGGTAATGCCCGGCCACGTTGTACTTGACCCCGGCCTGGGTCAACTCGCCGCTGAACGAGCCGTTGGAATCGTTGCCGTCGGTCAGGACCAGGCGGGCGTCAGCGTTGGCGTTTACATAGGTTCCATTGATGCTCGACATGATGCGGGTTTCCTTCTCGGTTGAAGTTTCATCCAATGAAGCAAGTTCCTCCTGGAACTTGCAAACCCAGCATGGCCGGCGATTCCAATACTGTCCAAGATAAACATTGTCGGCAACTAACTAAATGGCTATAGCCTGCAACCGGTGTTCTATAAGCCATGACGGAAACACCACCACTTATAACTTTCCGGCCTGCCTGACTTGCAGCTTGCCGCTGGCCACTGCTCGCAGTTGTTCCTGCAGCGCCTTGCCTGCCCGACTCAAGCCACTACCGGCATACAGCGCCAGGCGCACACCCTGGATATCCGGCAGGCCGCTGCCGGCATCGAGGATACGGTGATCCTTGCCCAGTACCCGCACCGGCAGCAGGCTGATGCCCAACCCCCCGGCCACCGCCGAACAGACGCTGGCCAGGCTGGCGCTGGAGTAGGCGATGCGCCAGGACCAGCCACCCACTTCCAGGTGATGAAGCATTTCCTGGCGATACAGGCCTCCCACCGGGAAGGCCACCAGGGGCAGTGGCTCACGACCGAAAGCGGGTTGCAGGCGACTGTCGGCCCAGCACAATGGCTCGGGCCAGGAATCCAGGCAGTCCTCGCCATGGCCCATCTGCTTGACCAGCAACAAGTCGAACTCACCGCGCCGGTACTGACGCAGCAACTCCGGACCCAGCCCGCAAGCGACCTCCAGGCGCACAGCCGGGTAGTCATGACCAAACCGCGACAACAACGGCATCAGGCGCTCGGCGGCAAAGTCTTCCGGCACCCCCAGGCGCAGCACTTCCTCGCCGCGTTGGTTGATCAGCACGTCGCTGGCCTCCTCGTGCAGGGCCAGGATGCGCCGGGCATAGGCCAAAAGCCGCTCGCCCTCCACGGTGGCCGTCACCCGGCGCTGGTCGCGGTCCAGCAACTGGCAGCCCAGGCTCTGCTCCAGGCGCCGTACCTGCTGGCTCACGGTGGACTGGGTCAGGTGCAGGCGCTCGGCAGCGCGGGTGAAGTTCTGGCAGTCGGCGACCGCCACGAAACTGCGCAACAACACGGGATCGAACATTGCCTTCACCATCCTGATAGCCACTGGTTTGCATGATTATATTTAATTTCAGAATACCAGGGCGCTTGCCCATACTCGCCGCACACCAGTAGCAACGGGAGGTTTGCATGAAGCTCAGCCTGTTCCTCAAGCGCGGCCTGTTGGCCGCCGGTCTGCTCACAACGGGGGTGGCGATGGCCAGCGACAAGGCGTTGTTCGAGGCGGTACGCAACGGCCAGCTGCACCAGGTACAGCAGCTCATCGCCCAGGGCGTGCCCCTCGACGGCAAGAGCCTGGACGGCAGCACTGCACTGCTGATGGCCACACGCAGCAACCAGGTGGACATCGCCCAAGCGCTGATCGACGCCGGGGCCGACGTCAACCGCAAGAACCTCATGCAGGACAGCCCCTACCTGCTGGCGGGCGCCAGCGGCTACAACGACATTCTCAAGCTGACCCTGGCCCACGCTGCCGACCTCAAGAGCACCAACCGCTATGGCGGCACCGCACTGATCCCGGCCTGCGAGCGCGGCCACGAGGCCACGGTGGACTTGCTGATCGCCGCCGGGGTCGAGCTGGACCACGTCAATCGCCTGGGCTGGACCTGCCTGCTCGAGGCCATCCTGCTCTCCGACGGCGGCCCGGCGCACCAGCGCATTGTCAGCCGGCTGATCGCCGCCGGCGCCGACCTGAACCTGCCGGACCGCGCCGGGGTCAGCCCCTTGCGCCACGCCGAACAGCGCGGCCAGCAGGCCATCGTCAAGCTGCTGCGCGATGCCGGGGCGTCCTGAATTCGTGCCACACACACCGGAGAATTCCATGAACAACGATCAATATTTCCTGGAGCAGGCCGTGGCCCTGGCCCGGCACAACGTCGAACAGGGCGGCCGCCCCTTCGGCGCGCTGCTGGTGCGCGACGGCCAGGTGCTGGCCGAGGCGGTCAATGAAATCCACCTCAGCCAGGACCCGACCGCCCATGCCGAACTGCTGGCGATCCGCAGCGCCAGCCGGCAACTGGGCCCGCGCCTGGAGGGCTGCGTGATCTACGCCAGCGGCCAACCCTGCCCCATGTGCCTGGCCGCCATGTACCTGTGCGGCATTTCACGGGCGGTGTTTGCCGCCAGCAACGAACAAGCGGCGCCTTTCGGCCTGTCCACGGCGGCGATCTACGAACAGCTGGGCCAGCCCCTGGCGACCCAGCGCCTGCCTGTGCAGCATCTGCCCCAGGCCGCGATGAGCGCTCTTTACCAGGATTGGCAAGACCGTCATGCAGCCCGCTGAGTCATCGTTCAA
The DNA here is from genome assembly GCF_020520285.1 of Pseudomonas sp. L5B5. Lineage (NCBI taxonomy): Bacteria > Pseudomonadati > Pseudomonadota > Gammaproteobacteria > Pseudomonadales > Pseudomonadaceae > Pseudomonas > Pseudomonas sp. L5B5. Next base: position 3,933,889 of record NZ_CP084742.1, read on the forward strand.
GACCTTCGCCAGCTGGGCCCTGCTGGTATGCCTGGGGCTCAACCTGCGGCCCATCCTCAGTTCGGTCAGCCCGCTGTTGAACCAGATCCGCGAAGCCACCGGCATGAGTTTCCAGAGCAGCGCCTGGCTCACCAGCCTGCCAGTGATCTGCATGGGCCTGGTGGCGTTGCTGGGCGTGCGCATCGAAGCCCGCCTCGGGGAACGTCATGGGGTGTCCCTGGGACTGCTGCTGGTGCTGCTGGCCTGCCTGGCACGCCTGTACTGCGGCCAGGCATCGGCCCTGCTGGCCACGGCTCTGCTGGGCGGCACCGGCGTCGCCCTGATCCAGGCCCTGGTGCCGGCACTGATCAAGCGCCAGTTCCAGCAGCGGGTGGCCCTGGCCATGGGCGTCTATTCGGCCTCGCTGATGGGCGGGGGCGGGCTCGCCGCCCTGCTCAGCCCGCAGGTGGCGCTGCACTACGCCAACTGGCAGGTGGGCCTGGGGGTCTGGCTGTTGCCGGCCGCGGCGGCGCTGATGCTGTGGACGTGCCTGCCCCTGGGCGCCGCCCGGCGCAACGGTTCCCGGGCCACGACCCAGCGCCTGTGGGGCAATCGCCGGGCCTGGCTGCTGGCGCTGTACTTCGGCCTGGTGAACTGCGGCTACATGAGCATGGTGGCCTGGCTGCCGGCCTACTATCTGCAGATGGGCTGGAGCGCCACGCTGAGCGGTTCGCTGCTGGCCTTCATGACGGTGTTCCAGGTCATCGCCGCGCTGTTGATGCCGGCCCTGGCCCAGCGCAGCGTCGACCGCCGGCCCCTGCTGGGCATCAGCCTCGCCGCCCAGGCCCTGGGTTTTCTCGGCCTGGTGCTGTGGCCGCTGCAGGCCCCGCACCTGTGGGTGGCGCTGATCGGCTTTGGCCTGGGCGCCTGTTTCGGCCTGAGCCTGATCCTCACCCTGGACCACCGCCGCGATCCCCGGGAAGCCGGGCAACTGGCGGCCTTCGTCCAGGGCATGGGGTTCCTGCTCAACGCCGTCTCGCCCTGGCTCAGCGGCTGGCTGCGCCAGGTCACCGGCAACTTCACCAGCGCCTGGTGGGTGCTGATTGCCGGCGTCGTGGCGATGCTGCTCCTGACCCGCACCTTCAGCCCGTCCAGCTACCAGCCCCAGGCAGCTTTCGCCACCGCCCAAGCAGCCTGACCCGCCGCGCACCAGGCACACCGCTGAACAGCGGCTCGTACCGAGCCGTACGCAGCCTGCGGCAGCGGCTACACGAAGCCCTGTAGCCGCTGTCGAGCGCAGCGAGGCTGCGAACGGGTGCGCAGCGCCCGCTAAACCAGACGCCGCGACGCACCAGGCACACCACTGAACAGCGGCTCGTGCCGAGCCGTACGCAGCCTGCGGCAGCGGCTACACGAAGCCCTGCAGCCACCGGTCATTGAAGGGAGCCAGAGGTATAGACGACGGGGCGAGGTAAATTATTAGGGAAATAAATTATTGTAATTCGATAATTATTTATAAATAATCCGCCACCCCCACAGTTTTGCAAGGAATACCGCATGCCCCTCCAAACCAATGGTTCCGCCCAATACCGGTTACGCCGGGTTGGCGTGCTGGCCGCGATCCTGGCCTGGGTCATGGGCGTGGTCGAGATCGGCGGCAACGCCGGGCTCTGGATCTACAGCAAGGATCAGGTCCTGGGCGCCCTGCTCGGGGTCTTCGCCGAGCACTCGCCACGCCTGCTGGAAGCAGACTTCAAGCTTTCCTCCCTGAGCTTCACCCTGCTGGTGATCCTGGACTTCCTGCCGCTGCTGCTGTCGAGCTTCGCCCTGTGGCTGACCGGAGTGTTCTTCCTGCGCCTGTCCCGGGGCGAGACCTGGAGCGACCGCAACATCAGCATCCTCTGGCGTGTGGGCATGTTGTGGATCGTCGCGCCGGCCACCTTCCCGATGATGGAAACCCTGCAGGGCCTGGCTCTGTCCATCGACCTGCCGCCCGGCCAGCGCATCCTGCAGATCTCGGCCGGCTTCTCGTCCTACGCCGCCTACGAGGTGGTCAAGGGAATCTTGCTGTGCTCATTTTCCATTATCATGCGCGACGCCAAAGTCCTCAGTGATGAGCACAGTCACTACATATAGAACAATGAGATGACCATTATCGTTCGGCTTGACGTTGTCATGGCTAAAAACAAGATTCGCTCGAAAGAGTTGGCCGCCATCCTGGGCATCACCGAGGCCAATCTGTCGTTGCTGAAAAATGGCAAGGTCAAGGGGATGAAAATCGAGACCCTGGACAAACTCTGCATCGCACTCGACTGCCAACCCGGCGACTTGCTGGAATACCAGGCAAGCGAGCCCGCGTAACACCCCCGCAGTTGTTTGACCCGAGTCCCAATCGTTAACGCCTGACCACCCCTCACGTTGCACATTGGCTTATTCATGACTCGTTATCTGCTCTGCCCGCTGCTTTTGCTCGCCTGTCTGTTGACCGGCTGCGCCAACAAACTCGACGTGGCGATCGACGCCACCCCCGCCCAAGACTACTACTTCGACCCCAAGGCGCCGGTGCTGGTGACCGTCAACGGCGCCAAGGATGACCAGGCCCTCAAGGCCAGCTACTACCTGCGCGACATGGTCGCCGCCCTTCACGGCATGGGTTTTACGCAGGTGTACACCGAATCGGCATTGCCGAAGGACCATCCGCCGTTTCGCATGAACATTGCCCTGGATGTGGGCAGTAAACAGACCAGCTACCGCTACACCGCCACCGACTACGCCTCGGTGCCCAGCAGTACCAAAACCACGTGCATGCCCGGCAAGCACCAGCAGACCGTGTGCACCAGCACCCCGAGCATGTCCTACCGCGCCGTCGGCTCATCGGAACGCACCGCCTACACCACCCTGTCGACCTTCAACATCAAGGCCAAGGACGAACAGAGCCGGCGCACGGTGTTCGTGCTGCGGGCCTCGTCCTACAACGAGGACTGCCAGAACGCCAAGGTCGAGGATTTCCTGGTGCAGGAGAGCCTGGACAACCTGGACTTCCGCAATCGGGTGCAGCGCAAGTACACCGTCACGCTGCCCGAGGGCCAAAGCTGCAATTAAGCGCCTACCACGCACCGGGCGACACGCCTACAATCGCCCTCGATGCGCGCCCCACCGGGGCGCGCGACCCTCAACGACAAGGCGCATGTCGAGCATGACCCTGGATTGGAACGCCTGGGAAATACAACCCGGATCGACAGTGGACGACTCACTGATCGCCCAAGTACAGCAACGCCTCGGCGTCGAGTTGCCGCCGCTGTACCTGGCGCTGGTGCGCTACGCCGAGGCCGCCACGCCGGAGATCGGCACCTTTGCCTATGGCAACGGCTACGCCTGCATCAGCGAGTTCTTCGAGTTCAGCCTGAACAACCAACCCTGGACCCTGCTCTGGTACGCCAGCCCTGACCGCGTGCCGGGGCTCGCCGCAGGTTGCCTGCCAATCGCCCGGGATGCCGGTGGCCTGCTGGTCTGCCTGGACTTCAACAGCCCATGCGTAGCGGTGGAGGTCTTCGACCCCGACAGCGCCTGCCGCTACCCGGTGGCGGCCGACTTCCAGGCCTTCGTCGAGCTGTGGCGGCCATGAACGCACCGCGCCACTGGATAGTCGTGCCCACCAGCAAGGCCGCCCTGCAGCGCCTGGATCTGGACCAGTGCCTGCCAGGTGACCTGGTGGAGCTGGCGCTGTGCGAAGAACAGTGGGCGACCCTGTCCCGCAGCGACCTGCTAGCGAACTTGAACCGCGCCCTGGGCATCCTGATCGACGACTACGAAGACGCGTCGATCCAGGGCCAGGCCGCACTGGCCACGGCCCTGTCGATCCTCACCCGGGCCGCGACCGCCGGGGATGAACTTATCCACAGGCTCATCGCCCTGAATCGACTCGCCCTGGAGCGGGACACCGGCCTGTACTTCTACTTCTGAACGGGAGCAAATGCCCTCGCCACTGGTGACCTCGCAGGGTCAGATTCCCGCACTGGCACCGACCTGTTTCAGACCCGACGCCGGCACGCTCACCGCAGTCTCCGAACGCGGTGTGCCCTCGGGCACCCAGTCGTAGCTCACCGGCAGCGCGCGGTACACCCAGTTGCTCACTGCGTCGCTGCCCGGGGCCTTGCCCAGGTAAGGGCTGACGTATTCCCAGACAATCTCGCCGCCAGCCGTGACCTGGAAGAAACGCCCGTTCATGCCTTCGTCGATCAGTGTGTTGCCGTTGGGCAAACGCCGTGCGCTGCTGATGAACGAGCTGTAGAAAGCCCAGCCCGGCTGCCGGGAACTGGCGGCGCTGTACTGCCAGACGATTTCATTCTTGATCGGGTCGATCTCCAGCACCCGGGAGCCGGCGATCAGCCCCAGGGGCACCGAGGGGTAACCGGCCGTGCCCTGGTTGTCGAACACCAGCAAGTGCCCGGCACCCGGCAAGCCGGCGGGGATGATGTGGGCGTCATGCTGGCCGACGAACTGGTCCACCGGACGCGGCACCTTGGCGGCGGTCTTGGGGTTGATCGGCAACAGGTTCGGCCCCAGGCGCCAGACCACCTTGCCACTGTGCTTGTCGAGGATGGCGATGAAGTTGGCGTTACGTGAATCGATCAGCAGGTTGTCCGGGGCGAAGCGTTTATCACCGGCGTCGAACCACTGATTGGGGCCCACCACGCTGAGGTTGTTGATGTGCAAGTAGTCCGGGTTGTCGGTGCCGTACACCAGCTTCAACTGGGCGGCAGTGAAGCCGAACTCCTTGAGGTGCTCGGAGGCCAGCCACTGCCATTTGACCTGGCCGTCGGGGCTGACTTCGTAGATCGCATCATCGATCACCTGGGGCACCTTGAACCCCGCCACCTTGTGCACCTTGTTGGCCAGCACCAGGGTGTTGCCGTTGCTCAGGCGGCGCTGATCGTGGTGCTGCTGGGCAGCGCCACCCGGAGCCTGGTCGCCCCATTGCCAGAGCACCTGGCCGTTCCAGTCCAGCTCACCGACGCTCTGGTTGCCCAGGCCGTTGCCGGCAGAACCGAGCGGGCCGGGGTCCTTGTCCTTGAGCTGCAACAGTACCCGGCCGCGCTCGCCGCCCACCTGTTGCGGGTCGATGATCGCCGATGGGAAGCCAGCCTGGGGCCAGTTCTTCACCTCGTTGCCGTTCATGTCGATCAGGTGAGTCTGTTTATCGGCACCACTGAAGATCACGTACTGGTTATGGGCCTTGGCCGGGTCGTAGCGGGTGACTCCGGTGGGGTAGACGCTGGGCGCGGCCTGCACCGCCGCAGCCAGCAAAACGGTGGACAGCAGCAGGGGCAACGCGGTGTCGAGGCGCAACATGATAAGCACTCCTGTTCAAGTCGAAAGGCGCCGGATGTCCCGGCGCAAAGGGCGAAAAACCGGGTATCAGAAGTCGTAGCGACCGGTCACGCCCAGGGTTCGCGGCGTGCCCAGCAAGCCTTCGTAACCGCCGTTGCCGCCGGTCCAGAGGGTGGTGTAGTAGGTCTTGTCGAAGGCGTTCTTCAGCCACAGCGAAACGTCCCACTGGCCCTGCTCGTAGTTGCCCCGCAGGCCGGTGGACAGGTTGACCACGGCGTAGCTGGGGATCTGCCCGTACTGGGAATCCTCCACGGTGCCCACCGCCTTGGAGCGGAACGCATAGCTGGCGGTGACGTACTCCTCCAGGCCGTTGTCCAGGTTCCACTTGTATTCGCCGTTGGCGTTGCCGATCCACTTCGAGGCGCCCACCACCTGGTGCCCGGTGAGGTCGCAAGACGCCGGCCCCCCGGGACGCAGGCTGACCTCCGGTGGGCACGGCGCGTCCTTGTAGGACAGGTAGCGCACATCGTTGTAGGAGCCGTTGAGGTTCAGGGTCAGGCCTCGAATCGGCACCAGGGTGCTTTCCACCTCCACGCCACGCGAGCGCACCGAGCCGGCGTTGGTCAGGTACTGCACGCGGTTGCCGTAGTCATAGGCGTTGGTCTGGTAGCCGTTGACCTGGGTCCAGAACAGGTTGGCATTGAGTTGCAGGCGCCGGTCCCACAAGGTGCTCTTGAAACCCAGCTCGGCGTTGTTGGCGCGCTCGGTGCCGATCAGCAGCGAGTCGGCACCGGCGGTGGGCGCCGACCCCACGGCCAGGTTGACCCCGCCGGACTTCTCGCCGTGGGACAAGGTGGCGTAGCCCAGCAGGTCATCGGTGAAGCGGTAGCTCAGGTTGAGCAAACCCGAAGGACTGGTGCTGTACTGGTTCAGGTCACCGGAATCGTAGGCACCGGCCCGACCGCGCCGGGCATTGGCCGCAGCACCGCTTACCGCGACGCCGCCCAAAGGTGCGTTGCGGCCGACCGAGGCGGTTTTCTCCTCGTAGGTGCCCCGCAGGCCAGCGGTGAAATCCAGGCGCTCGGTGAGGTGCCAGGTGCCCTGGGCGAACAGCGCGAAGCTGTCGGTGCGGATCTTGCCCTTGCCGATGCTGGTGACGTCGTTCAACGCACCGCTCGGCGTGCCATTCCAGATATCGGCCTTGGGTCCGTAGTAAGCGAAGGATTTGTTGTCCAGGTCCGAGCCGAAGTAGTAGGCCCCCAGCACATAGTCGAAGAAACCGCCGCTGGGCGAGGCCAGGCGAAATTCCTGGGACCACTGCTTGTCTTGTACCGAAACCCCGGCGTTGTAGGTGGCCGGCACATTGAGCCCGTCGTCGTTGCGCGGAGTGAAGTTCCACCAGCGATAGGAGCTGACCGAGGTCAGGGTGAAGTCGCTGGGCAGGGTCCAGTTGGCCTCCAGGGACGTGCCGCCCTGGAACACCGTCACATGCTGGTCGTTGTCCAGGTTGACCTTGCGGTGGCTGCCGTTGACCAGGGTCGCTCCGGCCGCAGCCGCGCGCGACTCATAGACATTGGTGCCGTTGATGGTCGGCCCGGTGCTGTACAGCACCCGGGTGCCAGCACTGGAATCCTCTTCGTTGTAGTCGCCGATCCAGCGCAGGTTGAAGCTCTCGTTGGGCTTGTACAACAACTGCCCGCGAAAGCCCTGGCGCGATCCGCCGTTGAGGTCATGGCCGTCGTGCTCGTTCTTGATGTCGCCATCGCTGCGGGTGCGATAAGCCGAGAACCGCCCCGCCAGCTCGTCGGTCAGCGGCCCGGAAATCGTGCCCTTGGTCTGGAAGTAGCCGTCCTCGCCGAGGGAGGTTTCGATGCTGCGCTCGGGGGTGAAGCTCGGCGCGCGGGTGCTGATGTTGATCACCCCGGCGGTGGTGTTCTTGCCGAACAGGGTGCCCTGGGGCCCGCGCAGCACTTCCAGCTGCTCGATGTCCATCAGGTCGAACACCGCCATCCCCGGCCGTCCCAGGTAGACGTTGTCGATGTACAGCCCGACGCTGCCTTCCAGGCCGTCGCTGGCGGGGTTGTTGCCCAGGCCGCGGATCGACACGCTGGACTGGCGCGCATGCATGTAGGCGACGTTGACGCTGGGCACCAGCTGTTGCAGGTCCTGGATGCGATACACCCGCTGGCTCTCCAGGGCCTGGCCACCGATCACACTCATGGGCGTGGGCACGTTCTGCGAGCTTTCCTCGCGGCGCCGGGCAGTCACGGTAACCGCCTGCAACTGGCCATCGTCGGCCTTGGCCTTGTTGGCGCTGGCCTTGGCCGGGCTCGCCTGGGGCGCCGGCGCCTCCTCGGCCCAGGCCGTGGCCCAGCTGGCGCTACCGGCCAGCAGCAAGGCCAGGGGCAGACGCTTGAGCCGCCAGGGTGCAAGAGGTGAAGCGGTGGACAACGGGCTCATGGGCGGCTCCTGGTCAGAAAATACACAGCTCGCATATTCTCTAAAGTTATTTATTTATGTTTTTACAAAGATTTACTGCATAAGAGATTGCCTTTATAAGGAGTCGACCTAATGCATAGCCAATGCATTTCCCCGATATTTTTTATGTGAAAAATGCATATCGATCTGCGCCAGCTCCGCCACTTCATCGCCCTCGCCGAACAGCGCAGCTTCGTCGCGGCCGCAGCGGCGGTGAACCTTTCGCAATCGGCCTTCAGCCGCAGCATCCAGGCGCTGGAACACAGCGTCGGCTGCCAGCTGGTGGATCGTGGGCGCAAGGACCTGGCGCCGACCAAGCAGGGCCAGCTGTTGCTGGAGCACGCGCGGCGGCTGGTCAGCGGCGCCCAGCAGATGGCCAACGAGATCAGCCAGTTCAATGGCCTGGAGGCCGGGGAACTGCGCTTCGGCTGCGGCCCTGCGCCAGCCGCCGGGCTGATCCCCCGGGCGATCGGCAGCTTCATCGGGCGCTACCCCAAGGCCCGGGTGCAGTTCCAGGTGGAGGACTGGCAGAGTCTGGGCAAGCGCCTGCTAGGCGAGGAGTTCGAGTTCTTCGTTGCCGATACCCGGCACTTCGAGGCCGACCCGGACTACCTGACCCAGCGCCTGCGTCCGCGCAAATGGCATTTCTGCTGCCGCGCCGGCCACCCCCTGGCCGGGCGCGACAGCGTCAGCGCCAGCGAGCTGATGAGCTACCCGCTGGCGGTGACCATCCGCCCGCCGAACCTGCGCAAGGTCATCGTCGACCTGAGCGGCAAGCCGGACTTCACGCCCAACGTGGAATGCGAGAACAGCTACAGCCTGCTGGGCGTGGTGCTGCGCTCGGACGCCATCGGCATCGTCGGCTCCTACAGCGATGCCCTGCACCAGGCCAAGGGCGAACTGACCTGCCTGAAGATCGACGGCCTGGCCGACGACCTGGAAGAGCTCTACACCCGCTACGGCATCGTCAGCCGTGCCGGATATCGCCTCTCGCCGCTGGCCCAGGCGATGATCGAGGAGATCAAGGCCATCGACGACCAGGACGAGGAGCTGTGCTCGCTGAACAACCTGGCCATCTGATCCGACTTGCCCGCGATGGCGTCCTCAAGAGCGATGCACATCACGCATGAAAAGCATGCGCCAAATGCGCTTGCCGGCGTCCCCCGACGAAGGCGAAAACCCTCACCTGTCTTTTGATCGGTGAAGCCCATGTCCCCTACCCTCCCGCCCGTGCGCAACGTGCTCTACATCATGTGCGACCAGCTGCGCCGGGATTACCTGTCGTGCTACGGCCACCCGCACCTGCACACCCCCAACATCGACCGCCTGGCCGCTGCCGGGGTGCGCTTCAGCCGCGCCTACACCCAGGGCACCATCTGCGGCCCATCGCGGATGTCGGCCTACACCGGACGCTACGTCAGCAGCCACCAAGTGGCATGGAACGCCGTGCCCCTGCCCCTGGAGGAGCTGACCCTGGGGGACTACCTGCGGCCCCACGGCATCCGCACCGCGCTGGTGGGCAAGACCCACGCCACGCCCAACCTCGACGCCCTGCAACGCCTGGCGATCGACCCGGCGAGCCAACAGGCCGAGGTGTTGAACGAGGTCGGCTTCGAGCCCTATTTCCGTCATGACGGCATCTACCCCGACGACCCGCTGTTCGCCGACAAGCGCGAGTCGGCGCCCTACACCCACTACCTGCGCGGCCTCGGCTACGACGGCCGCAACCCCTGGCATGACTGGGCCAACGCCGGGGCCGGCGAGCAGGGGGAAATCCGCAGCGGCTGGCAAATGCGCAACGCGCACTTGCCAGCCCGGGTCGCCGAAGAACATTCCGAGACCGTCTGCACCACCGACCGCGCCATCGACTTTATCGAGGAACAGGGCGAGCAGCCCTGGTGCCTGCACCTGTCCTATATCAAGCCCCACTGGCCCTATATCGCACCGGCGCCCTACCACTCCCTGTACGGCCCGGAGCAGGTGATTCCCGCCGTGCGCGCCGAACCCGGGCAGATCAGCGATCACCCGGTCTACCAGGCTTTCCGCCAGCATGAAGAGAGCCTGAACTTCTCCCGCGACGAAGTGCGCCTGAACGTGGTGCCCACCTACATGGGCCTGATCAAGCAGGTCGACGATCAGCTTGGCCGGCTGTTGGATTTCCTCCAGGGCAACGGCCGCTGGGACGACACCCTGATCGTCTTCACCAGCGATCACGGTGACTTCCTCGGCGATCACTACCTGGGGGAAAAGGAGTTCCTGCTGGAGCCGGCGGTGGGGGTGCCGCTGATTGTCCGCGACCCGCGCGCGGCGGCGGATAGCAGCCGCGGCACGCTGGATCAGCACTTGGTGGAAACCATCGACGCCCTGCCGACCTTTCTCGATGCCCTGGGGCTGCCGGGAGCCGAACATCGCCTGGAAGGCCGTTCGCTGATCCCGCTGCTGCACGGCGCTGCGCCGAGCTGGCGCCGCTACGCCATCAGCGAATACGACTACGCCTTCCAGGCCCCGGCCCGGGAACGCCTGGGCCAGCCCATCGACCGTTGCCGCATGACCATGGTGCGCAGCGAGCGCTGGAAATACCTGGCTTACGACGGCCTGCGCCCGCAGCTGTTCGACCTGCAAAACGACCCGCAAGAGTTGCACGACCTGGGGGCCGACCCGGCCTATGCCGCGGTGCGTGAAGAACACCTGGGGTATCTGTTCGACTGGCTGCGCGGGTTGAAGCGGCGGACCACCATCAGCCACGCCGAGATTGACTTGCGCGGGCAGCGGTTTCGTTATGGCGAGCCGGAAGCGGAAAAGGTGGTGCAGATTGGGGTGTGGTAACTCGGGGGCGCGTTCGAACCCTGGCCAGGCATCCGGCTAAACGCAGCCTGATGCTCCCCTGTGGCGAGGGAGCTTGCTCCCGCTGGGCTGTGAAGCGGCCCCAAAACAGGCACCGCATCCACTCAGGCAGCACCGGGTAGCAGGGTTTACGGCTGCTACGTCCCGGGGCACCGGCCAACCGAGCGGGAGCAAGCTCCCTCGCCACATGACCACCTGATGCCTGGCCGGTAACTGTCACACCCCCTTGGTGGTCTGGCTGCGCTGGCCGTGGACACCCACCGGGACGTCGCCCTTGAGGGTCACTCGGCGCACCACGCGCTCCTGGGTACCGTAGTCGTCGACGGCATAGTGCTGGGTCGAGCGGTTGTCCCAGATCGCCACGTCACCGGCACTCCAGCGCCAGCGCACGGTGTTCTCCAGGCGTGTGACGTGGCTTTGCAGCAGGTTGAACAGGTGCGCCGAATCGGCCTGGGAGTAACCCTTGATACGCTTCACGAAGTGCCCCAGTACCAGGCTCTTTTCACCACTCTCAGGGTGTACGCGAACGATCGGGTGCTCGGTCTCGAACACCGTGGAGGTGAAGATCTTGCGGTAGCGCTCCAGCCGCTCCGCCGAGACGTCGGGCTTGGCCGCGGCATAGTCGTATTCATTGCTGTGCACCGCCCACAGCTGGTCAGCCAGGGTTCGCAGCTCTTGCGGCAGCTCGTCGTAGGCGGTGGCGGTGTTGGCCCACACCGTATCGCCACCTGCGGCCGGGGCCACCACCGAGCGCAGGATCGAGGCCTTGGGGTAGGCGTCGACGAAGGTCACGTCGGTGTGCCAGGAGTTGGCTCGCTGGCCCTGGGCACCATCAAGTTCCATCAGGTAGCGGGTGCCGTCGCGCACCGGCACGGTGGGGTGGGCCACCGGCTCGCCCAGCAAGTGGGAGAAGGCTTCCTGGCTCTGGTCATCGAGGTGGGCCTGGCCACGGAAGAAGATCACCTTGTACTGCACCAGCGCCTGCTCGATGGCCTGCACGGTGGCCGCGTCGAGGTCGCCGGAGAGTTGCACGCCACGGATCTCGGCGCCGATACGACCGGCCACCGGATGGATTTCAAGGGCCTGGACAACGGGTTTGACAGCTAATGCGGCATTGCTCATCGAAGACACCCTCATCTGACTGCTTACGGTTGGAGCCGCAGCGAAACAACGCTCTATCTATATTCACTTTAGATCTAATAGATAAATACATGCTTCGTTGACGGAATAAGAGCTTGCATTTAAAACCTCATTCCTCACTCGTCGCAAATGCCTTCGAGCTATTTTTCGGATGCCGGGAAAGCATATGGATCTTCGCCAATTGCGTTACTTCATCGCCCTCAATGAACACCGCAGCTTTGTCCGCGCCGCCGATGCCATGGGCATTACCCAGCCTGCCTTCAGCCGCAGTATCCAGGGCCTGGAGCAGGAGTTCGGTTGCGTGCTGGTGGATCGCGGCAACAAGGACCTGCGGCCCACGCCCGAAGGCCAGGTGGTGCTGCAGCATGCCTTGAGCCTGGTGCAGGGCGCGGCCCTGCTCAGCAGCGAAGTGACCCAGATGACCAAGCTCGATGCCGGCGAGGTGCGCTTCGGCTGCGGGCCGGCGCCAGCGGTGAAGCTGGTGCCCGATGCGGTGGCGCAATTCACCAGCGCCCACCCCAGGGTGCGTACCCGTTTTGCCGTGGATAACTGGGAGAAACTCAGCCGCAGCCTCGATCGCGAGGAAATCGAGTTCTTCATCGCCGACATCCGCCACTTCGAGGCCGATCCCAACTACCAGACCCAGGCGCTGACGCCCAAGCGCGGGGTGTTCTTCTGCCGCCCCGGACACCCGCTGCTGGCCAAGGAAAGCCTGTCCACCAACGACATGTTCGACTATCCCCTGGCCAGCACCCTGATCCCGCCGGGCATTCGCAAGCTGCTGGCCAACCTGAGCGGGCGCATCGATTTTTCGCCGACCATCGAGACCGAGCATTTCCCGGCCCTGGTGAAGATCGTCCGCCAATCCAATGCCATTGGCGTGGGCACCGCCGAGGCCTTTGCCGAAGACATCGAGCAGGGCTCCCTGGCCCTGCTGCACTGGCGCAACCTGCCGCAGAACATCGACAGCCTGAACGCTCGCTGCGGCATCGTCAGCCGCAGCGGGTTCCGCCTGTCGCCGGCGGCGCGCAAGCTGATCGAAGTGCTGGTGAGCGTGGACCAGCAGCAAGTCGCCATCGCCCTGTAGCCGCTGTCGAGCAGCGCGAGGCTGCGACCGGGTGCGCAGCGCCCGCAAAACCAGGCGACACCGTGCATCAGGCAAACCGCGCAACGCGGGCGCAGGCATCAGGAATCGCTGAAGGTCCTGCGGGCCTTGTCGCAGCCTCGCAGGCTCGGCAGCGGCTACCTTTCGGCGGGGCGCTACAGGCCGGCGGCAGCCAGTTGCGGGGCGACCCACTCGCTGACCTTGAACGGCTTGCGGATCAGCCGCTCCTTGGCCGCCAGGTCTACCGAATCCTGCAGTCGACCGAGGAATACCGGGTCCAGGGTCGAGGGGAAGATCTCGCTCAGGCGCTGGTCCTTGAGGTCATCCTGGAGGATCACCGGTGGATAGCTGGCCAACCCCGATACCAGCTGGATGTAGGCCTCCTTGTTGCTGTCCTGGGTCAACCACTGCACCGCTTGCTGCTGGGCCTTGAGCAGTTTTTCCACAGCCTCGGGATGCTCGTCGACGAACTTGCCCGATCCCACCAACACCGCCTGCACGCTGCCGGCATCGCCCAGGTCCTTGGTACTCAAAGGCAGTTCGGCCAGGCCCTTGCTGCGCAGGGCGGAAAGCCCGGTGCTGCCCCAGGAGGCGTCGATCTGCTTGGCCGCCAAGGCCGCCACGGCGGCATTGAAGTCGAGGTTGACCACTTTCAGGTCCTTCTCGCTCAAGCCACGGCTGGCCAGGGCCGCATCGAACGACAGCTGGGTGGCGGTGCCACGGAACACTGCCACGCGCTTGCCCTTGAGGTCTTCCAGGGTCTTGATCCCCGACCCCGGCGCAACGCCCAGGTAATGCTTGACCCCCCGGGCCGTGGCGCTGAGCAGGCGGGTATCCAGGCCATTGGACTTGCCGATGATGGCCGCCAGGTCGCCCAGATAGGCCAGGTCCACCTGGCCGTTGGCGAAGGCTTCGTTGATCACCGGCCCTGCACCCTTGAAGAAATTCCACTGGATCTTGATGCCCTGGTCGGCGAAGGCCTTCTCCAGGATCTGCTGATGGCGCAGTACGTCCACCACCCCACCCGAGCTGTGCTGGGTGCCCGCGCTGAGGTCGGGCACGGCAATGCGGATTTCCTTGAGCTCGGCGGCCTGGGCCAGCAGCGGCAGGTAGCCCAGCAGCCCGACCAGGGCTGGCGCGGCGAACAGACGGATCACGCGTTTGAAGGGAAGGTTCATGGGGCGGCTCCTGGAGGGCAAAGATGTTGAGGAGCCAAAGGTAGGCTGAGCCGGCACAGGCATTTAAATACTAAAAATTCACATTTTAATAACTCAAAGAAATAAATCAGCCAGTACGGGGCTCCCCCGGAGATATGCGGGAAATGCATGAAAAATATTCTCCAAATGCATTGGATGCGTGACGGCGGGAAGCCTTAAATGGCCTCTCTTATCGCTCAATAGCATTGATGTGAATTTTTATAGAACACAAATGCATATTGTAGAAGCGATCGGTTTCGCCACGCCTGGACGTGGCCAGCCCCCATGCCATGCCGCACCCGACGACGGAGGTCATCCATGGCCCGTGTTTCGCTACTCAGCCTGCCCTTGTGGGCACCCTCCGGCCGGCGCCAGGGCTGGCCGGCGGCCAGTCGCGTGCTGCCCTGGCTACTGCCGCTGGGGCTCTTCAGCCTGTGGTGGCTGGCCAGCCGCAACCACTGGATGAGCGAGCAGATCCTGCCGACACCCGCGCTGGTCTGGAGCAGCGCCCGGGAACTGGCCACGGGGGAGTTGTGGGGCCATTTGGCAATCAGCCTGCAGCGGCTGTTCTGGGGCCTGCTGGCCGGAATCGGTGCAGGTGCCCTGCTGGGGGGCGCCCTGGGTTTCAGCCGGCGCCTGGAACGCCTGGTGTTCCCCACCTTCGGCGCCCTGGCGCAAATTCCGACCCTGGCCTGGATCCCCTTGTTCATGGTGTTTTTCGGCATCGGCGAAGTGCTCAAGCTGGTGGTACTGATCAAGGCCGTGGTGGTCCCCGTGACCTTGCACACCCTGGTGGGCGTGCGTGATGCGCAACCGAAGCTGCGAGAAGCCGCCGCCGTTCTGCGCCTGCCACCGGCCCTGCTGCTGCGGCGCCTGATCCTGCCCGCCGCGCTGCCACCGTTCATGGCCGGGGTACGCCTGGCCCTCGCCACCGGCTGGACCTCGCTGCTGGCCGTGGAACTGCTGGCCTCCAGCGAAGGCATTGGTTACCTGATGGTCTGGGCGCGGCAGCTGTTCATGCTGGACATCGTTTTCGTCTGCATCCTGGTGATTGGCCTGCTGGGCTTGTTGATGGACCACGGCATCGGCTGGCTGGATCGCAAGCTGGTGTCCTGGCCGCACCCGGCCACCGCCGAATTCCGCCGTGGCCCGCGCTACCAGGGCTGGCAGCGCCTGCAGCCCTGGCTGCTGCCCCTGGCGCTGCTGGCCGTGTGGCAATGGGCGAGTGCCGAGCAATGGGTGGACGCCAACATCCTGCCCAGCCCCCTGGCGGTACTGGCCACCACCTTCGACGGCCTGCTCGATGGCAGCCTGCTGGGCGGCCTGGGCCTGAGCCTGAAGCGCACCCTCGGCGGCCTGCTGCTGGGCGCCAGCCTGGGCCTGGGCCTGGGGCTGCTGCTGGGCCTGTCACGCCTGAGCGAACGCCTGCTGGGCCCCACCCTGGCCGCCATCCGCCAGATCGCCATCTTCGCCTGGGTGCCGCTGCTCACCGCCTGGTTCGGCCTCGGAGAACTGGCCAAATGGGTGTTCGTCGCCCTGGCGGCCTTCTTCCCGCTGTTCATCGCCACCCAGCGCAGCGTCGCCCAGCTTTCGCCGCACCTGGCGGAGGCGGCCCAGGCATTGCGCCTGGGCCTCTGGCAGCGCCTGCGGCGCCTGGTGCTGCCCGGGGCCGCGCCGGGGATCTTCGCCGGCCTGCGGGTGAGCCTGATCTATGCCTGGCTGGGCACCATCGGCGCCGAATACTTCATGCCGTCCAACGGCGGTATCGGCAGCCAGATGATCAGCGCCCAGCAACTGCTGCGCATGGACCTGATCATGGCCGGGATGCTGCTGGTGGGCATCACCGGCGCCCTTATCAACGCCCTTGGACAACGGCTGGAACGTTACGCCACCCGCTGGAGACACGCATGAACGCACCTTTGGTCAGCTTCAATCACGTGGGCAAGAGCTTCCCCGTAGCCGATGGCGAACTGGAGGCGATCCGCGAATTCAACCTGGACATCGCCGAGGGCGAGTTCGTCGCCATCGTCGGCTCCAGCGGCTGCGGCAAGTCCACCCTGCTGCGCCTGCTGGTCGGCCTGGACACCGAGTTTCGCGGCGAGATCCGCGTTGCCGGGCAGGCTGTCAGCGGCATCGGCAGCGAACGCGGCATCGTGTTCCAGGAGCACCGGCTGTTCCCCTGGCTGACGGTGGCCGAAAACATCGGCCTGGGCCTGGTCAACGAACCCCTGGGCGCCGCCGAGCGCCGGCAGCGTATCGCCAGCTTCATCGACCTGGTGGGCCTCAAGGACTTCGCCAAGGCGTATCCGCACCAGTTGTCCGGCGGCATGGCGCAACGGGTGGCCATCGCCCGTGGGCTGGTGGCCAGCCCGCGCATCCTGCTGCTGGACGAACCCTTCGGCGCCCTCGATGCCCTGACCCGCCAGCAGATGCAGGACGAGCTGCTGGCCATTCGCGAGCGGGCACGGATCACCACGGTGCTGGTGACCCACGATGTGGAGGAGGCGATCTTCCTCGCCGACCGGGTGGTGGTGATGGAGCCGCGTCCGGGGCGGATCAAGCGCGTGGTGCAGGTGGCCCTGCCCCATCCACGTCAGCGCAGCAGCTTCGACTTCCATCAGCTGCGCGAGGAACTGCTGCACGAACTGACCAGCGACGATCACTACCAGGCCCCGCCACCGGTACGGATCAGCGACCTGCCCTTGACCTTCATTGCGTGCTGAACAGGAGTGACCCGATGCCGCAACGTCCCAACTTCCTGGTGATCCTGGCCGACGACCTGGGTTTTTCCGACCTCGGCGCCTTCGGTGGCGAGATTGCCACGCCGAACCTCGATGCCCTGGCCTTCAATGGCCTGCGCCTGACCGATTTCCACACCGCGCCAACCTGCTCGCCGACCCGCTCCATGCTGCTGACGGGCACCGATCACCACATCGCCGGGATCGGCACCATGGCCGAGGCCCTGACCCCGGAGCTGATCGGCAAGCCGGGTTATGAAGGCCACCTCAACGACCGGGTAGCGGCCCTGCCCGAACTGCTGCGCGAGGCCGGCTACCAGACCCTGATGAGCGGCAAGTGGCACCTGGGCCTGACCGCCGAGCTGGCGCCCCATGCCCGAGGGTTCGAGCGGTCGTTCTCGCTGCTGCCCGGGGCGGCCAACCACTACGGATTCGAACCCACCTACGACGAACACACCCCGGGCCTGCTCAAGTCCACCCCGGCGCTGTACATCGAGGACGATCGCTTCATCGATGAGTTGCCGCAGGGGTTCTATTCCTCCGACGCCTTCGGCGACAAGCTTTTGCAGTACCTCAAGGAACGCGACCAGAGTCGGCCGTTCTTCGCCTATCTGCCGTTCTCGGCGCCCCACTGGCCGCTGCAGGCGCCCGAAGAAATCGTCGCCAAGTACCGTGGGCGCTATGACGCAGGCCCAGAGGTGCTGCGCCTGGAGCGCCTGAAAAAACTCAAGGCCCTGGGGCTGGTGGACGCCCAGGTCGAACCCCATCCGCTGATCGGCCTGAACGCCGAGTGGGATGCCCTCGACGACGAACAGCGCCAACGGTCGGCACGGGCCATGGAGGTGTATGCCGCGATGGTGGAGCGCATGGACTGGAACATCGGCCGGGTGGTGGATTACCTGCGCCAGCAGGGTCAGCTGGACAACACGCTGATCCTGTTCATGTCCGACAACGGTGCCGAAGGGGCGCTGCTGGAAGCCTTCCCCAAGTTCGGCCCACAGCTGCTGAGCTACCTCGACCAGCACTACGACAACCGCCTGGAAAACATCGGCCGGGCCAACTCCTACGTCTGGTACGGGCCGGCCTGGGCCCAGGCCGCCACCGCGCCGTCGCGGCTGTTCAAGGCCTTCACCACCCAGGGCGGGATTCGCGTCCCGGCGTTGCTGCACTACCCGCAGTTGCCGCTCAAGGGGCAGGTCAGCCATGGCTTCGGCACGGTGATGGACATCACCCCGACCCTGCTGGACCTGGCCGGCGTGCGTCACCCCGGCAAGCGCTGGCGCGGACGCGATATCGCGCCGCTACGGGGCAAGTCCTGGCTGGGGTTCCTGTCCGGCGAGACGGCCCAGGTGCATGACGAGCACACGGTCACCGGCTGGGAGCTGTTCGGCCGCCGGGCGATCCGCCAGGGGCAATGGAAGGCGGTGTACATTCCAGGCCCTGTGGGCCCGGCCACCTGGCAGCTGTACCACCTGGGGCGCGACCCGGGGGAGATCCATGACCTGGCCGGCAGCCACCCGGACAAACTGCACGCCCTGCTGCAAGAGTGGCAGCGCTATGTGGATGAAACCGGGGTGATCCTCAGCGAA
Source organism: Pseudomonas sp. L5B5 (assembly GCF_020520285.1). Taxonomy (NCBI): domain Bacteria; kingdom Pseudomonadati; phylum Pseudomonadota; class Gammaproteobacteria; order Pseudomonadales; family Pseudomonadaceae; genus Pseudomonas; species Pseudomonas sp. L5B5. Next base: position 3,952,289 of record NZ_CP084742.1, read on the forward strand.
TCGCCGTTCCAGCCGGATTGACGGTGGCCGGGCAATCGCCATCGCGGGCAAGCCTCGCTCCTACGCAAATGGTCAGGAGCGAGGCTTGCCCGCGATTGGCCCTCAACCAACACACCTCAAGCCTTCACCCCCTGCACCGCCTCCGTCGCCGCCTGCTCCCTGGCGGCAAACCGATTGGCCCGGCCGAAGGTGCCCAGGTCGTTGAAGCGCACGCCCATCTGCGCCATCACCCGGTGCGCCACCGGCGCGGTCATCTGGCGGATGTAGAAGGGCTCCTTGACCACGAAGTGGTGGATGCCGTGGGTACTGCCGAAGTTGCAGCAGAACGCCTGCAGCGGCCACATCCACCAGGGGTTGAGCACCTGGGTCTGCTGGAGCACGTTGCCCGGCTCGACATCGCCGTAGTAGTGCATGTTGGAGCTGACGAAGTGCAGGCAAAAGGTACGCAGCACGTTAGGGCCGACGATCACCACCACAGCGATGTCGATCACCTGCATCAGCGCCAGGGTACTGGCCGACCACTCGATGGGCGTGCCCAGTAGCGTGGCCACGCCATTGATCCCGTGGAAGCCGAGAAACACATACCAGGCCCCCCAGTGCAACTGCGCCAGCGGTGCGTACGCCACCATGGTCCGCAGGATTCTCCTGAGCCTGGGGCGCCAGCCTGCCGTCCTCAGCGTGTGGACGAACGCCGAGATCATGTTGTCGCCCACCATCAGCAGCCGCACGATGCTCCACGGCTCGCCGTTGGTGATGCCACGTTCCTCGACATCGCTCGTGGAGCCCGACACCTTGTGGTGGTTCAGGTGCAGCTGGCGCCGTATCCAGGGATTGATGGTGCTGGGGCGGGCCAGCCAGACCAATCCCATCATCAGGTTGTGGGGCACGCGCTGCTTGCGGAAATACATGCTGTGGATCAGGTCGTGCTCCAGCTCGTGGGTCAGCGAGGCGAAGAACGCATTGAGCAGCAGGCAGGCCCACCAAGCCAGGTGGCCATTGAGGTAGAGCGCCGCCGAACCGATCATGCCGGCCAGGGCGAAGGCCAGGATCGCCGCGCCCAGGGCATCCTGGTGGCGCAGGATCGGGTAGCGCCGGCGCAATTCGTCCCCCCGGGCGACGACGACCTCACGAATGTGGGCTGCCCGTTGCTGCGCATTCATTCGTTCGGGACTTGCACAAATGCCCTGCATGATTCCATCCTCTGATTCAGTGATGTGTGCATCCTGCCCCGGGTACTGGCCCTGGGCGCTAGCCGTAAACGCCAACCTGTTGACCGGACGCGCCAAACGCATGACTGAAGCCACCTCCCTCGCCAGCTGGACCCGCGCCCTGCGCAAGCAGCTGGCTGCCCTTGAACTGGACAGCGACGCTCTGTGCCGCGAGGCCGGGCTTGACCCCCAATTGATGGACAACCCCAACGCCCGCTATCCGCTGTCGGCCACCACCCGCCTGTGGCAGCTGGCGGTGCAGGCCAGCGGCGATCCGGCCATCGGCTTGCGGGTGTCGCGCTTCGTCAGCCCCACCACCTTCCACGCCCTGGGGTACGCCCTGGTGGCCAGCGGCAGCCTGCGCGAGGTGTTCGAGCGCATCCTGCGCTATCACCAGGTGGTCAGCGATGCCCTGGTGCCGCAGTTGATCCGCGATCAGGACCGCTATCGGTTCGTCCTGAAGATTCCCGAAGGGGCCCAGCAGCCGGCGTTCGAGGCCATCGACGCGTTTGCCGCGATCCATGTGCGCACCTGCCGCAGCCGCCTGGGCCGCGAATATGCACCCGTGGCCGTACACCTGCGGCGCCCGGAACCCGAGGACCCCAGCCAGTGGCACCGGGTGTTTCGCTGTCCGGTGCACTTCGCGGCCAGCGAGGATTGCCTGGAGTTTCTCGTGGAGGATTTCGAGAGCCACCTGGACGATGCCAACCCGGAGCTGGCCGAACACAACGAGGAAGTGCTCAAGCGCGCCCTGGCGCAGCTGCGGCCGCTGACCTGGGAACGCAAGGTGCGCGAGGTGATCGAGGCCCAGTTGCCCGATGGCGAGCCGGCGGCCGAACGGGTCGCCCAGGCCCTGCACCTGAGCCTGCGCAGCCTGCAACGGCACCTGGCGGACGAAGGCACGCGCTTCGATACGCTGCTCAATGAGTGCCGGGAAAACCTCGCCCTGCTGCACCTGCGTGACCCGGGCTGCTCCCTGAGCGAGATCAGCTACCTGCTGGGATTTGCCGACGCCAGCAGCTTCAGCCGGGCCTTCAAGCGCTGGACCGGCATGACCCCCGGGCAGTTCCGCGACGGTTTGCGCTGACCCCTCGAACCGCCCCTGACCTGCATAGAACCAGGCACCGCCAGATGGCGGCCCATGCCGAGCCGTACGCAAACACCTGTAGCCGTTGTCGAGCAACGCGAGGCTGCGACCGGGTGCACAGCGCCCGTAAAACCAGACGACGCGGTGCACCAGGCACACCGCGAAAGAGCGGCTCGTGCCGAGCCGTGCGCAGCCTGCGGCAGCGGCTACACGGAGCGGGCCAGGGCACGCAGGCGTTCGGGGTCGAGAATTTCGATCTCGCCGTAGCTCAGGCGCAGGATGCCCTGGTTCTGCAGGTCCTTGAGGATCTGGTTGGTGGTCTGGCGCGACAGCGAGAGCATCAGCGCCAGCTGTTCCTGGGGCAGCTGCAGCAGGCTGCGACTCTGGGCCACTTCGCCATAACCGGCAGCGATTGCCAGCAGGCGGTTGGCCACCCGCACCGGGGCCGGCATCAGGCTCAACTGCTCCAGGTTGATGAAGGCCAGCCGCAGCTTGTGGCTCATCAGCAAGGCGAACTGACGCCAGTACTGCGGCTGCTCCTCCAACAGCTGCAACAGGATCGGCTGCGGCACCTGCAGCAAGGTACAGGCGCCCTCGGCGCAGGCGTCGTGGGTGCGCGGCTGGCCATCGAACAGGCAGATCTCGCCGAACCAGTGGGGCGCTTCCACCAGGCTGAGCAAGGCTTCCTTGCCCTGCGCGCTGACCGCACCGACCCGCACGGCCCCCTCGACCACTGCATACAGGCCACACGGCGGATCGCCCCGGCGGAACAGGTACTGCCCCGGCGCCAGCCGCCGCAAGCGGGCACCGTCGAGCAGACTATCCTGTAGAGAGGCCGGCAAGTGGCTGAACCACTGTCCGGCCATCAGGCCTTCGCGCCATTGCTGCATATTCATGGGCAGGTGTTATCCCCAGGGCATCGCCATGATTGTCGTCTAGCCGACAGAACCGTGATCGGGCGTCCGGCATGATCCAGCCACCCCTACGGAGGAACAACAATGAAAAGCCTCGTCGATCATCTCAGTCAATACGCGGCCTATCACCGCGACCCACGCAACATCGCCAGCCACTTCATCGGCATCCCGATGATCGTGGTCGCCGTGGCCGTGCTGCTGTCCCGCCCCGCCTGGCCGGTAGCCGGGCTGGCGCTGTCGCCGGCACTGCTGCTGGCCCTGTTCTCGGCGGTGTTCTACCTGCGCCTGGAACTGCGCCTGGGCTTGTTGATGAGTGTCCTGATGGGCTTGTCGGTCTGGATCGGGCAACTGCTGGCGACCCAGGCTACCGGACTCTGGCTGAGCAGCGGTGTGGGGCTGTTCGTGGTGGGCTGGGTGATCCAGTTCATCGGCCATTACTACGAGGGCCGCAAGCCGGCCTTCGTCGATGATCTGTCGGGCTTGATCATCGGCCCGCTGTTCGTGGTGGCCGAACTGGCCTTCCTGCTGGGATTGCGTCATGACCTCAAGCAACAGATCGAGGCACGAGCGGGGGGTGTGCGGACCAATCCGAAGCGTGCCGCGATTTAGATCGTTATCGCGGGCTAAGCCGGATCGCGGGCAAGCCTCGCTCCTACAAAAGCACATCGTGTAGGAGCGGGCGGCGATCCGTCTGCCCGCGATGCTTCAGAGGTTGGCGACTTTCTGCCAGACCTTGGGCTTGAAGAACAGCGTCTCGCCCTTCGCCAGGCCGACCAGGCTGTCATGGTCCTTCACCACTTCGGCCTCGATCAGTTCGTCCTGGCCCTCGACCTTGAGAGTGACCCGGGTAGTAGCCCCCAGCGGACGAATGTCGCGCACCTGGGCAGCGTGGTGATCGTCCAGCTCCGAGCGCGACAGCGACACTTCGTGGGGCCGGAACAGCACATGGTTGTCCTCGCCCAGGCGCAGGCGGTTGGAGTCGCCAAGGAAGTGGTAGACGAAATCGCTGGCCGGATACTCGTAGACCTCGCCCGGGGAACCGATCTGCTCGATCACGCCCTTGTTCATCACCACGATGCGGTCGGCCACTTCCATGGCCTCTTCCTGGTCGTGGGTAACGAACACCGAGGTCAGGTTGATGTCCTCGTGCAGGCGCGCCAGCCAGCGGCGCAGCTCCTTGCGCACCTTGGCATCCAGCGCACCGAACGGCTCGTCCAGCAGCAGCACCTTGGGTTCCACCGCCAATGCGCGGGCCAGGGCGATGCGCTGGCGCTGGCCACCGGACAGCTGCTCCGGATAGCGATCGGAGAGCCAGTCCAGCTGCACCATGTTCAGCAGTTCATGCACCTTCTCGGCGATCCGGCTTTCGCTCGGGCGCTGGTTCTTGGGTTTCATGCGCAGCCCGAAGGCGACGTTGTCGAACACGCTCATGTGCCGGAACAGCGCGTAGTGCTGGAACACGAATCCCACGTTGCGATCGCGCACATCGTGGCCGGAGACGTCCTCGCCGTGGAACACGATGCTGCCGGCGTCGGGGGTCTCCAGGCCGGCGATGATCCGCAGCAGGGTGGTCTTGCCGCAGCCGGACGGGCCCAGCAGGGCCACCAGCTCGCCGCTGTGGATATCCAGGTTGATGCTGTTCAGGGCCTTGAAGGCATTGAAGTTCTTGCTGACGTTACGGACTTCGATCGACATGACTTATTCCTCCGCGGCGCTGGCGCGCAGGCGGTTGATTCGGGATTCGCTCCACTGCTTGAGCAGCAGGATGAACAACGCAAGGATCAGCAGCAGGCTGGCCACGGCAAAGGCGGCGACGTGGTTGTACTCGTTGTAGAGGATCTCCACGTGCAACGGCAGGGTGTTGGTCACCCCGCGGATATGCCCGGAGACCACCGACACCGCACCGAACTCGCCCATGGCGCGGGCGGTACAGAGCACCACGCCATAGATCAGGCCCCACTTGATGTTGGGTACGGTGACGTGCCAGAACATCTGCCAGCCGTTGGCGCCCAGCAACCTCGCGGCCTCCTCTTCCTGGGTGCCCTGCTCCTGCATCAGCGGGATCAGTTCGCGGGCGACGAAGGGCACGGTGACGAAGATCGTGGCCAGGACGATGCCCGGCAGGGCGAAGACGATCTGGATGTCGTGGTCCGACAGCCACGGGCCGAACAGCCCCTGGGCGCCGAACATCAGCACATAGACCAGGCCGGCGATCACTGGCGAGACCGAGAACGGCAGGTCGATCAGGGTCACCAGGATGCTCTTGCCGCGGAACGAGTACTTGCTCACGCACCAGGCGGCGCAGACCCCGAACACCAGGTTCAGGGGCACCGAGATCAGCACCGCGAACACCGTGAGTTTCAGCGCCGACAGGGCGTCGGGCTCGAAGATCGCTTCAAAGAACGCGCCCAGGCCAAGCTTCAGCCCCTGGGACACGACGATGAACAATGGCAGCAGCAGGAACAAGGCGAATACCAGCCAGCCGAGGCCGATCAGTACCCGCCGGGACGTTGCGCTGCCACGGCGTGCAGCGTTGGCCGACGAGGCGGCGCTAATGGACGATTGGGACATGTGCGCGCCTCCTCAAGGTCGTTCGATGCGCCGCTGCAGCAGGTTGATCAGCAGCAGCAGGATGAAGGAAACCACCAGCATCAGCACGCCGATGGCGGTGGCGCCGGTGTAGTCGTACTGGTCGAGCTTGACCATGATCAGCAGCGGCAGGATCTCGGTCTTCATCGGCATGTTGCCGGCGATGAAGATCACCGAACCGTACTCGCCCACCCCCCGGGCAAAGGCCAGGGCAAAACCGGTGAGCCAGGCTGGCAGCAAGGCCGGCACCAGGATGTGGCGAAAGACCTGCCAGGGCTTGGCACCCAGGCAGGCAGCGGCTTCCTCCACTTCCCGGGGGATGTCCGCCAGCACCGGTTGCACCGTGCGCACCACGAACGGCAGGGTGACGAAGGTCAGCGCCAGGGTGATGCCCAGGGGTGTGTAGGCGATCTTGAAACCCAGGTCGGTGGCGAACTGGCCCACCAGGCCGGTGGGCGCGTAGAGCGCGGTCAGGGCGATGCCGGCCACCGCGGTGGGCAAGGCGAAGGGCAGGTCGATCATGGCATCGATGACCTTGCGCCCCGGGAAGCTGTAGCGCACCAGGACCCAGGCCAGCAGGGTGCCAATCAGGCCGTTGATGACCGCTGCGCACAGCGCGGTGCCGAAGCTGAGCTTGAGGGCGGCCAGCACACGGGGCGCCGAGACGATGGCCCAGAACTGATCCCAGGTGAGTTGTGCGGCATGGACGAACATCGCCGCCAGGGGAATGAGCACAATCAGGCTGAGGTACACCAAGGTGTAGCCCAGCGTCAGCCCGAAGCCGGGTATGACGGGGGAGATACGACGCGACATAGGAGTCCTTGGTTAACGGATAGATACCCATGTAGGAGCGAGCTTGCTCGCGAAGATCTTCAACGATAACGCGCACATTCTGAATGAAGGCGGTGCTCTTGAGTTCTTCGCGAGCAAGCTCGCTCCCACAGGTAGGGTTACTTACTGGGCCTGGTAGATCTGGTCGAACACGCCACCGTCATTGAAGAATTTCGGTTGGGCAGTTTTCCAGCCGCCGAAGTCCTTGTCGATAGTCACCAGCTCCAGTTTCGGGAACTGCTGGCCATATTTGGCGGCTACGTCCTTGTCCCGTGGACGGTAGAAGTTCTTCGCGGCGATTTCCTGGCCGGCCGGGCTGTACAGGTGCTTGAGGTAGGCCTCGGCGATCTGGGTGTTGCCCTTCTTCTCGGCGTTCTTGTCCACCACCGCCACCGGCGGCTCGGCGAGGATCGACAGCGACGGCACGACGATATCGAACTTGTCGGCGCCGCCGTCTTCCTTGAGGGCCAGGAAGGCTTCGTTTTCCCAGGCCAGCAGCACATCGCCCTGGCCGTTGTTGACGAAGGTGATGGTCGAACCGCGAGCCCCGGTGTCCAGCACCGGTACATGCTTGAACAGCTGCTTCACGTACTCCTGGGCCTTGGCTTCGCTACCGCCGGCCTTCAGGCCGTAGGCCCAGGCGGCGAGGAAGTTCCAGCGCGCGCCTCCGGAGGTCTTCGGGTTGGGGGTGATCACCGAGACGTCCGGCTTGATCAGGTCGCCCCAGTCCTTGATGCCCTTGGGGTTGCCCTTGCGCACCAGGAACACGATGGTCGAGGTGTAGGGGGTGCTGGCGTCGGGCAGGCGTTTTTGCCAGTCCGCCGGCAGGGTCTTGCCGAGCTTGGCGATTTCGTCGATGTCGCCGGCCAGGGCCAGGGTCACCACGTCGGCACGCAGGCCGTCGATCACTGCCCGGCCCTGTTTGCCCGAACCGCCATGGGACTGCTGGATCTTGACGTTGTCGCCGGGATGCTCCTGCTTCCAGAAGCGGGTGAATTCGGCGTTGTAGTCCTGGTACAGCTCGCGGGTCGGGTCGTAGGAGACGTTGAGCAACTCATAGTCCTTGGCGACGGCGGACCCTGCAAAAACGGCGCTGGCGAGGGCAGCCAGGGCATAACGGCGAATCGACGACATGGTAGAACTCCCGAATATTTTTCTAATGTGCTGGCATTTTTCTTATGGCGAATCAGGCCCGCATTCGCGGGCGAACGCTGGGGGACAGGCTGGGGGTCATGGATGACGCCCTCCGGTTGACCAGTCGGGCCTCTCGATCACGAGAGGGTGATGCGCGATTCAGCTGGGTTTGTTGCCGGGTTGCTGCAGGCGGAATTTTTCCTTGCGTTCGATCTGCACGACTTGAGCGTTGTGCACGGTGATTTCCACCGCACCGAAGCGCAGGTCCCGCAGCGCACTTTGAATTTCACGCAAGATGGTTGCTTCGTCCTGTCCGTCGACGCTACGTAGAGATGCGCTCATGGTGTTGCTCCTGAGTGGGATGTGCCGTGCAGTGGCGGCACTGCGGGTGGCGTGGAGCAATAGTAGATAGGCAGGGATATTCTTAAAAATACTATTTAAGAATGTTTATATAACCATCGGAAATTATTCGCCGGGACGCGCAGTTACGTGCCTCGCGGGTCCATGCCCGCTCTCTTGCGGCCGCTGCGCGACCGTGCGCAGCCTGCGGCAGCGGCTACACGAAGCGCTGTAGCCGCTGTCGAGCGTAGCGAGGCTGCGACCGGGGCGCAGTACCCACAAAACCAGGCAACGCGCTGCATCAGGCACACCTTGGGATGGCGGCTCGTACCGAGCCGTGCGCAGCCTGCGGCAGCGGCTACACGAAGCGCTGTAGCCGCTGTCGAGCGTAGCGAGGCTGCGACCGGGGGCGCAGCACCCGCAAAACCAGGCAACGCGCTGCATCAGGCACACCTTGGGATGGCGGCTCGTACCGAGCCGTGCGCAGCCTGCGGCAGCGGCTACACGAAGCGTTGTAGCCGCTGTCGAGCGTAGCGAGGCTGCGACCGGGGGCGCAGCGCCCGCAAAGCAAGGCGGCGCGGTGCATCAGGCACGTCAGAGGATGTGCGGGGCGTTGTCCCAGTCCAGCAGCGAGGCCGGCATCGGACGACCGAACCAGTAGCCCTGGCCCAGGTCGCAGCCCTGGTCAAGGAGGAACCGCGCCTGCTCCATCTGCTCGATGCCCTCGGCATGGACCTGCATGCCCATGCTCTGGGCCAGGGCCACGATCACCCGGGAAATTGCCGCATCGTCCTCGTCCCAGGGCAGGCCGGCAACGAAACCCTGGTCGATCTTGAGCTTCTGCACCGGCAGGCGCTTGAGCCGCAGCAACGAGGAATAACCGGTGCCGAAGTCGTCGATGGCCAGGCGGATGCCCAGCTCACGCAAGCGGTGCATCTGCTCCAGGGCCACTTCCGGATCGTCCATCAGTGCACTTTCGGTCACCTCAAGCTCCAGGAAGGCCGGATCCAGCCCGGTATCGTGCAGCACCTGGGCCACCTGCTGGTACAGCTCGCTGCGGGCGAACAGGCGGGTCGAGACATTCACCGCGATGAACGACAGCACCACGCCCTCGGCCTGCCACTGGCACATCTGCTGGCAAGCCTGGCGCATGACCCAGGCATCGATCTCGGCAATCATCCCGGTGCGTTCGGCGATCGGGATGAACTCCCCCGGAGGCACCAGGCCACGGTGTGGATGCTGCCAGCGCACCAGGGCCTCGACACCCACCAGGCGGCTGCTGGCCAGGTCGTGCACCGGCTGGTAATAGACTCGCAGCTCCTGGCGGTCCAGGGCCCGGCGCAACTCGAAGGCAGTCTCCACCCGCTGCTGGGCATGGGCGGTGAGCTCTTCGGTGTACAGGGCATAACCGTTGCGTCCGGCGCTCTTGGCCTTGAACAGCGCCGCATCGGCGTTGCGCAACAGTTGGCTGGCACTGCGGGCATCGCTGGGAAACAGGCTGATGCCAATGCTGGCGTTGATCAGGACCTGGTGCCCGTCCAGCTGGAACGGCTCCTTGAGGCCATCGAGGATGCGCTGGGCCAGGGCTACCGCCTGCACCAGTTGCGGGCAGCTTTCGACCAACACGGCGAACTCGTCGCCCCCCAGCCGGGCCAGGGTGACGCCCGGTCCGAACATCTCCCTCAAGCGCAACGAGAAGGCCTTGAGCAACTGGTCGCCGACGTTGTGCCCGAGGCTGTCGTTGACCATCTTGAAGTGGTCCAGGTCGATCATCAGCATGGCGCAGCCACGTTTGTGGATCTGCGCCGAGGACAGGGCCTGTTCGGCACGGTCGGTGAGCAACAGGCGGTTGGGCAGGTCGGTCAGGGGGTCGTGGTGAGCCAGGTGCGCCAGTTCGTGCTCGGAATCCTTGATCGCGCTGATGTCGGAGAACACGGCCACATAGTGGGTCAGCTCGCCCTGCTCATCGTGAATCGCACGGATGGTCTGCCACTGCGGGTAGATTTCACCGCTCTTGCGCCGGTTCCAGATCTCGCCGCTCCATTCGCCGGTCTGGCGCAACGCGCCGAACATCGCCTTGTAGAAATCCACCGAATGGTGGCCGGACTTGAACAGGCTCGGCTGGCGGCCCAGCACTTCCTCGCGCTGGTAGCCGGTGATCTCGATGAAGGCCCGGTTAACGTGGACAATCAGGCCCTGGGTGTCGCTCACCAGCACCCCTTCGCGGGTGCAGTCGAACACGGCCGCCGCCTGGCGCAGGCGCTCGCGGTCCTTCTGCTGGTGGCGCAGCCAGCGATCGGCGCCCATCGCCCGCAGCAAGCGGGCACGGGCAAAGAAGATCAACACCGCACTGACCAGGGCCCAGGCGTAGCCGCTGGCCTGCTGCCAAACAACCTGGTCGATCGATCCATCGAAGAAACTGCTCAATAAATAACCACTGAGCTGCAGCCAGACCAGGGACAGCAGCAGGTAGAACAGCGCGGCACGCAAGCCATTGCGATAAGAAACCGACATAAGTCCGTCTATTTCCACACGAAAAGTTTGGGATTATAGAGGAAGAAACATCCCGCCACTCTTATCTGAAAGGGCGACTGGTTTTCTCCCCGGGCTTGGTGATAATGCCTGGGCTGTTTTTTCTCTATCGAGGGCCTTATCGCCTATGTGGTATGAAGGTTTACTTGGCTTGTCCGCCTGGCAACTGGTGGCAGTCACCCTGTTGATGACCCACGTGACCATCGTTGCGGTCACGGTCTATCTGCACCGTTATTCCGCGCATCGCTCCCTGGAGCTCAATGCCGGCCTCAAGCATTTCTTCCGTTTCTGGCTGTGGCTGACCACGGCGCAGAACACCCGCGAATGGACCGCCATCCACCGCAAGCACCACGCCAAGTGCGAGACCGCCGACGACCCCCACAGCCCGGTGGTCAAGGGCTTGTCCACCGTGCTGCGCAAGGGTGCCGAGCTGTATCGCGAAGAGGCGAAGAACCCCGAGACCCTGCGCATCTACGGCAAGAACTGCCCGGAAGACTGGATCGAGCGCAACCTCTACAGCCGCTACAAGCTGGGTGGCGTGGCGCTGATGGCGGCCATCGACCTGCTGCTGTTCGGCACTATCGGCATCACCATCTGGGCCATCCAGATGATGTGGATTCCGCTCTGGGCCGCAGGCGTGATCAATGGCCTGGGGCATGCCGTGGGCTACCGCAACTTCGAGTGCCGCGACGCCGCCACCAACCTGGTGCCCTGGGGCATCATCGTCGGCGGTGAAGAGCTGCACAACAACCACCACACCTACCCCAACTCGGCCAAGCTCTCGGTGAAGAAGTGGGAGTTCGACCTGGGCTGGGCCTGGATCAAGGTCTTCAGTTTCCTGCGCCTGGCCAAGGTCCAGCGCGTGGCGCCGATCGCCCACCGGGTCGAAGGCAAGGGCCACCTGGACATGGACACCGCCATGGCCATCCTCAACAACCGGTTCCAGATCATGGCCCAGTACCGCAAGCTGGTGATCGGCCCGCTGGTCAAGCAGGAACTGGCCAAGGTCGATCACTCGGTGCGCCACCAGTTCCACCGCGCCAAGCGCCTGCTGTCCCGGGAGACCAGCCTGCTGGAAGACCGGCACCACCTGCGCATCCAGAACATGCTGGAACACAGCCAGGCGTTGAAAGTGATCTACGAGAAACGCCTGGCCCTGCAACAGATCTGGGTCAAGACCAGCTCCAACGGCCACGACATGCTGGCCGCGATCAGGGACTGGGTCCACGAGGCCGAGGCCAGCGGTATCCAGTCCCTGCGGGACTTCGCCAGCCAGCTCAAGACCTACTCGCTGCGCCCCAGCGTCGCCTGACCCTCACCCCGCCACGGCTCCTGCCGTGGCGGGAGCTTGTGTCGCAGCACGGACGCTGGCTCCCGCCAGTTCCGCCTCCAGACAGCCCCTGCCGACCGCCCGGCGCATCGCCGGATCGGCCGGGAACTTAGTGTTCCATCTCCCTATCTCAAGCAACACTTCGCCATCCTGGCGGGCCTGGTAGTAGCCGTTGTGGAACACCGCGCGGCGCGCCCTTCGAGATCTGTGCCGATGGTCAACAAGAATCCGGACACTCCCTCTTCACCTCCCCAGTGGCCCGAGGCCGCGCACACCCTCATGGCCCTGATGCATGCCCAGGGCGAAGTGGCCCGCCTGACCGAACGCGAGCAGTTGTTCAGCTCCCTGCTGGTGAGCGTCAATGCGGTGCTCTGGGCCTTCGACTGGGACAACCGCCAGGTGCTGTACGTCAGCCCCGCCTATGAACGTCTGTTCGGCCGCCCCGCCGGCCTGCTCCTGGCGGACTACAACCAGTGGCACGACAGCATCTATCCCGACGACCTGGAGTACGCCGAGCGCAGCCTGGCCCAGGTCCTGGAAAAAGGCGCGGTGGAAGACCGCGAATACCGCATCATCGATGCCACAGGCCAGGTGCGCTGGCTCAGCGACAAATGCTTCATCAATCGCAATGCCGAAGCCGGACAACGCCTGATCGTGGTGGGAATCGCCGAGGACATCACCGAGAAAAAGCAGCTGGAGGCCGAGCTGCAACGCCTGGCCACCACCGATGCGCTGACCCAGAGCAGCAATCGCCGGTACTTCTTCGAGTGCGCCAACCGCGAGTTCGAACAGGCCCGAATACAGGGCTCGCCCTTGTCCTTCCTGCTGCTGGATATCGATGATTTCAAGGTGATCAACGATACCTACGGCCACCCCGAGGGCGACATCGTCTTGCAACGCATTGCCGAGAGCGGCCGCGCGGCCCTGCGCCGTGGCGACCTGTTCGGGCGGGTCGGCGGCGAGGAATTCGCCGCCCTGTTCCCCGGCTGCGCCGCCGACGTGGCGCGCCAGGTGGCCGAGCGCCTGCAGCGGGAAATCCAGCGCCAGCACTTCAACCACCAGGGCCAGGCCTTCAGCATCACCGTCAGCCAGGGCCTGACCAGCCTGCTGCCGGAAGACGAAAGCCTCGACAGCTTGTTCGCCCGGGCCGACGCGGCCATGTACGAAGCCAAGCACCAGGGCAAGAACCGCATCGTCAGCGGATGATTCGCAGGCAGGACAAGGCTAGACTGCGCCCCCCGTCGCAGTGACGGCCCCTGTCGATAGAAGCGCTCGATGAACGAAGAACAACTGCTCAAACGCGTCAACAGCAAGCGCAATGGCTGCCGGGGCAAACGCCTGGCGAGCGCGCTGATCGCCCTGACCATCGTGCTGCTGGGCGTGGCCCTGGCGGTCAAGCACGGGCCGCATCCGGCGCAGCTGCTGACACTGCTGGCGGCCTGGCCGTTCTTCCACCTGGCCTTCCTGGCCGAAGACCAGACCGTCGAAGGCTGGTTCGAACTGTTCACCCTGCTGGGCAACTGACAGGGCTCAGCCCTTGCGCAGGCGCACCAGCTCCGGCAGGCCGACTTTCAACAGCCGCGCGGTCTTGCTGTCGGCCACCGCCTCCACCCCTTCATGTTCGGTCAGGCGCGCCAGCTGCGCCGCCAGGTTCATCACCAGCGCCTCGCGGGAGTACACGCCGCCGCCCAGCTGGTAGATCGAAGCAATCAGCTCGCGCAGTTCCAGGGGCATGCGCCACCGGGTGCGCAGGGCCGAACCGTAGGCTGCGCCAAAGCGCTCCAGGGCATCGCCGATCTCTTCCTGGTCGTCCAGCTCGCCCCCGGCCTGTTTCCACTCCTGCAGGCAGCGCAGCAACGCCAGGTCCCCCAGGCGGTGCAGCAGACCGGCGCAGTAGCAACGCTCCTGGTCCAGGTCCAGCATGCGCGCCAGGGTCCGTCCGTATTCGGCGGTGTGCAGCGACAGCCCCCAGTAGCGCTCGGCATAGTCGGCCAGGGCCGGGTCGCTGAGGCGGGCGCTGCGCTTGAGGGTCAGGCCGAGAATCAGGTTCATGCTCTGCCCGGTGCCGAGCCGCTGCAGGGCCTGGGGCAAGGTCTGCACCCCATCGCCATGGTGCTGGGCCGCGCTGTTGGCTGCGGCGATCAGCACTGCGGTGACCTGCGGGTCGGTGCGGATCTCGTCTTCCAGCAGCCGCAGGTCCAGCCCCTCGGGGTGCAGGCTGCGCTTGACCGCCTGTTGCACGTCGGTCAACAGCGGCGCGCCGTCGGCTCGTTCGCGGCGCTGTTCGAGAAAGCCGTACAGGGTCATGCCCGGGGCCAGTGCCGGTATCTCGCAGGACACCTCCTGGCCGGCATCCAGCAGCAGGCCTTGCAGGCGCTGGGTCAGGCCTTCCATGTTCAGGGGCTTGGTCAGGTAGGCCGTGGGCGCCAGGGGCAAGGCCTCGCGCACGCTGGCGCTGTCGCTGCGCACGCTCAGGAGAATGAACGGCTGCAACGGGTTGCGCTTGCGCCTGCGCACCGCCCGCAGCAGCGCGAGGCCATCGATGCCCGGCAGCTCCCAGTCGGCAATGATCAGGTCATAGGGCTTGGCGCCGAGCAGGTCCATGGCTTCCTGGCCATCGGCACACAGGTCCAGGCGAGCATCGCAGCGCACGTTCAGCAGCACTTGCTTGAGCAGGTCGCGAGACCACGGATCGGCCTCGGCGATCAGCACGCGAGGTACAGCGGGTAGGTCAACAGCGGTCATGCAGCACGCTCCGGTCACTATGGGTGCACCTTAGTCAAAGCCGCCGGATTCATACAGCCGAAAACGCCAAAAGCCCCGCAAAAACCGGCAAAAGTGTGGGTAAGGATCGTTTCAGCCCGTCTTCCCTTTCAGCCAAACCCTGCGCGCCAGAGCGGTTGAGCGACCCGTCGTGGGTGGGCGTTGCATGAAAAATAAAAACGTTATAATGTTTCATTCGAGAACAGTTCTCACATTTGCAAAGGCCGCCAGCACGGCCTGCAGCCTCGGCACGGCTCCTCGGCGAGCCAGGGCAGGCAGCAGGCTGGACAGCGGCGAGCCTCATGCACCGTTGCGTCAAGGGACTACACAAGGGACGACAGGATGAACGAGTTGTACGGATCAGCTCCGCGGTGTGCGTGCACGGTCTTGGCCGGTGTGTTTTCGGCCTGTTGCAGCCTGCCCGCCGTCGAAGCGCAGGAGGTGCCCGAAGAGCGCAAGGCCGCGTCCCTGAGCCTGGACACCAGCCATATCGTCGCCCCGCCACTCAACGAGGCCTACGAGGTGAATGCCGGTGCCTTCGGCGCCAAGACGGCCATGGAGATCCCCCTGGTGATCCAAAGCTACGACGCCAAGACCATCGCCGACTCCTCCGCGCGTACCGCCGTCGATGTGCTGAGCCTGGACCCCTCGATCCTCAGTGCCTCCGCTGGCAGCGGCTTCGACAACTTCCGCCTGCGCGGCTTTGCCATGGACAACTTCAACACCATTCGCCGCGATGGCCTGACGCTGGCTCCGCACCATGACGTGCCCCTGGAGAACGTCGAGCGCATCGACGTGCTCAAGGGCCCGTCGGGCTTCCTGTACGGGGTCAACTCCCCTGGCGGCACGATCAACTACATCCTCAAGCGCCCGACCCTCGATCCCCTGCTCAACCTGACGGTCCAGGGCTCGTCCCTGACCGGGCGCTACGTGGCCATCGACAACAGCAACTCCACCGCCGACGGCGCGTTCGGCTATCGCCTGAATGCCGGCTACGAAAAGAACGGCGACTACAATCACGCCCGGGACATGGAGCGCAAGTTCATCGGCCTGGCCACCGACTGGCGCTTGAACGACCGCGCGCTGCTGCAACTCAACGGCGACTGGTCGTGGAAATCCACGGTGGCCGACCCCCTGCTGCGGGCCGACCAGAGCCACCGCGCCAACCCGCTGGATGCCTCCAGCTACGTCAGGCCGCCGAAGATCAATCGCCGAGACTTGCTCACCGGTTCCTGGTTCCGCCACCAGACCGAGGGCAAGAACCTCGACGCCAAGTTCGAATACACCCTCAGCGACAACTGGACCTCCATCACCCAGGCCAACTACTCGCGGGTCGAGCGCCATGGCGGCTACAACGACCTGTTCAACATCCAGCCCAATGGCGACATCGGCACCGCCGACCTCTACGTTTCCCGTGGCGAGGTGTTCAGCACCTGGTCGCTGCAGTCCTACCTGGCGGGCAAGTTCAACACCGGCAGCCTCTACCACGACGTGTTCCTGGGCACCGGCTACAAGCAGTTCAAGGACCGCAGCCCGGCCTGGGACGATATCAACAGCGCCAACCCCGGCGTCCGGGTCAGCGATGTTTCGGTGGGCAACATCCGCCACCCCGTGCAACCGCCCAAGCATCATTTCGGCCCGGAGAACGACATCGAGTTCGTCTCCCGGATCAAGGAAAGCTCGGTCTTCGCCAGTGACCTGGTGTCCCTCAGCGAGCAGTTCCAGGTGCTGCTCGGCGGGCGTTACATCTGGTACCGCGCCGATCATCTGTCGGCCAATGCATTGCCCCAGCGCCACGACGTGTTCGTCCCCAGCGGCGCGCTGATCTATCGCCCGCTGGAGAACCTGATGACCTACGTCAGCTATTCGCGCGGCCTGGAAAAGGGCGACTACGCGCCCTGGAATGCCACCAACAAGAACCAGCCCACCGATGCCATCGAGTCCGAGCAATATGAAGTCGGGCTCAAGGCCGAGCTCGACTCACGCGCAAGCCTGGGCCTGGCGCTCTTCGAGATCCGCCGCAACGCCAGCTACCTGGACACCAGCAACACCTTCGTCAGCAAGGGCCAGTACCGCCACCGCGGGATCGAGCTGAACCTCACCCACCGGCCCACCGACTCGCTGACCCTGGAGGCCAACCTGGCCTACCTGGCGACCCGCCTGGAAAACGTGGATGACCTGAGCGTCGCCGGCAATCGCACCGAAGGCGTGCCGAAATGGAAGGGTTCCTTCGGTGCCCAATACCAGCTGCAACGCGTTCCCGGATTGTCCCTGGACAGCACCCTGAGCCTGGTCGGCAGCCGCCCGGTGGATGCCCAGAACAGCGGCTACATCCCCGGCTATGCCCTGCTCGACGCCGGTGCCAGCTACCGCACCCGGCTGGGCGACACACCCGTGACCTACCGGCTCCACGGCAAGAACCTGACCAATACCTACTACTACGCCAGCACCTACTACCAGGGTGGCCTGGAAGTGGGCCGCGAACGCGAGGTCTTCCTCTCGGCGCGCTTCGAATTCTGACCTGACACGGCGTCGGCACAGGGTGTCGGCGCCAGCGTCTCTGCCAAGGATGAAAACGTCAGTCATGCACCTGCCTTTACGCGCCAGCGCGCCCCAGCCGTCCAGCACATTGACCAGCCTGCGGCACGCCAGCGTCGACGACCTGCTGCGCCAGCATCCGGCAACCCTGCACAGCCTGGTACAGGGCCTGGGCTCACCCTTGCACCTGATGCTGCCGCAGGTGTTCGTGGACAATATCCGCCAGCTCCAGCGCACCTTCGAACAGGCACCAGCCAGGGGTTCGCTGCTGTTCGCGAAAAAGGCCAACAAGGCCGACTGCCTGATCCAGGCCTGCTGCCAAGAGGGCATCGGCGTCGATGTGGCCAGCGTCGGCGAGCTGGAAAAGGCCCTGGGGGGCGGCGTACCGGGCCGCGCCATTGGCGTCTCCGGCCCGGAGAAAAGCGAGCGTTTGCTGGCGCTGAGCCTGAGCCACCAGTGCCTGTTGGCCGTCGATTCGCCCAGCGAGTTGCAGCGCCTGCTGCACCTGGCGAAAAGCCGCGACCAGCAGGCCCGGCTGCTCCTGCGCTGTCTCCCCGAAAGCCAGCCGCAGAGCCGTTTCGGCCTCGATCCGGAGCAGTGCGCGCAGGCCATCGCGTTGTGTCGAGAGCATGCCCGGTGGCTGCGCCTGACGGGGTTTTCCTTCCACCTCGGCGGTTACTCCAGCGCACAGCGCGCGCAGACCGCCAGCCAGTTGCTCAACCTCTGCGTGAGTACCCGCGCGGCGGGCCTGGAACACTGCCGGCGCCTGAACCTGGGGGGCGGCCTTGCCGTGCAGTACGTCAGCCCCGAGGCCTGGGCCCGCTTTCTCCAGCAGGATCACCCCAGCCATTACCACGGTGGTCGCGCCTTCAGCGGCTTCTATCCCTATGGCGTACCGCGCGCCACTGCCGATGCCCTGGCAGACATTCTCGGCTCCCCGGTGGACGGGGCCATGACCCTGGCGCAGAAGGCCGAGCGGCACGCCATCGAGTTGATGATCGAGCCCGGCCGGGCCCTGCTCGACCAGGCCGGCATCAGCGTCTTTCGCGTCCAGGGGGTCAAGGACCGGGGTGACGGCTACGCGCTGGTCACGGTGCAGGGCAGCAGCTTCAGCCTCTCCGAGCAGTGGTTCAACAGCGAGTTCCTGCCCGAGCCCCTGCTGCTTCCCGCCGAGCCCCGCCCGGCCGCGCCCTTCGTCGCCTGTGTCGGCGGCTCGACCTGCCTGGAGGCCGACATGCTGACCTGGCGCAAGCTCCGTTTCGACCAGCCGGTGCGCCCCGGCGACCTGCTGGTCTACCTCAACACCGCCGGCTACCAGATGGACTCCAACGAGTCGCCGTTTCACGAGGCCCGGTTGCCCCACAAGGTCGTCATCGAACTCGACGGCCCCTCCCTGCGCTGGAAGCTCGACGGGCTGGCGTGAGGTTTTGTTTGCCAACAAGGAGTCAGGATGAACCGCTCAACGCAATACGCCGCGCCCGGCGAACTGTGGGTGCTTGCACAGGCCGACCTGGAAGACCTGGGAGTACGCCACCAAGACGTGCTCAAGGTGGTGGAGCAAGCCTATGTCGCCCTGCGCAATGGCGATTCGCAGAACCCGCTGAAAACCATCGTCGAGCCGGCGGACCAGCGCTCCATCAGCTACTCGATGGTGGGCCGCGATGGCGCCAGCCAGACCCTGGGTTTCAAGGTGGTGTACGAACACGACCCGCAACGCCAGCGCGACGCCTACCGCTTCCATTCCTTCATCTTTCTCTGCGATGACCACAGCGGCCAGCCCATCGCCTTGATGGACGTGGCCCAGCTGGGGCCGATGCGCACCAGTGCAACCTCGGCGCTGATGGCCCGGGCTGCCTGCCCCGACGCCCGCACGGCACTGGTGGTCGGTACCGGCGTGCAGGGGCAGATTGCCCTGCCGATGCTCCTGGCCGCCCTGCCCGGGCTGCAGCGCCTGCAGGTCTACGGCCACTACGCCGAGGGCCTCAGGGCAGTGCGCGAGAATCTCCAGCGCCACTGCCCGGGACGCGAGGTCGAGGTGATCGAGGACTTGCCGCGGGCTGCCGCGCAGGCCGACATCATCCTCGGCGTGGCCGGCCTGACCGCTCGCCAGCAGGTCAGGCGGGCCTGGCTCAAGCCCGGGGCCGTGGCGGTGCTGGTGGGCTATGGCATCGATGCCGATGTGCTGCACGGCGCCGACTACCGCATTGCCACCGACAGCGCGCAGATGCGCGTCACCAGCGCCGACCTTGCCGCCGCCGACGGCAGCCTGCCGGAGATGGACGCGCAACTGCCGGACATCCTCCTCGGCCGCGCCCCGGCACGCCGCCATGAACGGGACATCGTGTTCGCCTACAACAGCGGCATGGTGGTCACCGACGTGGCCCTGGGCCGCTACCTGGCGGACCTGGCCCTGGCCAGGCGGCGCGGACAGAGGGTCAAGCTATGGTGAGCCCGACCTCGCGCAATCCGTCCCCGTGGCGCCAGGAGTTCCTGCCGCTGCTGCTGCTCGCCTGCCCACTGATCCTGACCAACCTGGCCCACGTCGCCCTGACCACCATCGACATCGTGGTGCTGGGCACCCTGGGTGCGCGGGAGATCGCCGCCGGTGGCCTGGCCCTGGCGTTGTTCAACCAGTTGCGCACCACCGGCACCGGCCTGGTGACCGGCGTCAGCAACCTGGTGGCCCAGGCCAACGCACGCCAGGATCACGGACAGATCCGCCAACTGCTGGTGGCCGGGCTGTTCTGGGCGACCCTCAGTGGCGGGCTGTTCATCGCCGTGCTGCTGCTTCTGGAGCGGCCCCTGGTCTGGCTCGGGCAGGACCCGCAAGTGGCCAGGGATACGGTGCAGTTCCTCGCCATCATCGCTCCGGGCCTGCTGCCCTGCCTGTGGTTCCAGACCCTGCGGCACTTCACCGTCGGCCTCAAGCGCCCGGGGCCGCTGCTGGCCATTACCCTGGTGTCGATCGTGCTCACCGCCGGCCTGAACTACGGGCTGGTCTTCGGCAAGCTCGGCCTGCCGGCCCTGGGCTTCAAGGGCGTGGCGCTGACCAGCAGCCTGGTGTTCCTGCTGTCGCTGCTGATGTTCCTCGCGGTGGTGCTCAAGGACCGCCAGCTCGCGCAGTACCTGGACCTCAAGCAGCTGCGCTGCTCCTGGGCAACCCTGGGCGCGGTGTGGAAGCTCGGCCTGCCGATTGCCGGCACCTATGCGTCGGAGGCCGGTTTCTTCAGCGTGCTGACCCTGCTGATCGGCACCCTGGGCATGGAGGCGCTGGCAGCACAAACGGTGCTCAACCAGATCATCTACATCGTGTTCATGTTCTCGGCCGGGATCTCCCACGCCGCGTCCATCCACATCAGCGAAGCCCATGGCGCCGGCCAGTACGCCCGCGCCCGCCAGCTGGGGCACATGGGCCTGGTGGCCGGCGCCGCGCTGATGTTGCTGTTCGCGGTGCTCTACCTGGGGTTCGCACAGCAGATCGTGGGGCTGTTCATTTCTGCCGAGCAAGCCGCCAACCAGCAGGTGCTGAGCCTGACAGCCAGTGGCTTGCTGATTGCCGCGCTGCTGCAGTTCTTCGACGCCGCGCAGAACATCGGCAACGGCATCCTGCGGGGCCTCGGCGACACCGCCGGGCCCTTTCGCCTGTCCCTGTACGGCTACTGGCTGGTGGGCCTGCCCGCCGCCTACGGGCTTGGCGTACTCGGCGCCAACGGCATCTTCGGCATCTGGATCGGCCTGGCCATCGGCCTCGCCGTCACCGCACTGCTGCTGGTGCTGTCGTTCGAGCGCCAGATCAAGGCCCTCCTGGCCCAGCGTCATCCGAGCCAAACCCAAGCAGGCGGCATGCATGCTGCCAAGGAACCGACATGACCCTCGATCGATCCGCCGCTGTCCTCAAGCTGCTGCGCCCCAGCGTGCAGGCCTTGCCCCTGTACGATCCCGGCGCGGACCCGGAGCAGGTGGCGCAGCACTGCGCCGGCCAGCCGCTGCTCAAGCTCAGCAACAACGAGAACCCCCTGGGCGTGGCCCCCGCCGCCCTCGCCGTGCTGCGCGACTATCGCCCGGAGCTGCTCGGCCTGTACCCCGACCCGGCCTGCCTGGCGCTGCGCCGGGCCCTGGGCGAGCGGCTGGATACCGACCCCGGCCAGCTGATCATCGGCAATGGTTCGGAGAACCTGCTGGAGCTGCTGTGCCTGGCCTTTCTCGACCCGGGCGACCGAGTGGTGACCCAGTCGCCGTGCTTCGGCCTGCACGAGATCTTTCCCCTGATGATGGCGGCGCAGGTGACCAAGGTCGCGCCACACCCAGACTTTTCCTGCAACCTCGGCGCCTGGCGCAGTGCCCTGGCCGTGCCGAGCAAGATGCTGCTGATCAGCAACCCGTCCAACCCCCTGGGCACCATCTTCGACCAGCAGACCCTGGCCCGGCTGATCGATGCGGCCTCTGGCGATACCCTGCTGGTGATCGACGAGGCCTACTACGAGTACGCCTGCGCCGACCCGGACTTCCCCGAGGTGCTGGGCCTGCTGCGCGCCCAGTCACGCCCCTGGATCGTCCTGCGCACGTTCTCCAAGGCCTATGGCCTGGCCGGGCTGCGGGTGGGCTACGGGATTGCCAGCGATGCCAGCCTGGTGGCCGCCCTGGATCGGGTGCGCACGCCCTACAACATCAACCAGCTGGCCCAACTGGCGGCACTGGCAGCCCTCGGCGACCAGCAGCATGTGGCCCGCAGCCGGGCCTTTGCCGCCCAGGTGCGGGCGCCGATGATCGAGGCCCTCGGCGCTGCCGGCTTCCAGGTCGCCCCTTCGCGCACCCATTTCCTGTTCATCGATACCGGGGTCGATGCCCTGGAGGTCAACCGGCGCCTGCTGGAGCAGGCCCTGATCATCAAGGCCTGGCGTGAGCCGGGCTACGAAACCTGCATCCGCATGACCCTGGGCCAACCTGACGACAACGCACGCTTGCTCGCCGGACTGCAACGCGCCGTCCTGGCCCTGCGCTGAATCCGCCTGCGCGGCCCGGGCGCAGTTGCCTGGCCGTTCACTCTTTGGAGGTCACAATGCATTCGCGACACCCCGATTGCGCCATCAAGCACCAGGTTTCCGAGCTGATCGGCGCCTCTCCTTTGCTCCAGCTCTGTGAAACCGCCAACGGCAGCCGGGTGCTGCTCAAGCTCGAACAGTTCAACCCCACCGGCACCGCAAAAATCCGCATGGCCCGGCAGATGATCGACGAGGCCGAGGCCCAGGGCCTGCTGCAGCCGGGTGGGCAGATCGTCGAATCCACCTCCGGCAATACCGGCCTGGGCCTGGCACTGATCGCCGCTGAACGGGGCTACCGCTTTACCGCGGTGGTCGATCATCACTCCAGCGCGGACAAACTGCGCGGCATGCAAGCCTTCGGGGCCCGGCTGGTACGGGTCGGCAGCCCGGAAGGCGGGCTGGCCACCGCCGACCGCGACGCCACCGCCGAGCGCATCGCCCGGGAACAGGGCGCTTACTGGACCCAGCAGCACCACAACCCGGCCAACGCCAACGGCTACCGAGCCCTGGCCGAGGAGCTGCACGGGGCCCTTGGCGAGCGCCTGGACTACCTGTTCGGCGCGGTGGGCACCGGTGGCTCCTTGTGTGGCACCGCCCGCGCCCTCAAGGCGTACCACCAGCCGGTGCAGGTGGTGGGTGTGGAGCCGGTGGGCTCGGTGATCTTCGGCGGCCCCGGCGGGCCCTATCTGCAATCCGGTACCGGTACGCCGGAAGGCGCCGAGATCGGTGTATTGATCGATTACTCGCTGATCGATCGCGGCCTGAAAGTCAGCGATGCCGAAGCCTTCGAAACCGCCCGCTACCTGGCGCGCCATCACGGCCTGCTGGTGGGCGGCTCCGCAGGCGGGGTGATCTACCATGCGCTGCGCCAGGTCCAGGATTGCCCGGCGCAGAGCGTGATCGTGGCGCTGGTCTGCGATGGCGGGGAAAAGTACCTGGACACGGTGTTCAACGATGAGTGGATGGACCACCACCAGCTGTTCGATCCCGGGGTCCAGCAACGCCTGGCCGGCTGGCTGGCCGGGGCCTGAAACCCGGGCAAGAAAAAGCCGCTGGGCCCAGGGGGCGCCAGCGGCTTTGCACGACGGGCCTTCAGGCCCCAAGGTCACGCCAGTTCAGCGAAGCACTCTTCGATGATGGCCAGGCCCTTGTCCAGCTGCGCATCCGGCGAGGTCAGCGGCACCAGGACCCGCAGGACGTTGCCGTAGGTGCCGCAAGACAGCAGGATCAGGCCCTTGTCACAAGCCTTGGCCACGACCTGGGCCACGGCAGCGGCGTTCGGCTTGTGGCTGTCGCCGTTCTCGAACAGCTCCACCGCGATCATCGCGCCCAGGGCACGTACTTCACCGATCACCGGGTGCTTGGCCTGGATGGCCTTGAGGCCGGTCACCAGGCGCTCGCCGACGGCCTTGCAGCGGTCCAGCAGGTGCTCTTCCTCGAACACTTCCATCACGGCCAGGGCCGCGGCGCAGGCGATCGGGCTACCAGCGTAGGTGCCGCCCAGGCCACCTGGGGCAATGGCGTCCATGTACTCGGCCTTGCCGCACACGCCAGCCAGCGGGAAACCACCGGCGATGGACTTGGCGAAGGTGGTCAGGTCGGCGGCAACGCCCATCTGCTCCATGGCGAAGAAGGTGCCGGTACGGCCGGCGCCGGTCTGCACTTCGTCGGCGATCAGCAGGATGCCGTGCTGGTCGCACAGGGCACGCAGGCGCTTCATGAATTCCTTCGGCGCAACGTAGAAACCACCTTCGCCCTGTACCGGCTCGATGATGATCGCGGCGATGTCACGAGGCTCGGCGTCGTTCTTGAAGATGCGCTCGATGCTGGCGATGGAATCGTCGATGCTCACGCCGTGCAGTTCGTTGGGGTACAGCGCGCGGAAGATGCCGCCTGGCATCAGGCCCATGCCGGCCGAGTAAGGCACGACCTTGCCGGTCAGGCCCAGGGTCATCATGGTGCGGCCGTGGTAGGCGCCGGTGAAGGCAATCACACCGGCGCGGCCCGTGCTGGCGCGGGCGATCTTCACGGCGTTCTCGACGGCTTCGGAACCGGTGGTCACCAGCAGGGTTTTCTTGGCGAAATCACCCGGCACCTTGGCGTTGATTTTTTCGCACAGCTCAACGTAGGGCTCGTAGGCCAGGACCTGGAAGCAGGTGTGGGTCAGCTTGTTCAACTGCTCGGTCACTGCGGCGATGATTTTCGGGTGCACGTGACCGGTGTTCAGTACCGCGATGCCGCCGGCGAAGTCGATGAACTCGCGGCCTTCAACGTCGGTGACGGTGGCGTTCTTCGCGCTGTCGGCGAAGATCGGGTGGATCTGGCCCACGCCACGCGGTACGGCGGCTTCACGGCGTTTCATCAGGGATGCGTTGGTCTTGCTCATAGTGTCCTCATTCACCGCGGCGACCGCGGTGTGGTTCAAGGGTTGCGGGGCGGGGAGGTGACGGCGGCAGCATGCGATGATCGACTGCCGCAGTGGTCCCAGGCCACCTTGAATAGTGCGGTTTTAAAGCTGCGCGCAGGGACAGCGCTCTCGTGCCCCACGCGCTTGAAACCGGATCAGATACCCAGGCAGAGGTATTTGATTTCCAGGTAATCCTCGATCCCGTACTTGGAACCTTCGCGACCCAGGCCCGAGGCCTTGATGCCGCCGAACGGCGCCACTTCGTTGGAGATCAGGCCGGTGTTGACCCCGACCATGCCGTATTCCAGGGCTTCGGCCACACGGAACACGCGACCCAGGTCGCGGGCATAGAAGTACGAGGCCAGGCCGAACTCGGTGTCGTTGGACATGGCGATGACTTCGGCCTCGTCCTTGAAGCGGAACAGCGGCGCCAGCGGGCCGAAGGTTTCTTCCTTGGCCACGGCCGCGCCCTTGGGCACGTTGACCAGGATGGTCGGCTCGAAGAAGTTGCCTTCCATGGGCTTGCCGCCCGCCAGCAGGGTGGCGCCCTTGTCCAGGGCATCCTTGATGTGTTCCTGGACCTTGGCCACGGCCTTCTCGTCGATCAGCGGACCGGTGGTGGTGCCCTCTTCCAGGCCGTTGCCGATCTTCAGCTTGGCCACGGCCACTTTCAGCTTCTCGGCGAAGGCGTCGTACACCGAATCCTGGATGTACAGGCGGTTGGCGCAGACGCAGGTCTGGCCGTTGTTGCGGTACTTGGAGATGATCGCGCCTTCGACGGCCTTATCCAGGTCAGCGTCGTCAAACACGATGAACGGCGCGTTGCCGCCCAGCTCCAGGGAGACTTTCTTGATGTCCTTGGCGCATTCGGCCATCAGCTGGCGACCGATTTCGGTGGAGCCGGTGAACGACAGCTTGCGCACGGTCGGGTTGCTGGTCAGCTCGCCGCCGATGTCGCCAGCGCTGCCGGTGACCACGCTCAGCACGCCTTTCGGGATCCCGGCGCGGTGCGCCAGTTCCACCAGGGCCAGGGCCGAGAATGGGGTCTGCGAAGCGGGCTTGATCACCATGGTGCAACCGGCGGCCAGGGCCGGGCCGGCCTTGCGGGTGATCATGGCGGCAGGGAAGTTCCACGGGGTGATGGCCGCGGTCACGCCGATCGGCTGCTTGATCACGATCAGGCGCTTGTCGGGCTGGTGGCCGGGGATCACGTCGCCGTAGATGCGCTTGGCTTCTTCGGCGAACCATTCGATGAAGGAGGCGGCGTACACGATTTCGCCCTTGGCTTCGGCCAGTGGCTTGCCTTGCTCCAGGGTCATCAGGCGACCGAGGTCGTCCTGGTTCTCGATCAGCAGCTCATACCAGCGGCGCAGCTTGGTGGCGCGCTCCTTGGCGGTCAGGGCACGCCAGGCCGGCAGGGCCTGGTCGGCAGCCTCGATGGCGCGACGGGTCTCGACGGCGCCCATCTTGGGCACGGTGCCGAGGATTTCACCGGTGGCGGGGTTGTTGACCTTGATCGTCTGGCCGTTGTCCGCATCCACCCAAGCCCCATCGATATAGGCTTGTTGGCGGAACAACTGGGCGTCTTTGAGCTGCATGTCGGCTTCCTTAACAGCACCGCGCATACGCGGGGCGAATTGTGATTGTAAAAAGGCGCCTTGTCGGCCGTTGAGCGCAGCAGCGCCTGCAACGGACGGGGCAAAGCTGCCGTCAGGAAAATCGTTCACTGGGTATAAGCATGAAAAATGTCGCACACAAGGATAGACGTGCGCTTGGACACCCAGGCAAGAGCGTTTGAAATCTCAAACGAATCCTAGGAGCAAAGGGGGTAAAAGGACAATAGGCCGTTCGAAAAAAAGAACGTAAACGTCCCCCAGGCGAAAACTTTCGGATCAACGTCACGCCCCAAAGACAACGCCCCCGCTGCCGGAAGACAGCGGGGGCGCTGGCAGGTTGCCAGGGGGACGATCAGCTGTTGAGCGACTTGAGCACGGTCAACAGGCTGGTGAGGTTGTCGACCACACCGCCCTGGGCAATTTTTTCGGTAGTGGCTGCACCGGCGGTGGTATCGACGCTGTAGATCTGCATCACGCCCTGGTTGGTCGCGGCTTGCGCCAGGGTGTTTTGCTGCTGCTGCGCCGAGACCGAGTTCTGGAACAGGATGGCCACGGACTGGCCCATGGACTGGTAGACAGTCCCCATGGCTACGGCAGGTGCTTCGGCGACAACCTTGACGTTGCTCTGGGTAACGGCGTCGGTGATTTGCGGGCTAACTGTGCTCATAAAAACTCCATTTTTTTAGCAGGAAAACTCAACGAAAGACGCTCACTTCAGCCCTTCAGCCTTGGAAGGACTTGAGTACCGTGAGCAGGCTGGTGAGGTTGTCGGCGACCCCGCCCTGGGCAACCTTCTCGGTCGCTGCGGCGCCAGCGGTGGTATCGACGCTGTAGATCTGCATCACGCCCTGGTTGGTCGCGGCTTGCGCCAGGGTGTTCTGCTGCTGCTGCGCCGAAACCGAGTTCTGGAACAGGATCGCGGTGGCCTGGGCCATGGATTGGTAGATGGTGCCCATTGCCATGGCCGGCGCTTCGGCGACGACCTTGACGTTGGTCTGGGTGACGGCATCGGTGATTTGTTCATTTACGAGTGGCATGGCTCAACTTCCTTTGTTTGATACACGGAGCATTCCGTGTCATTGAGTGAACGTGGCAGCCTGGAGACTGTGAACGGGGCCGGGTACCGGTCATCCGCCGTCAACGCCCGCCTGGCTTGCCGCCGGGGGTATTGAGCTGCTTGAGCGCCTGCTCGACCTGCCGCGAGAGTTCGGCCATCTGCGTCTCGATCACGCTCTTGACCTCGGCCTGCACCATCGCGCTGACCATCTCCTTGAGCGCCGGATCGTCCGCCGGACCTGCAGGCGCAGGTGGTGGCGCCGCCTGGCCCTGGGCCTCGATGGCCGCCAGCAGCTGCGACAGCACCAGCTCGCGGGCCTGGGGATCGGCCTTGTCGGCGGCCCTCGGGCCGACCACCTGGTCGAGAATGCTGCGGGTGCGCTGGGTGTCGGAGCGGATCTGCTCCATGGCTCGCTTACGGGCCTGCTCGACGCTCTGCTGCGCGCCCTGGGAGAGGTCCAGGGGTTTGTCCTGCACGAATGCCTCGAGCACTTGGCGCTCGACCTGGGTCAGTGGACGATTCAGGTAGGATTCGGCAAAGCGCTGGATCATTGCCAGTGCATTGGGGTCTTCATTCGCCATTTCATGCTCCTAGTCGATCGATGGCGCTGAAGCACTGGGTATCGGGTTGGTCGGACTTCAGCGCCGGGGATGAAAAAGAGCCCTCGCGGGCCCCGGGCACAGCACCCCAGGCGCCTTGCGCGCCCCGGGGGAAGTGGTGTTCAGGATGACGAACGGTTGGCCAGGGTGTCGGCGTACTTGGCGATGCTGGCGTCGATCTTGTCGATGGCATCGCTCGCGGCATCGGCCTCCATGGCCCCGGCCGCGGCCGCCACGGCGGCAGCGGCTCCCACCATCAGGTCGGTGGCCAGCACGCCCAGGGCATCCTCGGCGGCCCCCTTGACGTTCTCTTTGACGATGTTTTCGGTCATCTGCTTGATCAGCACCGCCTGGGCCGCCAGGGCCAGCTTGCTGACTCCGTCGAAATATCCCGCCGCCGATTGCGCCACCAGGCCGGCGGCCTGGCTGATCATCATGTCCGGAGGAACGGCGATCTGCGCCGGGGCGTAGCTGAACGCCTCGGCATTGGTGAACTGCACCGCCTGGACGATCTGGCTGTTCAGGGCGCCGGTGTTGCCGGTATCCGGGTTGTTGGCCTTCTTGAGCAACTGCTCGTTCATCAGGCTCATGACCGAGGTGCTGGACGAAGTGGCGGAAGGTTTCGGCTCCGGATCAGCTTTGCGTTGTGGGCCCGACTCTTGTGCAACCGCAGCATCTGCGGTTGCAGCGGCCTCGGCTGCAGGTGGGGTTTTCTTCTTGAACCACGCCATGACGCTTCTCCCGGGCGATCAGCCCTACTCGCCGATGGCCATGATCAGGGCCACGGCCTTGGACACCACCGCGTTGGAGATCTGGTTCAGCGCCTGCTGGCTGTTGACCGCGTTCTGCAACGACAAGCCCGCGGAATGGCTGGCCACCTGGTACAGCGAGGCGATGGACTGGGCCGGAGCCTCGGCCACCACCTTGACGTTGGTCTGGGTGACGGCATCGGTGATCTGCGAGTTGACCATGGGATCTGGCATACATCTCTCCTTAGATGGAATGGCCCACCGCAAGGGCGGCGGCGCCGGCTACAGCGTCGAAATCAGGCTCACTGAAGGAAAACGTCCCAGCGCTCCCGGTGTGAATCTTCGTCGTGCTTCAGCGCAGCTGTTCACGCAGCAACTGCACGTGCTTGCGTGCCAGGGGCTGGTTGATCCCCAGCTCGGCTGCAATGTGCGGGTAGGACAGCTCTTCAATGAACTTTAGTTCAAACAGCCGGCGCTTCTTGAGGGGCAGCTGCGCCACGCGTCGGCTGAGCCGGGCCAGGGCCTCCAGCAATTCCACATGCTCGAGCACCGAGAGCTGCGAAGACTCCAGCTGCTGCATCGGGTCCTGCTCGACATCGGCCAGGTCGACGAACAGTCGCTGCTCGCGGGTCCGGCGTCGGCAACTGTCGAGAAAGACATGTTCCAGAACCAGGAACAGGAAACCCTGGGGGTCGCGAATCCGTTCCGGCGACCGGCGGAAGAACAGCAAGGCCTTGATCGCCGCCGCCGCCAGCCATTCCTGGGCGCCATCGGCATTGCCTCGCGCCAGTTGCCGGGCCCGACGCTGCAAACCGGGTAGCACGGCACGCCAACTCGACTCGAACAGACGATCTGCCAGCGCGACTTGCAGATCCTCTTGCATGGAACAGTTCATCCCCCACACCTCCCTGTGCCCCGTGATTGCACGGACATGGCTGCAGGTTGCGCGGACGCGCGAGGACGATTCAGCGGGAAAAACTACCGCTAGCCCCTAATGCCAGCGCCAGCGCTTGTTTATGGGATAGGCGCCGCGCGCTGAAGTGCATCGCGGGCAAGCCTCGCTCCTACAAAGTCCTTGACTGATCGGCATTAGCCGCTAGTTGCGGGGCTAGCGGACGGCGGCATGCACATGAAAACCGGCGTGGACGCCCCGGGTGGACATAGGTATGATGTCGCCCGCACTGCATCCGTAGCTCAGCTGGATAGAGTACTGCCCTCCGAAGGCAGGGGTCGTGGGTTCGAATCCCGCCGGGTGCACCAGCTTCAACGAGAAAGCCCCAGGCCCATGGCCCGGGGCTTTTTTGTTGCCAGGTACAAACCGGACGACAAGGCCATCGCCGCCCGGGGCTGCCAGGGCTGTGGACAACTTGCTACATTCACCGCCCCCCGGACAGGAGGTCCCGATGCTGCGCCATCCTTTGCTCGACCAACCGTACCAGCCAACCTTGCAGGCCTGGATCGCCTGTTTCACCGGCTACCGCATGCCCGAGGCGCTGGATGCCGAGCTGAGCCGCTATGACCCCAACGACCCCGACGACCGCGAACAATTGATTCGCCGCTTCTGCCTGGCGCGGGAAGATTTGCGCGAGAACTTCCGCCATCGACAGCAACGGGTTCTGGCGCTGCAAGCGGCCGTGGCCGATACGCACTACGACTTCGACAAGGTCTGGGAACCGCCCGAGGACGACTACGAGGACCCGCAGTGGCCCAGCCGTTGGCCGGAGCGAGTGATCGATAGCCGCGACTTTTTCCAGCGGCTGCTGCGCGCTGCCCGCGAGCTGTGGCACGACGACCTGGTCCGTGCGGACCTGCCCTCGCTCAAGCAATGCCAGGAGATTGCCGAACGGGATCACGGCAGCCGCGACTGGTTGTTCAGCGTCGACAACCCCGAGGCCTGGAAAGCGCTGTTCGGCCTCGCCGCCACGCCCTACGAGCTAGACACCCCCGGTCCGCAACTCCACGGCGAGCGACTGCACCTGGCCCTGTCCGGGGAGCTGCCCCGCCAGCTCCTGCCCGCCAGCTGGAACAGCCCGCAAGGGCCGGGCCATTGCCGCTTCATGCTGGATATCCAGGGCATCAGCGAACTGACCATGAGCGGCACACGCTTCGATGGGCCCATGCGCACCCAACTCACCCGCTTGAACCCCGGTTACTACGTACGGCTGAAGATCGGCTTCGACTGCGTGATCGAGTGCGTGGCATTGTCCGTCAGCATCGCCGACGTCGAGGGAAGATGAGATGACCAGCAATTTCGAGATCGCCCTGGCGCGCCAGGAAATCCCCCAGTTCTTTCGTGGCCAGGGCCAGTACCTGACCCGGGACGGCGATTGGGACGAACACCTGTACTGCATCAACTGGCCGGGAATCTTTACCTACCTGCGCGATAACGCCGACGGCGAGCAACAGTTCAGTGCCAGCTTCGAGCTGTACGCCTACAGCATCGAGCAGATCCTGGAGGACTGTTTCGGCCTGCGGGAAAACCTCTTCAGCTACTACTCGACCCGAGCCCGCCTGGCGCCTGACAGCACCGACTTGCTGGGGCAGCTGCCGCAGGCCTGCAAGCGGCGGATCGTCCAGCGCCTGAGCTGGTATCGCTGGCAAGTGGAAAACCACCATCGGTTGCTGACAGAACGGGCCCGGCGCATGAACGCAGATGGCGCCTGCGCCGAGTTCCTCGACCTGCCCGCCACGCCCTACGCCTGACGGCTCAGGCCGCCGGGTTCATTGATCCTCGGCGGCCTTGGCCGGCTGGCCCGCCTGGGCCTGCGGCGCTAGCACCTCGACATCGTCCACGTCCTCGTCCTCGTCCTCGGCTTCCTCGAGGCCGAAGTCCTTGCGGCTCTCCTTGATGGCCTGGCGGATATCCGCGCCCTTGATCGGGCAGTTCAACATTGCCGCAATGCGGTCGATGCGGGGAGCCATGACCGGCCTCTCGAATTCTGAAAATGACCTCGATAGTGCGCGTTTTCCCTCCCCGCAGCCAAGCCCTGCGCCTCACCGGCGACGCAAGGCTTGCAAGCGGCTGTCCAGGTCCTCGTCCGGGTAGGCGGCATACAGCTTGAGCAACAGCTCGGCAGCCGCACGGTGATGGCCTCCGTCCCACAGGCGCAACACCTCCTTCAGAACCGGGTCCAGCCGCTCGATGGGGCTCGGCCCGAGCGTCGCGGCCATGCGCTTGGCCAGGTGCGATGCATGGATCTCGGAGGGAGCGTCCGATTGCGCGAGTCGTTCCTCGAGCCGGTCCATGTGCGGCGCCATGGCGAAACTGCTGGTGGGCGCCGCCGGGGCGGGAGCGCTCAGGGCACCGGATGCCTCGGCCGGGGCTGGTGCCGGGGCCATCTCGGCCTGTTCCATGGCCCGGGGCCTGGCCTTGGCTGCCACAGGCACCGGGGCCGGGGCCGGGGCTCGCGCCGGGGCGAACACCTGGGTCGGGTAAGGCTCCGGGGCACGCTGCACCATACCGATGATCAGCGCCACGCCGAACAGGCTGGCAAAGGCCACCTGGTAACGCGGACGCTGGCAGGCCTGCAGCCAGCGCTGCCACAACCCCGGCCGGGGTGCGGGAGCCTCGCGGCGAGCGGCGGCCAGGATCAGGGCGTCGAGGTGGGCCGGCGGCTCTATCGCGCTGTGCTCGCGCACATGGGCCAGCACCTGTTCCTCGGCGGATGGGGTCTGTCGGGCGTCAGTCATGTGAGTACCTCCTCGGCCAGGAGCCGACGCAATTTTTTCAGCGCATAACGAAAACGGCTTTTCACCGTCTCCAAGGGTGCCTGGGTCAGGCTGGCGATCTGTGGCAACTCCAGCTCGCCATGGGCGCGCAGCAGGAACACTTCGCGCTGGTCTTCGGGCAAATCCTGCAGGGCGGCGTCGATGCGCTGCCGGTCGCGGCACAGGCTCAATTGCTGCTCGGGCCCGGGGGCGCCGTCGACCTCGGCATGCAGTTGTTCGTCGTAGCTGTCGTGCAGTGGAGTGCGCACACCGTGCTTGCGCCAGTGGTCGATCAGCCGATTGCGCGCAATCTGGTACAGCCAGGTGCGGAAACTGGCCCGACCCGATGGCCCGCTGCTGCTGCGGATCAGGCTGAGCCAGGTTTCCTGGTAGACCTCCTCGGCCAGCTCCGCCTTGCCGGACAGGCCCAGCAGGAACCGGTACAGGCCCTGGCGGTGGCGCTGGTACAACAGCTCGAAGGCCGCACCATCGCCAGCACGATAACGCGCCAGCAGCGCTTCATCGCTGCTGGCGTCGGTGGACGGATGGGGAGCAGACATAGGGCGCTGAAACTCCTGTTCACTGCTCGTCATGGTTCTACTCAAGGCGGCTTTGCACGGCATGCTGGCCCAGCGCATCGGCCGCCCGGTCGTTGGGGGCTTGAGTTTGCAGGCTTTGCGCCAGCTCCACCAGCTGTACGAACTCGCCTCGCAGGCCATAAGGATCATCGCCACGGGCACCCCGGGCCAACGTGGCGGTGTCGGCCAGGCTGAAGTCCGCGGTGTAGCGGCCATCCTTGAGCTGCTGGGAGAACGCCGCCACCGCAGCGGCAAAGCGCAGGTCAGGACTAGCCTTGGCCAGTTCTGCAGGTTGCTGGGCGCTGATCGGCCGTTCGATCAACCGGCTGTTTCCACCTTTGGGGGCCTTGTAGCGCACCCGCAGCATGGCCAGCTCGTCGGCCTTGGCGCTGGCGGCCGGCGCCTTGGCCTGGCCGTAACGCAGCGGCTCCAGCCAGCCCTTCTCGCCCACCGGGACAATTTCATACAGCGCCGTGACGGTATGTCCGGCACCGATTTCACCGGCATCGACTTTGTCGTTGCTAAAGTCTTCACGCTTGAGCGCACGGTTCTCATAGCCCAACAGGCGATACTCGCTGACCTGGGTCGGGTTGAATTCCACTTGCAGCTTCACGTCCTTGGCCACCACCGCCAGGGTCGAGCTGAGCTGGTCCACCAGCACCTTGCGCGCCTCGCGCAGGTTGTCGATGTAGGCATAGTTGCCATCGCCGGCATCGGCCAACTGCTCCATCAGGTGCTCGTTGTAGTTATCCACGCCAAAACCCAGGGTGGTCAGGGAAACGCCGCTCTTGCGCTTCTCGACCGCCATGGCCTTGAGGCTCTCGAAATCGCTGATCCCGACGTTGAAGTCGCCGTCGGTGGCCAGCAGGATGCGGTTGATGCCCTTGTCGATGAAGCCCTGCTGGGCCATCTGGTAGGCCATCTGGATGCCCGAGGCGCCAGCAGTGGAGCCTCCGGCGGTGAGTTGGTCGATGGCGTTGCGGATCTTGGCCTTGTCGCGGCCGGAGGTGGGTTCGAGCACCACCCGCGATTCACCGGCATAGACCACCAGCGATACCCGGTCCTGATCGCGCAGTTGGTCCACCAGCAGCTTGAGGGTGCTCTTGACCAGGGGCAGGCCTTCGCGGCGGTCCATGGAGCCGGAGACATCCACCAGGAACACCAGGTTAGCCGGGGCCAACTGGGCCACCGCGCGATCCGACGCCTTGATACCGATGCGCAGCAAGCGGGTATGGGGGTTCCACGGCGTGGGCGCAAGCTCAGTGGTCACGCCGAAGGGCGAGCCATCGGTGGGCAAGGCGTAGTCGTAGGGGAAATAGTTGACCAGTTCTTCCAGGCGCACCGCGCCTTCGGGCGGCAGGCTGCCCTGGTTGAGCAGACGGCGGACGTTGGCATAGGCGCCGGTATCCACGTCAGCGCTGAAGGTCGACACCGGAGCCTCGGCCACGCTGTGGATCGGGTTGTCCGGCAGGGCCTGGTACTGCTCGCGAGGCTCCTCACGGTAAGCGGCCTGGAATGACTCGCGGTACACCGCCGGCGCCGGCATGGGCGCGATCATCGATACCGGGCGCAGGCCGCGCTTGGCCAGGGACGTATCGGCACGTGGCCTATCGTACTGGGCTTCAGGTGCATCCTGCAGCGCGCCCTGGGCCGCAGCTTCCGCAGTGGCCTCGGGCTTGGACGACACGCCGCAACCGGCAATCGCCAGCAGCAAGCCAGCGATGGCGAAACCCTGGGTGGCCGGGCGAAGGAAATGCAGAGGAAGGGACATGGGGGCTGACCTCGGGAAGAAA
Organism: Pseudomonas sp. L5B5; assembly: GCF_020520285.1. Classification (NCBI taxonomy): domain Bacteria; kingdom Pseudomonadati; phylum Pseudomonadota; class Gammaproteobacteria; order Pseudomonadales; family Pseudomonadaceae; genus Pseudomonas; species Pseudomonas sp. L5B5. The sequence continues at coordinate 3,987,103 of NZ_CP084742.1, forward strand.
TGATCCATTCCCCCCTTCAGACGAAACGCCTTGGCGATTCGGGTTAAGCCCCCTGAAAAAAATTCTTCAGCGCGAGTAGCGGCGCACCACACTGCTGTTACGCAGCACATGCCCGTTGATCTTTTCCAGCAATTGGGCGCGAGTCAGCCCGGCGGGCAAGGCATCGGGCGGCAGGTCCAGGGCGAAGATCTGGATGATGTAGTGATGGGCGCTGTCGCCCACCGGCGGGCAGGGGCCCATGTAGGTGGTGCTGTTGCGACTGTTGATACCGGCCAGGCCTTCCAGGTTCGGCTTGGTGCCGGCGCCGGCCGGGAGTTGCCGGGTGCTGGCCTTGAGGCCGTAGTGCACCCAGTGATCGACACCCTGGCCCTTGGCGCCATCCGGGTCGTGCATGACGATGGCATAACTCAAGGTCCCGGCAGGGCCCGCAGTCCAGTTCAGCGCCGGGGAATTGTTGTGCCCACCACACCCCTTGGCGTCACTGGCATTACCGGTGGTGAACAGCCGGTCATCCGACACCCCGGGCACATTCAGGGTGAAACGCTCCTGGGCCTGCACGGGAAGATGCAGGCACAGCAGCACGGTACCAGCGGCCAGCCAAGTATTGCGGAAGGCAAAGCGAGACATACGAAAGCACCTTTTTGCGCAGGGAAGCGAGGGTGAGCACCAGACTATAGCCGGCTTGAATGAACGCGCCCTTCACGCAAGGCGCGGTTGGAGATTGAGCTTGAGTACAGGGGTGGTTGTAAATGGAAATAAAGCGGAATTTTCCAGCCAAAACCACCGTGCCCCGTCCACCTTCGCTGGAATCAGCCTCGGTGGGCCTGCATGTACTGGCGCAGCAACTGGTTGATGCGCGTCTGGTAACCCGCGCCCTGGCTCTTGAACCACTCCATCACATCGGCATCCAGGCGGATGGTCACGGCCTTCTTGCCCGGCAGATGCAGCTCGGCCTGACGAAAGAACGCCTCGTCCAGCTCGGGGTATTCGTGTGTCGATACTGACCCTGGTGTGCAGCATACTGCTGCGCGATGGTCGCGACCTGCTGGAGGTGACCACCCTGCGCCTGCAACGGCAGGCCGTCTTCTGAACGACCCTGGGCGGCGACCCCGCCGCCCGTTTGCACAAGGAAATGCCATGCCTGCAACGGCCGACAACATCCCCCTGCGCCAGATCCGGGCGGTCTACGACGCCAGCACCCTGCGCGTCTACCAGGCCTATTCCGCGAGCATTGCCGATGCGGCGCTGGCCCATGGCACCTTCGTCTCGCCACCGTTCAAGATGGAGCGCATGACCTGGATAAAACCCTCCTTCCTCTGGATGATGTATCGCGCCGGCTGGGGCTTCAAAGACGCTGGGCAGAGCCGCATCCTGGCCATCGACATCAGCCGCGAAGGCTTCGAATGGGCCCTGGCCCACAGCTGCCCGAGCCATGCCGACGAGGGGCTGAGCAAAGAACAATGGTTGCAGTTGAAGGACCAGTCGCCGGTGCGCATCCAGTGGGACCCGGAACGCGACCTGCACCTGCAGCCCCAGGAACACCGGGCCATCCAGATCGGCCTTGGCCAGGAAGCGGTGGGCTTGTACGTCAACCAGTGGATCCAGCGCATCAGCGATGTTACGCCGCTGGCGCACCGCATTCATGAGCGGGTGCTGGCTGGCGACCTGGAAGAGGCGCGGCGCCTGCTGCCCCAGGAGCGCGAATACCCAGTGGCGGGCCCTGATGCGTAAACCGCCTGGCGCGCCATCTTCAGCATAGCCGCCACTGGTGGGATTCCTGCCTGAGGCATCAACAATCGGATTGACCAGCTTTCTGTTTTCATCATCAAGCAGGTGAATTGGAAATGTCGTGAGGGTTGCTGGAACAGGTGCTCCAGTGAGCCAAAAAGGGCGACTTGAAAGTCGCCCTTTTTCTCTCGCAGTAGATCGAATACCGATCGGTCAAAGCCTTACTTGGTCTCTTTGGCAATAGTGCCCAGGCTTGCATCCTTGACCAGATAACGCCCTTCCACATCACTTAACACCTTCAAGCTGTTGCGAGCCATCATCACGCCAGCCTCAACTTCTTGCTTGAGGTAGATAACCTCGCCAGCTTTTACCGTCACAGACATGTCTGCCCAGTTTTCAGCCTTGGAGCTGATCACGTGCTGACCTGGAGTGACGTAAAAATAGATGTATTGGTTACCACGGTTGTAGCCCATTTCCGAGTCGGCTTCCTTGTCATCCAGGAAGACATTGAAACGCACCATCATTCCCACATTGCTGGGGCGAACGACGTATACCAACCCTTTATCAGCAACGGCAGGTTTGGGTGGTGAGTACTGCGCGACTTCGGCTTGCATCTTTTCCATTGATGGGGCTGAGGCACAGCCGTAAAGCAGGGCTATAGAAACAACAGAGGCAATCTTGCAGACAATCTTAATCATGTGAGCCTTCCCTATTACACATAGTTTTTATAATTTTCTACGAACTAGAAAAATTGTTCCACTGGCGAAATCAATATCTGCCTGTGATTTCAACTGACTAAACGTTCGCCCTCCCAACCGAAACCGCAACCTCTATAACTATTTTAGAAGCACCAGACTGATCACGAGATAAACTTTCATTCTTTAGGGGATCAAGCACATAAAAAATCTCAACACGTGAGCCGACCTGATAAAAACTGACATCCTCTTCATCATGAACATAAATACCCTCAGTGCACAAAACACCTTCATCCAGCATCACATCCATTGTATTATCAGGCATATCACCATCCTGACCAGAATAGTAGACCCTAACTATAACACCAGAAATTTTCTTTGCAGGCATAACGCCACAACCAATATTACCCCACCATTCCTTAGAGCCAAAAAGTCCAAAACTTCCCTTAAGCTCTAACAAGGGTCTATTTTTATCCAACGTCAACGACTGCACTAAAAAACCTGCTCTGGGTCACGCCTAAGCTCCTCAGCCAATTGATAAGTTAATCTCATGGGCACACGACGCTCAGCCAAAGATAAAAACATCACACCCCCACTTAACGCAATGTTTCCACACGAAGAATATTTTCATTAAAAACATCTAATGCAACTCCCTCGCCCAGTTGGGTATTCAATACTCCGGCACCACCGCTTACATGAAAAAACACCTGGCTTACAACAGGATTCTTAAGTTTAAGCCTCAAGACAAATCTGACATCTAAAATCTACGCACTCAGAATAAAACGTCTCCAACCAGTTAAAGCTTTTTCAAACTCATCAATATTTATAATTGAAAAATAATCCTCATCATACAAGGAATATATTTTTGCCGAACTTTGACTTAGCTCTACACCCCAGCTATCACGACTCCAATCTGTTTTTTTTAAAACACCATCTTTAACCAATAAAATCCTAGATAATCCTTCATCCAACCATGGTATGGAGTTTTCATATTTTTGCCCACCATGATCAGTAAAAAGGCACGCTAAAAAATCCACCCCATTCTCATTAAGAACATTTGATCGACAATTTGGCACATAAACACCATCTTCATCATCCCAAAAAAAACAAATTTCCATTTAACTAAACCTACATTTTCGGATAAACGGTAGTTTTAGGGCTAATAAACCCTTCAACCTTTACGCCACTTGGTGTCGTGCCGGTCCATTTATTTCCTACTACTGTTTTGTTCTGGAACGCGGCATCAACTTCTACTTTTATCTTATCAGAAGACCAAGACTTAGGGAACATTGTGGATACACCACCGTTGTTTGTTTTTGGTAAATACGCTCCAGAATTACGGGGATCTACTACTTCAATTCTTGCACTATAGACGCCTTGGGCATTCGGAACAGACTCGGTTCCAGGGATGACGCGAACATCACCAGTCACAGTCGAGTGTCCACCGACTACACTTCCATTTGCTTTTATTTCGGCTCTAATTATGTGACCATCAAAATCAATTGGGGCTGTAATTTTTGAAGCTTGTGCCTTCAAATCGATATTTTTCTCTGCCTCAACCAATCCAGCAAGGTTACCTCCCGCCTTGGGTTTCAGCCCATTACTGGTTTCATAATAGAACTTTCCATCTGCCGCCAGAACCTCGATATTACCCGTCTTGCTATTGATAACCCGGCGATAACCCTCTGGTAACCCTCCCGTCTCATTGAAAGCAGCTCCTACTGAACCGCCCTCACGATAACCAGCCGGCAGAACAGCTTTTTCAGCAGCAACTCCCCCTTTTGCAGCCAACTCCTGATCCCGTAGTGCATTTGCAACCTTACCGAGCTTTCCGACCCGGTTAATAACCGCAAAACTCAATGCAAACTCAGTTGCCCATTTCATATCTACTTCAAGAGCCGCACCGGGATTACCCTGTAAGCGATATAGAAGAGCAAGGTTTTCTGCATCCTGCTTGGCACTATTAAATGCAGCGATCACCCCAGGTGGATCACTCGCAAGCTGTATCAGGCCATGGGTGACACCATTAACAGTGTTAGGTGTGTTTTCTACTAAACGCTTACCAAAATCATAGATACCCTCTGCCTCACCTTTAAAGGCATTGCCAATGCCCTTCGCCGCACCTACCCCCTCTTCGGCAATATCATATCGCCGATGATTTAGATTATTTTCATAATAATTTCGTTGTTCACGGTCAGTAATATACTCAAGATTTAATGCCGGGCTGAAGAAGTCGGCGTGGGTAGACTCATAGTTCTTCAGCATTGCCAATGTTTCAGAGGGTGTGTATTTTTTCACCGATTCGGGAATAGGAACATCGCCCACAGTTTCCCTTGATACATCATAAAAGGCACCTAACGGAGCCAGCGCCTGTCCCAAGTGAGCTAACGTACTGTCTGAAAACACCACTCCTGTACTGCCAAGCTTTTCTTGCCAGGCTTTATCCGTATAGAAGGCAAAGGCTTCAGCCAAACGACGTTCAGCCTCGACAACACTAATTTTTTGTTCCTCTGCCAACAACTTTGCTTGCTGTTGGATACGCTTACGCTCTTCTGGGTGTAGTTGGCGATTATATGCCGTAGCGTTCTTGGCAATTTCCGCACCTTTGGCCACATCACCATTGACAGCAGCAGCTGCACTGATGCCAATAAGTTGAGAAAACATCAATTCAAGATTTTTATCTTTATCAATTAAACCAGATAGGTGCGAGATAAGCGCCTCATTAGCACCAGCCGCAGCTGCACCCGTAGCAAAGTCCCCACCTGTCGCCTTACTGAGAGTTCCGCCGACAAGTGCATGGAAAGCCACTTTTTCCAAACTTCCTTCTTTCCAGTCGAATTTGTCCGAAACATCTCCAACCCAGTTGAAAGCACCCGCCTGCAGTAAATGCTGCCCTTGTGCGGTTAGCGACTTACTAAGATTCTCGCTAAAACGACCTCCTTGGATAACTGTTTGTGCGCCTGCCTGGACAACCCCTTGAGCTCCCAGATAGGCCCCAAATTTCCCGAGGTCTTTAATACTGCCTAAGTCAAACCCCTTAGTGACTTTATTTACGTTGTCACCAGTGACTCCAAAAGTCTTATCCAACACCCCTGAAGTCAAACCAGCAGTTATCGCTCCAGTGGCATAACCCTTTATTGCGTCCTTGGACGTAATATCCTTTATTACTGTGCCTATATTTCCTCTGTTATTTATTGTGCTAACTGCCGCACCACTGGCAGCGGATGTCACAACTGCAGTGACCGCAACGTTTGCCCAACCTGCCGCTGCAGTTCCTGCGGCGGTCCCGGCTGTAACCATCGCGGAATTTCCTGCAGCGGCCATGATTGTGCCGCTACCGGCAGAACCTGCACCCGCAAACGCCGTCCCCACCACGCCACTCGCCGCTCCTGCGGTCAAAGCGGTCACGATGATGATGATTGCGAGCATCGCGCCTTGGCCAAGGCCAGAATGGCTGTACTTGAAACTGTCGTGGACTTCCTGAACTCGACGCCAATCAACATCACCACGCTTCTCGGCGTCCTTCAGCCACGCTAGCTGCGGATCGGCCTGTACCATTGCATCGATGGTCTGGCTAACGGACTTCTGGTCGATTTGTTTGATGTCGATCTTCAGACCGTCGGCGGCCTTAATGATCAGCTCGCCCTGAGCCACAATCTGGGTCTGCCGCAATGTCTCATCTGTATTGCCTTTCCCCTTGGCACTGGTCCAGGCAAGGCTGTTGCTGCTTTTTTCGTGGCTTTCTTGATGCAGGTCCTTCACGCCTTCGAAGGTGACAGCCCCTGCGCTGTTCAGGCTGATGTCATTGCCACTTTCCAACTTGGCGGCCTGATACTTCTGGTCTCCACCACTGGCCAGTACCAAGTCACCTCCCGTGGCGATCTCACTCCCGACGTGGGTGACCTTGGTAACTTCATCACGCTGGGTTTTCTTGGCTCCCCAACTCCCCTTTTTCTTCATGTCATACAGCGAGTATTCGCTGTCCTGGGCGGCCAGTAGCTCCAGCTTGTCACCCGCGACCAGGTACGCGTCATCACCAGCACTGATCCGGCTGGAGATCAGGGTCAGATCCTGCCCCGCCCCCAAACTCACATCACCACCCGCCTTGACGCTGGTTCCCACTTGCTTGACCTGGTCTTGCTGGCGGGTGACTTTTTTGGTCTTGCTGTAGGCGTGCTCTTCATCGGCTGCCGAGGCCAGGGTCAGGTTCTCGGTGGCGGTCATGTTGATGTCGCGCTTGGCCTCGATCTGGCTGGCGATGGCAGTGAGGTCGCGGCCTGCCTGGGCCTTGAGGTCGCGTCCGGCTTCCACGGTGGAGCCGGACTGGGTGATGGTCTGGCTGCGGTGGTGGGCGCCCTGGTCGGCGCTGTCGATTTTCTCGACGGAGGCGATGCGGATGTCACGACCGGCCTTGAGGCTCAGGTCGGCGCCGCTTTTCAGGCTGCCGCCGTTGTTGAGGAGGTCGCGACCGGCATCCACGCTCAACTGGTTGGCCGCTTCGATCCGTGCGCTGCTGTCGAGCAGGTCGTTGTGGAAGCGATGATCGCCAATCGCGCTGTCGAGGCCGGTGACGGTGCGCTCGTTGATCACATCCCCCTGGCTGGCCCTAAGGCTCACGTCACGCCCGGCGATGATGCCGCCGGCCTTGTTCACCAGGGTGTTGCCGGCCAGCAGGTCGAGGCGCTCGCCGGCTTCGATCAGGCCACTGTTGACCAGGTCTTGCCCGGCCTGGGCCGAGAGGTTGTGGGTGGCCCGCAGGGTGCCGGCGTTGTCCAGGTTCTTCCCGGCGATCAGGTTCAGGTCGCTGCCGGCGATCAGCGCGCCATTGGGCGCCAGGCGGTTGTTGGAGTGGGCCAGGTAGAGCACCGGCACCAGCACCTGCTCGCCGTTCACCTCGGTGCTTTCCAGCCAGACGATGTCATGGGTCAGGGCCGCCACCTGCTCGGAGGTCAGGCTCACGCCCACCGCCAGGTTGAGCTGCTGCTTGCTCTTGATGGCGTTGTCCATCAGGTACTTGAACAGTTTCTCGTCGGTGTCCTGGCCATTGATGAAGCGCTGGCCGGTGCGGGCGGTTACCGCTTGCTGGATCAGCTTCTGTTCGTAGAAACCGTCGCCCAGGCGCTTGGCGCTTTCATCGGGGTTGTAACCCAGGTTGGACAGCAGGTAGTCCGAGCTCATGAACTGCTTGAGGTCGGTCAGCACCGGATTGGTTTCGATCAGGTACTTGTGCGGCTGAGCCGCCGGGGAGCGCTCCGGCAACCCCTGCACGCGGTTGATGTTCAGCAAGCTAGGGTCGGAGGCCTGGTTGTTCAAGGCCGCGGTTGGCTGGCTATCGGCAACCGTGGTCCGCCCCAACGGGCCTGTCTCGATACCGGGCGTTGCGACAGTGATCGCCGTGGCGCCGGTCGCGCGCTCACCCTTCTGGCGATTGGCCTGGAGTGACTCCAGCGCCTGGGCCTGGAGCGGGGTCGAGCCGGTGATCGTCACCTCGCGTTCCACGCCCGTGGGCACGGCCTTCTGGTGCTGCACGTTGCTGACCTGGGCGCTGCCCATGCTCCACTGCTGGGGCGCGGCCCCGGTGGCGGTGCTGCCGTCTTGCTGGCTCAGGCGGAACAGGCCGTTCTGGCCCGAGGGCAGGCTGAACCCTGGCAGGGTCAGCGGGTTGACCTGCTGCTGGGCCAGGTCTGGCGGCAGTTGAGCATTGAGCTTCACGACCACCGGCTCGACACCCCCGCGCACCGAGGTATCGACCCCGGGCTGCGAGGTTCTGTCAGGGCGCTTGGATTGCGTCACCGAGCTGTTCACCAGGGTCTGGCTGGCATTGATCGAAACCGCGCCACCGGCCTGGATGATGGCGGCTGAAACAGCGCTCCCCACGCCCTGCGAATCGGTGGTGATGTCACTGACCAGGCCACCGCCCCAGGTGGAGGTGTAGTTGTTGAACGCTTGCTCGGAGATCGGCGTCGGTGTTGCCTGCGCGTTGTAGGCGGCGACGTAGCCACCGCTGAAGGCGTAGTCGCTCTTTTTCTTGGCCCAGCCGGAATACCACTTGCGGGTGCGTACGGACTCCCCGGCCACGTCGCCCTTGTTGAGCAGATTGTCGGCAGCGATGCTGATGTTGCCGGTGGCGCTGATGGTGCTGTTGGTATTGGCGATGTTGCCGCCCTGGATCGCCAGGTTGCCTGCTGCATGGAGCAGCGATTGCTGCGAATCTTCGTCGACGATGTTGCGGAAGGTCTCCCGGGCGTAATAGTCGGTCTGCCGGTGCTTGCTACCCGAGTAGTAGTTGGAAACGGTGATGTTTCCGGAAACGAACTCTTTCTTGTAGGTCAGCTTTTCCTTGCGGTTGATCAGTTCCTGGACATCGAGCTGCATGTTGCCCTGGGATTCGAGCGTGCCGGAGATGTTCTCCATCCTGGCGGCCCGTGCGCTGTCACGACCAGCCACCACCAGGTTGCCCAGGCTGTAGATATCGCTGCGGTTGTTGGTCAGCTCGGTAACCTGCAGGTCCATGTCGGCGCCGCTGAACAGCAGCCCGCCGCCGTTGGTTTCCAGGCTGCCATTGCTCAAGCTGCGGGCCTTCACCGTCAAGCCCTGGGCGCCGGCCAGGGTGCCCTGGTTGAGCACGGTGTCGGCCTTGATGTGCAGATCGCTACTGGAGGTCACGCGCCCCAGGTTGTTCATTTGCCCGAGCACGTCGATCGAGGTCCGACCGCCACCCGCCAGGCTGCCGGCACTGGCCAGGTTCAACTGTGCGGCGCTCAGGTCCAGGTTGCCCTGGCTGCTGGTCCGGCCACTGCCGCCATAGCTCCCACCCAGGGTCAGGGCGAGGCTGCCATCACTGGCGATCAGGCCATCGTTGGACCAGTTGCCGCCGCGGCCCACCAGGCTTTCGGACGCCAGCAGCTGGCCTTCTGCAGTCTGGTTGAGGGTGTTGACGTTGAGGGTCAGGCGGCCGGCCTGGATCACGCTGCTGTTGGTCCAGGTGTCGGTGTCCAGGGTCAGGCCGCCCCGGGTCACGAGGTTGCCCCCGGCCCGGGTCAGGTTGTCGGTGCTGATATCGAAGGTGCCGGTGCCGGCGTGCAAGACGCTGCCGCCCTGGTTCTGGAAGCTGCCGACATCCAGGGTCAGGTCGCGGTTGGCGGTCTCCAGCTTGCCGGCACGGCTATCGAATGCCCCGGCGATCTGCAAGCCGGTACGGCCCTCTGCGCCCAGCGCCCGCAGTTGCCCACTGCGGTTGTCCAGGCTAGCCGCGCGGATGTTCAGGGTCTGGGCACTTTCCAGGATGCCTCGCTGGTTGTTCAGTGCACCGCTGAGGTCGAAGTCGATCCGGTTGCCCGCGACCTGGCCACGCACATCGCCGCTGTTGTCGAAGCTGGCGGCGTTGACCTTGACCGCTTGCTGGGCATACACGCCGCCGTCGCGGTTGTCGAAATCCCCGGTGGTGATGATGGTGTCGCCACTTTGCGCGGCGAGACGACCGCCATGGTTGTTCAGGCTGGCACTGCTCAAGCTCAGCGCCTGGGCCTGGATGATTCCGCCCTGGCGCGGGTTGTCCTGCTCGAAGTCATTGCGCAGCCAGCCCCCCAGGGCCTTGCCTTGCAAGGTGCCCTTGAGGCTGGAGAGCGTGCCGCCACGGTTGTCGATGGTTGCGGCCGCAAGGTCCAGGTCGGCGGTTTCGGCGATGACCTTGCCGCGCCGGTTGTCGAAGGCGCCCTGCACATCGAGGTCCAGGGCCGTCTGGCCCTGGATCACGCCGGCCACGTTGTCGAGGCTGCCGGCCTTGAGCTTCACGTCCGCGTTGCGACTGTGGAGCAAGCCGTCGGCGCTGTTCTGCAAGGCTGCGTCGAGGGTCAGGAGCAAGGCGCCATTAGCCGCGACAGTACCGCGGTTGCGGTTGTCCAGGCTGCCGGCGGCAAGGCTCAGCAGCCCCTGGCTGATCAGCTCGCCGCCCTGGTTGTCGACCTGGCTGGCGCGCTTGAGCAACAACTGCTCGGCGCTGGCCAGCTTGCCCCGGGTATTGACCAGGGCACCCAGCAGGTCGAGGGTCACCGCGCCATTGCTGGCCAGGGTGCCCGCGCTGTTATCCAGGTGGGTGCCGGTCACGCTCAGTTGCTGCTGCGCGTTGATCGTGCCTGCGGCATTGACCAGGGTCTGGGCCTGCAGGTCCAGGTCGGCGCCGCTGTCGATCAGGCCGCCCTGGCTGTTATCGAGTCGCCCGCTGACGCTCAGGCGTTGGCCGCCCGCACTGGAGAGTACGCCGCGCTCGCTGTTGTCGAGGTTGGCGGCGCTGACGCTCAGGTCCTGCTGGCTGACCAGCGCCCCGCCGTCACGGTTGAGCAGGTCGTTGGCAACACGGGCCTCAAGCTTGCCGTAGCGGCTGGAGACCGTACCGTTGTTGCGGTTGTCCAGGTTCGCGGCATCGATCTTCACCCCTTGCCAGCCAGACATCAGGCCACCACGGTTGCTCATCTGGCCGGCGTTCAGGCTCAGGCCCTGGTGGCTGATCAGTGTGCCGGCGTCGTTGTCCAGCCGGCGCCCGGCCAGCTCCAGCTGCTGCGTGGTGGATATTTCACCCTGGCGGTTGTCCAGGTCCCGCAGGTGCTCGAGGGTCAGGACGCCGGCGCTGTTGATCAGGCCCAAATTGTTGTTCAGGTCGCCGGCACCAAGGTCGAGGCCAATGGCGGCGGCGGTCAAGGTGCCCTGCTGGTTGTCCAGGCCGACACTGTTGAGCGTCAGGTTACGGGTGGCATTGATCAGCCCTTGCTGGCGATTGCCCAACTGGCCATCGATGTTCAGCAGCAGGTCACTGCGACTGGTCAGTGTGCCGCCGCTGTTGTCCAGGCTGGCGGCGCGGCCATCGATGGACTGGGCGGCGATCAGCCCCTTGAGGTTGTTCAGTTCCCGGCTGACGCGCAGGGTCAAGGCCTGGTTGCTGAGCAGCTTGCCAGCGCCGTTGTCCAGGTGCTCGGCGGCCAGGACAAAGCCCTGGGCGCTGGAGATCTCGCCCCCCTGGTTGTTCACGCCCTTGAGGTTCTTCAGGTTCAGCAGCGGGCCGTTGATCAGGCCCGCCTGGTTGTTCAGCTGGCCGTGATTCAGGTCGAGCGTCACGGCGCTGTTGCTGGACAGCTTGCCGCCCTGCTGGTCGAGGCCGGTGACCGTAGCGGTCAGCGCCTGATTGCTGGTGAGCTGACCGCCGTCGCGGTTGCTCAGCTGGCCGGCGTGAACATCGAGGGTGTCGCGAGCGCTGACGTGGCCGCCCTGGCTGTTGTCGAACGCCCCGGTGGTGATCTGCAGGGCCTGGGCGCTGCTCAGGGTGCCCTGTTGGGTGTTGTCCAGGCTGGCGCTGTGCAGGACCAGGCCGGCATCGCTCACCAGCTGTCCGCCCCGGTTGTCCACCTGGCCCAGGCTGGTGATGCCCAGTTGCCCGGCGCTGGAGAGCACGCCCTGGTGGTTGTGCAAATTCGCGGTGTTGACCGTCAACCGCCCCTCGCTGCTCAACGAACCCTGGTCGTTGAGCAGGTCACCGGCCAGCTCCAGGGTGACCTCTTCCTGGCTGCTCACGCTGCCGCCGGTGTTGTCCAGGCGGGTCCCGTTCAGGGCCAGTGCGGTCTGCGCCTGCAGCTTGCCCTGGTGGCGGTTGAGGATGCTGTCCAGCATCAGGTCCAGGGCCTGCCCGGCGATCACCTGGCCGCCGTCGCTGTTATCCAGTTGCCGCCCCTTGAGGTGCACATCCGCCTTGCTGGAGATTTCGCCGCCACGGTTGTCGATCTCGCCGACCTGGAGCTTCACGCCCCCGGTGGCCCGGACCAGACCCTCGTTGCGGTTGTCCAGGCCGGAGCCTTCAAGCGTGAACGAACCATCGGCCAGCAGCAGCCCGTTGTGGTTGCTGGCTTGCGCCACCCGGGCAAGCACATCGCTCTTGCCGGACACCTGGCCATGGGTGTTATCCAGGCTGGCGGCATCGAGCCGGACAATACCGTCGCCAATCAGGCTGCCGCCCTGGTTGAGCAGCGAGCCATCGACGGTCACGGTCGTGGCCCCACGGCTGCTGAGCATGCCGTCGCGGTTATCCAGGCTGGCGCTGCGCACCTGCAAGGCCGCCGCGGACACCTGGCCCTTGAGGTTGGCCAGGGCCTGTTCGATACGCAGGGTCAGGGCCTGCTGGCTGATGAGTTTGCCGGCGCTGTTATCCAGGGTGTTGGCGGCCAGGACAAAGGCCTGGCTACTGGAGATCTCACCGTTGCGGTTGTCGACGCCATTGAGGTTTTTCAACATCAGCAGCGGGCCGTTGATCAGCCCCTGGCGGTTGTTCAACTGACCGTTGTTCAGGTCCAGGTTCAGCGAGGTCTTGCTGAACAACTGGCCGCCCTGCTGATCGAAACCACTGACGCTGGCCGTCAGCGCGCCATCGCTGGCAATGCGGCTGCCGGCGCCATTGCTGACTTGCCCGGCCTTGAGTTCGAGGCTGTCGAGGCTGACCAGGCGACCGCCGGCGGTGTTGTCGAAGGCTCCGGTGGTCACCGTTGCCGGGCCCTTGGCATCGAGCAGGCCGTGGCGGTTATCCAGGCTGGAGCTGCCCAGCCCCAGGCCAGCGGCACTGCTGATCGAACCCTGCCGGTTGTCCAGGGCTCCGCTGCTGGCCAGGGTCAGGGCGCCGGCGCTGGAGAACTTGCCGGTGGAGTTATCCACACTGGCGGCACTGGCCCCCAAGGCGCCTTCGGTGGTGAGCACGCCCCGGGTGTTGTCCAGCTTGCCAGTCAGGTGCAGCGCCAGGCCTTTCTCCCCGGAGACGGTGCCCTCGCGGTTATCCAGGCGTTGGCCTTGCACGGTCACCTGGCCCTTGCCGGAGACCAGGCCCTGGCTCTGGTTGATCAGTTGCGCAACCTGCAGCGTCAGGTCCGTGTCGGTCAGCAGCTTGCCGCTGCTGTTGTCCAGGCGCGTGCCATTGACCTTCACGCCAGTGGAACCGGATAGGCTCCCGCGCTGGTTGTCGATGTCGTCGACCTTGAGTTCCAGCGCTTTTGTAGCGCCGACCAAGCCTCCCTCGCGGTTATCCAGGACACGGCCCGTCAGGCTCAGGTTGCCCTGGGCCACCAGCTCGCCCTTTTGCTGGTGGAAGCGCTCGACATTGGCGTTCAGGTCAGCCTGGCTGGCTATCCGGCCACCGGCGTTTTCCACCAGCGCGGCATCCAGCCGTACCGGCCCGGCGCCGCTCAGCAAGCCGCCCCGGTTGTCCAGTGTCGTGCCCCGGTAGTTGACTGCCGAACGACCGAGCAGCAGGCCGTTGAGACGGTTATCCAGGCTATCGACGTTGAGCTGCAGCCGCTGCCCGGCACTGACCTTGCCGTGGCGGTTGTCCAGTAGCGCGCTGTCGAGGGTGAGCAGGTCCTGGCCAATGAGGTGGCCCTGGCGGTTGTCGACACTGCCCGCCCGGATTGCCATCGCCCCCTGGGCGCTGACGTGCCCCTGGTCCTGGTTGTCCAGCAGGCCGGCGATGACGGCCGTCAGGCGCGCTTCGCTGATCAGCTTGCCCGCGTGGTTGTCCAGGCTGGCCGCGTGCAGTTCGCCATCGGCGCCGCTGGACAGCTCCCCTTCGTGGTTGGTCAGGGCGCCGTCCAGGTTCAGGTTCAGCGCGTCCTGGCTGGTGAGGGTGCCGGAGCTGTTGTCCAGCGCAGCCGCCCGGACTGTCAGGCCCTTGGCCGAGATCAGGCCGCTGACGTTGTTCAGGGCCTGATCCAGGCGCAGGGTCAGGCCCTGGTCGCTCAGCAGTTCGCCGCCGCGGTTATCCAGGCCCTGGGCGTTCAGCGTGAACGCCTGGGCGCTGGAGATCTCGCCGTCCTGGTTGCTGACCTGCGCCAGGTTGTTCAGCACCAGGCGCGGGCCACGAATCAAGCCATCCTGATTGTTCAGAAAGCCCTGGTTCAGATCCAGGTCCAGCGCCATGGTGCTGGTCAGGCGTCCGCCGTTGCGCTGGTCCAGCGCCGTGACGCTGGCCGTCAGCTTGTGGTTGCTGGCGATGCGTCCTGCGTCACGGTTGTCCACCTGCCCGGCCTTGAGGTCCAGGGTCTGCAAACTGGTGAGCTGGCCACCCTGGTTGTTCAGGGCCCCGTCGACGTTCAGGTGCAACTGGGTACCGGCCGTGACCAGCCCGGCGACGTTGTCCAGCGTCGCCACTTGCAGCTTCAGGCCGGCCAGACTCGAGAGTTCGCCCTGCCGGTTGTCCAGGGCTGCAGCCCGGACGTTCAACTGGCCGGCGCTGTTGATCAGCCCACCCTGGGCATTGCGCAGTTGGCCGGTCGTCAGGTCGGCGTTACCGGCGCTGAGCACGCGGCCCTTGTTCTGGTTATCCAGGGTTCCGGCATTGACCGTGACCTGGCGCTGCCCGCTGAGGGTGCCGCCCTGGTTGTCCAGGGTTTGCGTGGTGGTCACGCTCACATCACGGCTGGCCACCAGGCTCTTGCCGGCGTTGTCCAGGCTCTGCGCACGCAGGCTCAAATCGCCCTGGGCATTGCGGCTGTTGTCGGCATTGACCCCGGCCTCGATGATGCCCTGGTTGCTCAAGGTGCCGCCGCTGGTGAGCGTGATGCGGTCCCGGGCCACCAGGTTGTTGCGGTTGTGCAGGTCGCCCTGGGTTTCAACCTTCAGTTCGGTCCCGGCATACACCGCGCCCTGGGTCTCCAGGCCCTGGGCCTTGATCGCCACCGCGCCCTTCTCGGCCGTCACTTGGGCCATGCGCAACTGGCCGTTGGCGTCGAGCTGGATATCGCCACCGCTGGCAATCAGCTTGCCGTCGAGCTTCACCCCCACGCCGGCTTCGGTGCCCACCAGCTTGATCGCCCCGGCGTACATGCCGCCCAGGGCCGAGGAGTCGATGGCCAGTTGCGGTGCATCCACCGGGTTGGCGGCCCGGGCGGTGGCCTTGAGGGTCTTGGCGTCGACGTCGTTGGCGCCAGCGACCAGCGCCAGGTGCCTGGCCTGGATCTGAGCGTTGATCCTGGCACTGCGGGTGATGATTTCGAACTGGTCGATATTGCTCGCGTTGAGGCCCGCGCCTTCGATGGCGACGCTGCCCTGGTCCACCTGGTAGCGCTGCAACTGGCCATTCTCGATCACCGGCTTGCCGGTGGTCAGGGTCGCTTTCGGGGTGTTGATGAAGCCGCAACCGTTGCAGGTGACGCCATAGGGGTTGGCGACAATCACATGGGCCGACTGCCCCGCCACTTCGGTGTAGCCCTTGAGCTGGCTGGGGCTGCCGCCGTTGACCTCGTTGAGGATCACATTGGCCGCGCGACCGCCCAGGTTGGGGTTGCCAAGGATGATCCCGCCCAGTTGCGTGGATTGGGTACGGTCGATGCCGTTGTTGAGGATGACGCCCTGCTGGCCGACGTTGTAGTCGCTGAACGTGTTGTGGGACAGGCCGCTGCCATTGGGCGTGGCGATGTTGACGATGGGCACGCCATTACCCGCCTGGCCGAGCGTGGTGCCGCTGCCGTTGACCACGATGCCATCGGCCATGACCAGCAACGGCTGCCAGAACATCGCGTTCGCCAGGATGAACGCCAGGCCACGCTTGGGCAGGCCCCAGAACGAATCACGCGGTTGCAGGGTTGCGGAAGGCTGGCGGGCCAGGAAGGCAAACTGACGAACATCCATGTCGTTTATCTCGGGTAAAGAGCGAAATTAGAGAAAAAGATCCAGGCGGAAGTAGATCGGTGCTTCGCGTTCACTCAGGGCATCTGGCCGCTCGAGGGAATGGGCGAAGGTCACGCTGGCAGCAAGGTGCTTGCCACGGGCGAACAGCTCGATGGAGTCGCTGGACACCCGGCCATGCTGCTCGGCGTTGTAGCGGTCGTTGCGGATGACGCCGACGTCATAACCGAGCCCGGCGCCGTATTCGGCGAACACCGGCTGCAACCAGGTCCAGGTCACGGGGCGGCTCCAGCGCAGGTCGTTGCGCCAGTAGTAGCCGCTGTCGCCGTTGAGGCTCTGGTCCTTGTAGCCACGGATCGAGGACTGGCTGCCCAGGCTCATGCGCTGGGAGCTGAAGAGGATGTCCTCGCTGCGCTGGCCGGTGACCAGGCTGCTGAACACCAGGGATTCGTCCCACAACTTGAACGGCTGCAGGTAGCTGGCGGTAGCGGTGTACTTGCGGTAGCGGGCGTTGGCCTGGCGGTTGCCGTACTTGTCGCGTTCGTTCTGGCGCTGGGCATCGAGGGCGCCGACCCCCTCTTGCAGGCCCAGGTCGAGGTTGACGAAGGCCCCGCCGATGCGCCGGCCATGGTTGATGCCCCACTGCGCTTCGCTGAGGCGGTTGCTGCTGGTACTGAGCTTGCTGTCTTCGATGTAGTTGTTGGTACGCAGGTGGGTCAGGCCGGCGTTGAGGGACGTCTTGCTCACCGAATCGCGGTGGATCACCCGCTCCACGCGTAACTGGTGGTTCTGGCTGTCGCCGGTCTGCTTGAAGTCGAAGCCCTGGCCCTGGGCCAGGGAGCGGTACTCGCTCTGGCTGTAGCTATAGCTGAGGTTCCACCAGCCCAGCGGCAGGTTGTAGTAGAGCATCGCGTTGCGCGAGGTCTTCTGGTGATCGCTGATGGCGTCGTGGCCGCCGCGCAGCACCAGTTGATCGGCCAGGCCCAGGGGGCTGTCCCACTCGAAGGAACTGCCCCATTGCTGCTCGCCAGTGCTCCTCTGCCCGTCGTTGCTACGGGACAAGCCGACCCGCCAGGGCTTTTGCGGGGTGTTCTTGACCAGCACCTCGCTGCCGCCCACCGCCTGGCCGGGGGCCAGTTCCATTTGCGCCTGGTTCGAGGGCAAGCGGTTGAGCTGGTCGACCATCTGCTCGATCTGCCGCAGGTCGAGCAACTGCCCGGCCTTGCCGGGAAACGCCATGCCCAGCTCACGGGCGGTGAGCTTGCTGCCTTCGGCGGCCTTCAGGCCCTCGAGCCGGCCCTCCACCACCAGCACCTGCAAGTGGCCACGGGACAGATCCTGCTGCGGCAGGTAGGCGCGGCTGGTGACCAGGCCCTTTTCGATGTAGTGGTCGGTGATGACCTTGAGCAGCTGGTTGAGCTGGGCCACTCCCAGGCACTGGCCGATGTAGGGCCTGAGCAGGCGCTCGCGCTCGGTGGCGGACAGGGCGTCGGCGCCCTTGAGCTCGATGTGGTCGATGGCAAAGCAGCGGCTGTCAGTCGGGGCCGCCGGCGCCACGGGGACAGCGCTCTTGCCGGGCAGGTCCTGGAGCTCCTCGAGGCGCCGCTGCTGCTCTTCCAGCAGGCGGTTCTGGCGATCGCGGATCAGTTCCTGGTCACCAGGATTGTTCATCGGGGCTGCTGAGGCACTGTTCAGTGAGCCTGCCAGATACAACAGGCAGGACAGCACACAACACAACCTCATCCCGAGGGTAGGAAAAAACATGTTCGGTCCTTCGAAACATACTGCAGGGGTCAACAGCGCGAGCGATACTAATGTGCCACTACGCTGGCGTCAATTATCCAACGGCCACTTCAAGCAAACGCTTGCCGGTTCCTCAGCGTGTTTTCCGTCCGAGGGAAAACAGCGTTCCAACTCGCCAGGAAACAAGGAAGTTATTTATCTATCAGGGGGTTGTTTACACCCTTGGCATAAAGGGTGGCGTAACGACAAACCCCTTGATCCAACGGCCGCAAAGCCCGGGTAACCGGGCTGTAAACCGCTTGGCCGATGTCGGACCCCGAAGGCCGAATGGAGCGCGGAGAGCATATTCCTGCAACTAACGGACAGTCACTTTAAACATCAGTCATTGATCAACATTCAGATATCTCTTAAATGAACTAAATAAACAGCTGAAGTTGAACCTATAAAAATCAGAACAATAAAAAACCCGGATCAACCGATCCGGGTTCCGTGCAATCGACGCCCGATTTGCCACCAGCCAGGTGACGCCTAGGGCTTGCCCTCGTCGTCCTCGGAGCGCAGGTGGATCACTCGCGGCGGCGGCTCCGCCACCAGGGGCGGATGCGGCTGGCTGTCGGGAGGAATGCGGTAGAACTGGGTGGTGACATGGCTGATGCCACCCTCTTCATCGTTGTGCACGATCAGGCTGCCGGGCTGGCGCATCTGGGCGAACGTGGCATCGCTGAGCTTGAAGGTCTCGCTCAGGCGCTTGTCATCCACCGCTGGTGCCGGCAGGCGCGGCGGATACTTGCGACTGCGCCGCTGGCGATAGCGGGCCCAGGAGATCAGCAGCACGGCGTTGATCACCGCCACCAGTCCATAGAACTGCAAAGTGGTCAGGGCATCGAGCACGCCGGCCTCGAACCGGGGGCCTTCATGACTGTAGATCAGTGGCCAGAGTCCACGGATCAGCAGGTACAGCAGTGCGGCCCAGGCCAGCAGGGTGAAGAAGACGTCGACCACCACCAGGAATGGACGCTGGCGAGTCCGGATGATTTTCATCAGCGCGCCTCCTCTTTGTCATCGACGGGCTTGATGCCACGGTCCGGGCTGACCCAGCGCGCACGCTTCTGCCGCTCGCTGAACAGCACCTTGGGAAAGCTCACCAGGGTGGTGAACAGGCTGATGAACCAGAACGCCAATGGATACCAGACCACCCAGAACATGGTCTTCCACAGATCCTTCTCGTAGCGCCGGTCGATCAGGATGCTGACCGCGAACTGGGTCAGGCAGACAATCGCCAGCACCAGGCCAGTGAAGGCCGGTGGCACGATGCTGTGCACCGCGATGGCCTCGGGCATGACGATGAACTTGCCCAGGGCCCAGAAGATCACCGACAGCAGGAAGGTGAACGCCCAGCCGGTGGACAGGCAATAGTCGAACAGCAAGGTCCACAAGTAGCGATGCCGCCACTCCCAGATACCCCGGATGTTCTTGAACAGCACCTCGGCGCCACCCTGGGCCCAGCGCAGCCGCTGCTTCCAAAGGCCGCGCAGGGTTTCGGGCATCAGGATCCAGCACAGGGCCCGGGGCTCGAAGAACACGTACCAGTGGTCCAGCTGCAGCTTCCAGCTGACGTCGATGTCCTCGGTGATCATGTCCGGGCTCCAGTAACCCACCCGGTGCAGCGCCGTGCGGCGAAAGGCGACGATCACTCCGGAGACGGTAAAGACCTTGCCGAACACCCGCTGGGTGCGCTTGATCAGGCCGATGATCGAGGAGAACTCGCCGACCTGTACCCGACCCACCAGGGTCGAGCGCGTACGAATGCGCGGATTGCCGGTCACCGCGCCCAGGCGCGGGTTGTCGAGCATCGGCGCCACCAGGTAGGCCGCAGTATTGGGCGCCAGCAGCGCATCGCCGTCGATGCATACCAGGTATTCGCTATGGGCGGCGACCGCGCCCATGCGCAAGGCCACGGCCTTGCCCTGGTTCTGGGCCAGGTGCAGCACCCGCAGGCGCGGATCGAGAGTGGCCAGCTGGTCGAGGATCTGCCCGGTGTTGTCCTTGGAGCCATCGTTGATGGCGATCACTTCGATGTTCGGATAATGCTGGGCCAGCGCCGCGTGGATGGTATCGGCGACGTTCTCCCCTTCGTTGTAGCAAGGAATCAGGATGCTGATCAGCGGTTCACCGGCCAGCGGCGGCGGCAGGGTGTCGTCGCTCCAGGGCCAGTGACGCTCCCAGTGCAGCCAGAAATACAGGCCACCGGCGATCCACAACGCCGACATGAACAACGGGTAGTAGAAGACGAAGTCCATGAGGAACTCGCCTGTCACCACGAAGATCAGGCCCAGGGGCACCCCCATGACCAGCGCCAGAACCACCACAGCGAAGATACGATCCATCATGATTCATGGACTCCATTTGTTGGAGAGGGCGGGCCGCAAGGTCTTCAGGTCCGGTGAGTTCTCGAGGAAGTTGTCCGGGTAGTAACCGAAGTTGATCGCTCCCTGGCGCTTGAGCCGTCCCATCCAGTCGGCCATCTGCCCGGCAGGCAGGTCGCTGGCGGGCTTCTGGGTCCAGTCCCGGGCCTGGAGTTCGAAGACCGTGCGCTGCAACGCTCCGGGGCGGGCTCGCACCTGGTCCACCAGGGCTTCCAGCCACGGCCCGGAATGCCGGGCGCTCTGGCCTTCCATCAGCGGCATGGCCATGGGCGCGGTCCAGTCGTAGCTGGCGAGGAAATCGTCGAGGTTCTGGGCGAACCAGGTTTCGCTCTGGGGATTGATGATCGGCTCGGCGAACAGGTTGCGCGCGGTCTGCACCTGGGGCCCGCGGATCGCCCGGACCTTGGCCGCCAGCTCATGGGTGAAATCGATCAGGTAGCGGCTCTTGAAGCGGGTCCAGCGCTGCAAGGCCGCAGGGTCGTCGCGCAGCTCGGCGATGGAGCCCGGCAAGCCCTGGGCGGCGTAGGCGCGCAGGGCCTCGGGGCTGGCGTCCTCGAAATCGGACAGCACCGCGTCGTCATGGAACAGGATGCCGTCCACCGAGGTCATGCGTCCCACATCCTCGTACAGGTCGCCGATCAACCGTCGTACCTGCGGATCGAACGGCGACAGCCGCCGGTACTGCTTCGGATCGACCGCCACCTGGCCGGTCTGCGGGTCCCAGCGGGTGACCCGGGGCAACCGGGCATCGAGATCGAAACTGAGCACCGGCATCCAGGCGTAGACCTTGACATGGGCTCGGGTGCGCAACTGCCAGGCGACCCGGTCGAACAGGTCGGCGCGCATGGGCAGGTGGCGGTTGGGGAAGTACAGCGACTGCACCAGGCCATCGCCCTTGGGATCGGCGAAAGCCTGGAGGAACACGGTATTGACGCCCAGGTCGGCCATGCGCTGCACCAGCTTGCCGAGGTTGATCTCCTGCTGCTTGGGGTCCGGGTCGTACACGTTGTCCAGGTCCACGTGGACCACGCGCATGGGGGCTGCGGTCTCCACGCCGACGATGCTGTTGGAGAAGTGGATGCCGTCCGGGTCCGAAACCACCAGCAGGCGCGGGCTGCTCATCAGGTTGTCGAGGCGGTCCAGGCCGTCGTCCAGGGTCAGGGCCAGCTTGAAGCCCTGGCCATCGACCACCTGCAGGGTCGAGCCATCCGCCGTGCCGTAGGGCCAGACCCAGACCCGCGGACGATAGCCGGTGGCGGCCAGGATCTTGTCCGAGATGGTGTTCACGTCCTTGCGCATGCGCGCCTGGAAATCCGCTTCGGGTTCATAGCGCCCGGTAGCGGCGTCGTAGCGGCGGGTGGCGGCGGCCGGCTGCATGTTGCCCTGGGGGTTGCCGAGGATGCCCAGGTGGCTGCTATCGGTATGGGCGGCGATCTCCACCAGCCCGGAACGGGAAATCTCGCGGATCTGCGCCCAGGTCAGGAACTGCGAGCGCGGTCGCAGCTCCCCGGCGAAGTTCACCGGCTGGTCGGCCGGGGTGTCGATCCAGGTGCCCACCGGGGCCAGCAGGGCCGGCCAGCGATAACTGCGCAGCACCGGCATGACCCGGGTATAGAAGCTGGAATAGCCATCGTCGAAACTCAGCAGCACAGCCTTGGCCGGTAGTTCCGGCCCACCCCGACGCGCCGCCAGGATCTGGTCCACGGTCACAGGCCGGTAGTCGTTCTCCCGCAGCCAGGCCAGTTGCTGGAGCAGCCGATCGGTGCGTACCGCCACCACCCGCTGGTCCGGGTTGCGGTCCTGGATATCGTGGTAGGCGATGCCCAGCACATGGTTCTTCGGCCAGGGCGCTTCGTTGTTCGGCACCGGCCGCTGCGCCGGCGTGACGAAATCCGCAGCGGGCTGGGAACAGGCACCGAGCAGCAGCGCGCCCAGCAAGAGGATGCAACGCTTGATCAGGCTCATCGTCACACTCGTCCTCTAGAAGCGATAGGTAAGGTCCACGGCCAGGCGCAAGTCGGTTTCCCGTTCACCGTCGTAGGGCCGGTTGATCACGCTCAGCACCGCGCCGATGTCGAACACATCGTTCCAGCTGTAGCGCTGGCCATAGCTGAGCAGGCCGACGCCGCCGGTGGAGTAGTCACGCTGGCTGTAGGTGCCGAGGCCCACCTGGAACTGCTGGCTCCAGGAGGTTTCGTAGCGGTGATAGAGCACGTGGTTGACGTTCACCGTCGGCAGGACACTGAAATCCGACTTGGGGTTGAAGTACGGCGTGTCATCCCGGGTGTTGTGGCTGGTGCCGACTTCCAGGCCCAGGTCGACCTGGACCCCGGGTGAGCGATACACCCCTTCGCGGCCAGTGAGCAGGGCCTCGAAACGGTTGTTGCCATCGCTGAAATGCGACGGGCTCAGGGCCAGTTTCCATTCGCGGCTTTCATTGGCGCGCCAGCGCAGGAAGGCACTGCCACCATTGGCGCTGATATCGCTGTTGAGGGCCCGCAGCGGCGTAGCGGCGGTGAGGTAGTCGAGGCTGCCGCCGTACTGCCAGTGATCGTCGATGTCCCGGGCCAGGGAAACCCGGGCGCCAGTCTTGTTGCCGTAGCCGTAGGAGTGATTGGAGACCTCGGCCTCGATGGTCATGTCGCGCGTGCGCCGCTCCACCCCCAACAACTGCCAGCGGTGATGGCCGGTGCCTTCCTGGAAATCGCCCATGGCGTAGCCGGCACCGGCGAACACGCGCCAGTCCTCGTCGATGGGCGGGCTGTAGAGTCGGCTTTCGATACCGAAGTCACGGCTGCCGGAGACCGCACCGGCACCGTTGCTGCCGCCGCCGTTGCTCTTGCCGCCATAGGTCGAGACACGCAGCTCGGCCATGTCGTGCACTTCACGCTCCCGGGCCAGGCGTTGCACCGAACGGTTCTCCGGATAACGCGCCACCACGTCGTCGGTCAGCGCATCCAGTTGCCGCCACTCCTGCAGGTCCTGGGCGGTGTGCCCCTGGGCGACTTCCAGGGCGATATCACGCGGCGCCACGCTCTCGAGCTCCTTGAGCAGGTACTCCGCCCGGCGCGGCCAGTCGCGGGCCAGGTACAGGTTGGCCTGGGCCAGGCGCACGCTGACGTCGCCCGGGGCCTTGATGGCCAGCTCATCCAGGCGCTGTTCGCTGTCGGGCAGGTTGTTGCCGTAGGTGCCGGCCTGGGCCGCCAACAGTTGCGCGTCCAGCCAGTCGTCGTTGGGGTCGCCCACGGTTTGCCCGACCAGCTGGATCCGCTGGGGCTCGCTATCGGCCAGGCCGCTGGCCACCTTCAGCGCCGCCTCGGGCTGCTCGCTTTCCAGCAACGAGTAGTACAGGGCGGTGGTGTCTTCGACCCGATTGCCACGGTCGGCATCCGGCGCGCTCAGCACCTTGCGGTACAGGTCGACGGCGACCTCGGGCTGGCGCTGGTCGAGATAGGCCGAGGCCACCCAGCGCAGGGCGTAGGTGGGAATCGCCACGCCCGCGGCGGTCAGTTGCTCGTATTCGCTGATCACCTCGGCGGTGCGTGCCCGGGACTTGAGCGCACCCAGGCGATCGATGCGCCAGCGGGTCACGTCGTCCCGGGCCTTGGGGTCGTTGCCCCAGGCAGCGAACAGCGCGTCGTAGTCGGCCAGGGCACGGTCGGCCACCACAAAACGTTCTTTCTCGCTGCGGCTGGCCAGCTCCGACAGGCGTACTCGCTCGGCGGCCAGGTCGGCCTCCATGCGCCGCTGGATCACCGGGTCGATCAACCCCGGATGCTGGCGCGCCAGGCGCACGGCGGGCTCCGGCAGGCGGGCCCGTTGCAGGGCGTAGATGTATTCGCGCAGCACATCGGGCCGGGCGCCGGCGCGCGTGAAGGCCTGGTCGTACTCCACCAGTGCATCCTGGGGCTGGTTGGCCCGCGTCAGGGCGTAGCCCAGCGCCAGGCGCCGGTTCGGATCGTCGGGCCGGGCCGCCACCAGCGCCCGGGCCCGTGCCACGGCTTCGGCCGGCTGGCCGGCATCGGCCTGGGTCAGGGCCAGGCCCAGTTGCAGGTCGGCGTTCTGCGGGTCGCGCTCCAGCGCCTGGCGATAGAGCCGGGTGGCGTTGTCCCATTGCTTGAGGTTGCGATAGGCGCGGGCAGTGGCGGTCAGGGCCTGCACCGGCAGCACACGATTGCGCCCCTGGCTCTCGTAGACATGCACCACCTCGCTATCGAGCCCGGCCCAGCTGGCGATCTGCAGGTGGTCACTGACCAGCCCGTTGGTCAACTGGCGGCTCGGCACTTGCCGCAGGTGATCCAGGGCCGGCGCGTAGCTGCCGGACCTGGCCTGGATGATCAGTTGGTCATAGGCGGCATCGGCGAACACCAGCCCCGGCAACAACAGTTGGCTGCACAGCGCCAGACGAAACAACGGACGAAGGCCATAGCGGCGAGCAGGATGGACAGTGCATTGCATTTCGTCAGCACCTTTACGTGGCTAGCCGGAGTTCCGCGCCCCCTGCCTGTACGCCCCGGCAACCGGGATCAGACACTCCAGAGAAGCTTTCCGGGAGAAGTCTTTCACGTAGGTTAGTTCAGAAATTGCAATGCAATAATTATTCAGAATCCGATCGGCGAGGCGCTCCAAAGCCCCGTGCACCGGGCCCTGGACAGCAAGACGCCCGGGCCGTGAGCAGCACGAACCGGGCGTCTGGGAGAGGCAAGCCGGGCGCCAGGGCGCCCGGCACAGCCGGTTACTGCTGGGCGCCTGCGCCTCCCAGCTTGCTCATGACAAAGCCGACGAACTGCTCGACGGTCATCTTCTGGCCGTTGAAGTTCACTTCGTTGTTGGCGTAGTGCAGAGCCGAGACCACGTTATTGCCGTCCAGCTTGGCCAGCTGGGTGGCAACGGCCATGGCGCTGAGCATTTCGGCGGTGGCCGCGCTCTGCTCGGCGATCTGCTTGGCGTCGGTCATGCCTTCGGCCTGGGCCTGCAAGGCGGCCATGTCCGCCACCATCGGCTTGGACAACGACAGCTTGGCATCGAGCTGGCTGATCAGTTGCTTGCCCAGTTCTGCGGTGGGCAGCTCCAGGCTCTGCGGCTTGGCCAGGTCCAGGCTCAGGCTGAAGCGGCTTTCGCCGTTGCCAGTCTTGAGTGCCAGGCTTTCCAGGGCGATCTGCGGCTTGGCGGCCAGGACCTTGTTCACCGCCGCACGGACCTTGACCTCCTCGGCTTCGCTCATTTGCAGCTCCGGCGCCCCTTCGCCCTTGGCCGAGGCCTCGGCGGCAGCCTTTTGATACGGCTGCAGTACGTTCTGATAGACCTGGACCAGCTCCAGCATGCCCTGGCTGTCGAGGCTCTTCATGCTCCAGAGCATCTCGGCGGAGCCCACGGCCTTGCCGTCGAAGGCGATCTCGCCCACGCGGTAATCCGCACGGCCGGCCACGTTGCTGCCGGTCTCTTCACTGGATGTCTTCTGTTCGAAGTTCTTCAGGGTCAGCACCGACTGCTTGTCGCCGAAGGTGGCATTCAGGCCGCTCAACTCCAGGGTGTTCTGGCCCAGGTAGTAGTCGAAGCTGCTCTTGTGCAGGTTGCTGGCCAGGGTCAGGCCTTTGATTTCCAGCTTGAGCGGGGCTTTGTCCGGCGAGCTGAGGAACAGGTCCAGGCTGTCCATATAGCCGTCGACCTTGGCCTTGCGGCGGTTTTCGCTGACGCTGAAGGTGGCGTTCAGGCCAGAGAACTTGAGGTTGTTCAGCTCATCCAGGGCCAGTTCCATCGGAGCGAAATCCAGGGTGCCCTCGGCGGACAGGTCGTAACCGACATTGACCACGCCCTTGAACGGTGCAGTGCCCTTGGTGGCCGCAAACCATTTGTCGGTCTGGGAGTTGTTCACCAGTTCGTAATTGCTGGAAGCCATGACGGGTAGCCACTTGAAGCGAACCAGGCGCGAGAACGGCAGCGGGCCATGCTCGATGTGGTCGGCGATCAGCAGTTCCAGATCACCGTGGAACACGTCGCCCTGGCCCTTGAGGCGATAGCGGGCGTCACTGCTGAACAGGCCGCGCTCCAGCGACACCAGCTCCAGGGTCGCGGTGGCGTTGTAGCCGATCAGCGCTGCCTGCAGCTCCTTGTTGCTCTCGACGATCTGCTGCTGCAGAACCCCTTCCAGCTTGGTGCCGGTGTACCAGGCGCCGCCGGCACTGATTGCACCTACTGCGACGACGATTCCTAACAGTACGCCTGCTGATTTATTCATGTCTGACCCGATCAATATCCGTTGTTTGAAGGTGTGGTCGTCTTCCCTGAACCCGTGATGGGTCGCGGCTCGACTCCGCGTGAAACGGGCGCAGATTATCACTGGCGGCAGGTGGGAGCCCAACAAAAGAGCGAAGCGGCGAGCAGCAAGTTCCAAGCTCCAAGCGAAAGGCAAAGGCAAAGGCAAAGGATCGCAGGCTCCAGGCTTGCGGCTTGCGGCTTGCGGCTTGCGGCTTGCGGCTTGCGGCTAGGAGTATTCGACCTCGAGGGCATCGAGTTGATGGTCGAAGCTCTTGAGCCGTGCGCTCCAGGTGTAGACCAGCACTTCGAAGTCGCGGTCGATCACCGCGCTGTTGCCACGGGACTCCCCACGGGGGTCGCAGAAGTCCAGTTGGTAGCGCTCCCGGGCCATGGCCGTGGCGACATCCGACAGCTCCCGGGCATTGCTCAGCCAGTGGTGGCCGTCCTCGGCCTGCTTGTCGAGCAGCATGCACTGCTTCTTCAGGGCCTCCAGGCTCTTTTCCAGCGGGGTGCCTGTAAGCTCGCCCATGACTTCGGCAAAGGTGCGTCCCGGCTGCCAGTAGCTGCCCCAGAAGTAGCGGTCGAACACGGTTTCGACCCGGCGCAGGGCCACCTTGGTGTCCCAGATGACCACCAGGGTCTTGCTCTGTTCGAGCTGGCGCTTCTTGATTTTCTGGCCCTGGAACGAGGACCACGCCACCACCCCGATGGCCAGCACGGCGATCAGCGCGCTGGCGCTGTCGAGAAACACCATGGCCTTGTCGATCTGGTGGGCCAGCATGACGCCGTAGAAATAGGTGGCGGACAGCAGCACCAGGGCGCAGAGCGCGCACCAGAAGCCCGGAGCATAAGGGTTTTTCATTATTGGAGTCCCCATGGCCATCACATGCTTTGATCGGTTGGAAAGCACGTTGCACCAGGCACTTGTCCAACTGATCAAAGCATAGCAACCGCCTCAGGGTTTCGCGTGTTCCGGGCCTTGCGTTCGTCCGCTTTCCCAGCCACCGCCCAGGGCCAGGAACAGATCGATCTGACTCATCGCCACCTGGGTATTGGCCGCCGCCAACTGCGCACGCATGTCGGTGTAGGTGCGGGTAGCCTGCAGGTCGGCGAGGAAGGACGCGCGCCCGGCCTGGAAGAAGCGGTGGGTCTGGTCCGCCGCCACTTGCGCCGATTGCTCGGCATCGGCCAGGGCATCGCGACGCTGGAGCTGGGCGGTGTACTGGGCCAGGCCGGTCTGGGTTTCGCGGATGGCGTTGAGCACCACGCCGTCAAAATGCGCCAGGGCCCCCTGGCTCGCCGCCTCGGCTTCGTGGATGCGCTCGCGGGCACCGTTGGCCGGCACCGTCCAGCTGATCAGCGGGCCAAAACCCCAGCGGTTGGTGGACGCCTTGCCCAGGTTGTCGAGGATACCCACGGTGCCCACGGTGGCGCCGATGCTGATGTCCGGGTACAGGGCACCGGTGGCGACCCCGATCTGCGCAGTGGCGGCCGCCAGGTGCCGTTCGGCCTGGCGCACGTCCGGACGACGCTTGAGCAGCGCCGCGCCATCGCCCACCGGAAGCAACTGGGCGATATGCGGCAGCTCGGCGCAACTGGCGGTGCCGGCGGGCAACTGGTCCACCGGCCGGGCCAGCAGCATCGATAGGCGGAACAGTGCCGACTGGCGCGCCGCTTCATAGCGCGGCAGTTCGGCGCGCAGGGACTTGAACTGGGTCTGGGACCGGGTGACCTGGGTTTCATCGCCACGCCCGGCATCGCGCAGGCGTTGGGTCAGCTCGGTGCTCTGGGCTTGCAGGCCCAGGGAGCGCTCGGCGATTTCCCGCTCCTCGTTGGCCGCGCACACCTGGGTGTAGGCACGCACCACATCCGCCACCAGGGTGATGCGAGCGATGTCCGCCGCGGCCTGGGTCGCATCGGCATTGGCCTTGGCCGCCTCGATGCCGCGCTGCAGGGTGCCGAACAGGTCGAACTGATAAGACGTGCTGATGGACAGGTTGCCGACGTTGGCCACCGGCACTTTCTCCGGCAGCAGGAAGGCCTCGCCGGACTCCTGCAGGCGTTCGACCCCAGCCTTGACCCCACCGCTCCAGCCACCGGCGGCCTGGGCCTCGTCGACCTGGGCCCGGGCGCGGGCCAGGTTGGCCGCCGCCACGCGCAAATCGGTGCTGGAGGCCAGGGCCTGCTGCACCAACTGGTCCAGGCGCGGCTCCCGGTACAGGCGCCACCAGTCGCCCGGCACCGGGGCCGAGACTACATTGGCGCCCTTGGCCGCCAGCTCGCCCTGCAGATCAGGGCGTTGCAGCGCCGCCTCCCCGGGCACCTGGTAATCCGGCCCGACCTGGCAAGCCGAGAGCAGCAACCCGAGCCCGAGCAGGGCCAAACGCGCGCCGTGGTTCATTGCCCGGGCTCCTGCCGGGGCTGGTCGTCGATGATCGACACCGTGGCGGTACGCCCGGCGATCATGCGGAAATCCGCCGGCACATCATCGAAGGCGATACGCACCGGAATCCGCTGGGCCAGGCGCACCCAGCTGAAGGCCGGGTTGACGTTGGGCAGCAGGTTGCTGCCGCTGCTGCGGTCGCGGTCCTCGATCCCGGCGACGATGCTTTGCACATGCCCGCGCAGGCGTGCGCGGTCGCCGACCACGCGAATATCCACCGATTGGCCGACCTGGATGCCATCGAGCTTGGTTTCCTCGAAATAGCCGTCGATATGGAAGGAGTTGCTGTCCACCACCGACAGCACCGGCCGCCCGGCGGTCACGAACTCCTGGGGCCGCGGCGCACGATCGTTGACGTAGCCGTCCACCGGGCTGCGCACCACCGAGCGGTCAAGGTTGAGTTGGGCGCTGTCCACCGCCACCTGGGCCTCGGCCAGGGCCGACTGGGCCCGGGCCTCGCGAGACTGGCTCTCTTCCAGTTGCTCGCGCGGCACCAGGTTGCCCAGGCCACGGTTGCGCCGGGCCTCGCGCTGGGCCTGGGCCAGGGTTTCCTGACGATCGGCCAGGCCTGCCTTGGCCTGGCGCAGGGCCAGGTGGAAGCGATCCTGGTCGATGCTGAACAGCACTTGGCCGCGCTGGACCAGCTGGTTGTCCTTAACCTCGACCTGCTGGATCAGCCCGGATACGTCCGGGGCGATCTGCACGATGTCCGCGCGGATATGCCCGTCCCGGGTCCAGGGCGCGAACATGTAGTACATGACCATGCGCCAGACCACCACGACCGCGAAGGTCACCACCAGTAACGTCAAGACCACACGGCCGATGGTCAATAAAGGTTTTTTCATGTCATCAGGTATCGGCTGAGAGAGTCCACGGCGCCCAGCAGCAAGGCGTAGAGACCCACGTTGAACAGCGCCCGGTGCCAGACCAGGCGATAGAAGTGCAGGCGTGTCAGTACCCCGTGCACCAGCAGGTACACGCCATAGGTGATGCCCATCAGCACCAGCAGCGTGGGCAGGAACACCCCGCTGATATCCAGATCACCGATCATAGGGGTGCTCCATCGATGCCACGGGGAAGGGGTTCTTCATGCTCGCCCGACGCCACGAACTCGACGCCCGGCAACAGCGCCAGGCGCAGTCCGCTGAGGGCGTGCAGCAGGTGCCGACGGGTTTCGTCGTCACCTTGCAGGCGTTGGCTGTCCAGGGCCCGACGCGTGCGGTCCAGGGTCATCAGCAGCGGGCTCGGGGCCGGCAGGCGCTCGCCGGCCTTGAGGCAGGCCTTGAAGTATTCACCGACCTCGGCCACCACCTGGCGCAGCAGGTCCTGGGCCACGCCCTGGACTCGCGGCGCATAGGCCAGCAGGTCCAGCACATTGAGCGCCACCCGCAGTTCGCGCAGGGCACTGCCGGTGTCCTGGCCGGTCATGGCCAGGCGCGGCAGGTGCTGCATCAGGCGGTCGAGCATCTGCGCGCCCATGTGCCGGTGCTCGGCCAGGGTCGCCGGCTCCGACAGGCTGACGATGTCGTGCCAGCTGAAGCGGGTCAGGCGCTTGGCCGCCAGCTCCGAGCCGAACGGGCGGGCCACCAGGGTCCAGATGAAGGCGAACAGCAGGCCCAGGGGCCCCGCCAGGTTGGCGTTGGAGAAGTTCAGGAAGTCGGCGTCGTAGGCGCCTTGGATACTGATGAAGGACGCGGTGTTGACGATGGTCAGGAGCATGCCCAGGTAGAACCGTGGCTGCACCGTCAGGGTGCCGACACAGATGAAGGGCACGGCGAACACCAGCACCAGCATGGCGAAGTCGTGCAGGTTGGGCAGGATCAGGAACAGGTAGAGGCTGGCGAACAGCACCGACAGCGCGGTCCAGAAGAAGAACCGGTAGATCTGCGGCGCCGGATCGTCCATGGCGGCGAAGAAGCTGCAAGCTACCGCCGCCAGGATCACCGCGCTGCCGCCGTCAGTCCAGCCCAGCAAGATCCACAATACCGAGGCGACGATGATCGCCAGCACGGTGGAGCCCGCCGAATACAGCATCAGCCCGCGATCGAGGAAGGGTGTCAACCGACCCAGGCGCCAATGGCGATAGACCGCACGCCAGGTGTCCTGGCTTTCGCACTGGATGGCGTGCTGCAGGCTGCGGCAGTCCTGCCACAGGTCGATCCATTCACCCAGGCGATACAGGGCATTGGAGAACAGCAACTGGCGCCGGTCGTCCAGGGCCTGGGCATCGGGTTGCAGGGCTTCAAGCTCGCTGCGCAGGGCCTGCCAGCGCTCCACCGATGCGTCCTTGGCGGTGCCTTCCAGCCATTGATCGGCCTTGGCCAGCAACGGCGCGAACCGCTCCACCTGCTCCGGCGCGCGCCGCTCCAGGGCATGCAGGGCGTCGTCCAGGGCATCCACCACCGGCAACAGGTGGATCATCCGCCCCCGCAGCTCCTTGGTGTTGCGCACCGTCTGTGGCCGGGCGCCTTCGTGGGGCAA